>JBOHJE010000001.1:0-5926 GCA_050728375.1 Methyloceanibacter sp.
CACCCTAGGCTGCTTGCCCGAGGTGTTCCGCTGATAGGTTCGGAGCAACTCGCACAAAGTATGGCGCTCCTGTTTAAGGATTGCCTTGAGAATAGGAGCAACAAGCGCCGGGTGCTCAGGGCTGCCGAGATCGCCCATCAGCTTTATGATCAAGGGGAACTAGCCGCCCCATCGGCACGTCCTCTTGGCTGCAAACCTGGATGCGACCATTGCTGTTATACCTTCGTCTCATTGCTTGCGCCTGAAGCGCTGCTGTTGGCTGAAAGGCTGAAGCTACAGAACGAGAAGTCCGACCGACCATCCGCCAAGGAGTTTAGAGCCAAAGCAATCTTGCTGCGAGGTCTGGATCAGAGAGCACGGGTGTTGGGAAAGCGGCGGGCATGTCCTATTCTCGAGGAGCACCTTTGCAGCTTGCATGCGGACCGCCCGCTTTCTTGTCGAAAGCACACCTCCTTTTCGGCCGAAGCCTGTGTGGCTGCGCTTAGGGGAGAGGACGTCCCGATCCCGGCTCATATCGACTATCTTACTCTTGGCACGACAGTGAGCGTGACGTTTCGTGCGGCACTCAAGTCATTAGGTTATAGCCTGGCGTTGTACGAGCTGAGCGAAGCCGTGAGCACGGTCCTCGACACAGAAGACGCGCTAAGACGCTGGACCGAAGGCGAGGACATTTTTGCAGGTGTGCAGAGCGATACTACGACGCCGGCCCATCTCAGCGTCGTGATCGCCAATCTCGCAAGGGCCATCTCTTGACCGCAAACTCTGCAAGCTCACCTCATTATCTCTCCCGTCAGATCGGGGGGATCACATTTCTCTTAAGAGCGACAAGGCGCATGATTCCAGTTCGCTGAAGTGATCTATCACCGCATCAGCCACTAAACTGTCGAATGAAGTTGGCCCATAACCAAAAGTGACTAGAATAACGGGGATGTCGGCCGCCTTAGCTGTCCTCAAATCAACGTCGCTGTCGCCCACCAGTATCGCACGCAAGCAATCGCCGCCGGCGAGCGATATCACCCCAGTTAGGTGCCTGGGATCAGGTTTGGCGCAAGCGAGTGTGTCGCGGCCAGCGATAGCGCAGAAATACCTGTCCAGTTCGAGAGCTTGAAGCAGTTTGCGTGTCAGCTGCTCCCGCTTATTCGTACAAACGGCGAGTCTTGCGCCGGCTGATGCGAGTCGCTCTAGCGCTTCCACCACGCCGGGGAAGGGCCGGCTATCAACGGCGATATTGGCCTCGTAGTAGGCAATGAATTCGACTAGCAGTTGATCCAGGTCGCGCTCGGCCGTCGCCCCGCCTAAGGCCGCTTCAATCATGACCTTTGCGCCGCCTGCTACCGAAGGGCGGATGGCCTCCGCGCTCACCGGCGCGTAACCGCGGCGAACGATCACGTCGTTCAGAGCCTTGCTGAGGTCCGGCAGTGTATCGACAAGCGTGCCGTCGAGGTCAAAGACGATAGTAGAATCTTTGTTCACACGGCTACCGTTGACCTAGGTAGGTATCTGGACCTACCTCCCTCAGCCAGCCCGGGGGGTCCGAGGAAGAAGAAATTGCATGGAGACGTTTCACGTCTATTTTCCTCTTGGCACGTTGATTACCGCAACCTGCCACCGAGAAGAGCATGGCGGCCCTGGCATCTCCGCCACCGAGGTGGTGAGAGGGGAATCCATGGCTTAATCGACGCAGGTCTACTTCGCAATGAAATTTGGCTCTGGCGCATCTGGACGGCTCTCGTTGGATACGAGACAACGCAAAATGACTCCACCTTAGGCCATGAAGGTCTTAGACCATGAAGCTCATCCAGGTTACCGATCCCCATCTCACGAAGCCTAGCGAGACACTTTTTGGGATTGATCCCGCCGAGCGGCTCGCGCTGTGCTTTGCCGATATTAATGTCCAGCACGCCGACGCTGATCTCTGCGTCATCACAGGCGACCTGACCTGTGGCGACGAATCCGCCTATGCGTTACTCCGCGAGCTTCTCAGCAAGCTTGCCACGCCGTGGCAACTACTGCTCGGCAACCACGACAACCGCGACAACTTCCTGCGCATCTTTCCGGACGCGAAAATCGACGCCAATGGCTTCGCACAGCATGCGCAAGAGATCGGCGGATCCACGCTTCTGTTTCTCGACACGCTTGAGCCCGGCATCCATGCTGGCGGCTATTGCGAGCGGCGCCAGGAGTGGCTTTCGCGCGAGCTTGCGGCAAGTGGTGATCGGCCGGTCTATATCTTCATGCATCATCCACCCCTTCACGTCGGGATACCTTCACTCGACGCGATCTGCTTGATGCAAAGGGACAGATTCAAGGAGATTCTCGCACCGCACAAGCAGCGCATCCGTCACATCTTCTTCGGACACCTGCATCGGCCGGTAAGTGGGACCTGGGACGGCATACCGTTCTCAGGCCTGCGAGGAACCGCCCACCAATGCTGGCTGGATTTCGCTGCGCGGGACCAGCCGTTGGGCAGCAAAGAGCCTCCGGCCTACGGCATCATCCTGGCCAACGAAACCTCGACGATCGTCCACCTTCACGACTTTCTCGATAAGGGCGCGTGTTTCCCGCTTTGAGGCCTCAGAGGCGACGATGAAGACGAAATGACGGCCTGGCCGCAAGTGGTTTCCGGAAGCTCTCATCGGACTAGCATTCTGCCGACCCCAGGAGCGTGTCGAGAACGGCAGTTAGATTGGGGCGCGCAACGAAGACGTCGGCACCTGTCACCAAAGCTTCGCGCCGCGTAACGCCGCCGAAGCCCACCACGAAAACGCCGGACTTGCGGGCGGCAAGGTCGGTGACGCCGTCGCCGACGAGGGCTATTCTGGACGCCGCTAGCGAGGGGCACACGATTGCCTTACCGTTAGAATGAATCAGTGGTGATCCACGGTCGAAATCACGGTAGCTGCCGTCGTCTTCGAAGATCACATCCACGGCGTGAACATGCGAAGACGGAACCTCCAGCACGTGGGCCAGCGGAACGACGGCCGGGCTCAGACCCCCGCTGACAATATGCACGGCCGTGCCCGCGCGGGTAAGCGCGGCAATCGTCTCTCGTGCGCCCGGCACTATCTCCTCGACGTAGCGCCTACCCAGCCATTCGACCGCCGCTTGGTCGGGGCGAACTAGGGAAAGACGCTTCTCGTAGATCGCGTCGAGCGACAACGTCCCCGCCATAGCGGCGGCCGTGAGCGGCACAACCTCGTCCTCAACCCCGGCACGCCGCGCCAGCTCGTCGATTCCTTCAATGCAGCTCAGCGTGCTATCGCAATCGAAGCAAACGATGTCGAAGTTTCTTCTCTGGGGCGTCACAGCTCGAATTCCACGGCCTGTTCGATCGGCGGCAGCGCCCGGATCTCGGCCATGGCCGTCGAGGAAAGCGGAGCGGACGTGCTGATCAACGCGATCGCGCTCTCCGAGGTGTTGCCGACGCCGACATGCATACGGGAGATGTTTATGTTCTCCCGACCCAGAATGCCGCCGAGCGCCCCGACCACACCGGGCTGATCATGGTGACGGGTGAACAGGAAATGCCCCTCAGGCACCGCCTCCACATCGTAATCGTCGATGCGCACCAGTCGGGCATGGCGTTCGCCGAGCAACGTGCCGGCGACGGTCGTCGTCTTATCGCCGCTGACGGCGCTGACCTCCACGAGAGAGACGAAGTCCCGTGCGCTCTCGGTCCTGGATTCGCGGACCTCGATGCCTTGCAATTTGGCGAGATGGCCGGCGTTGACGCGGTTCACACGACCCGTCAGGCGGCGGCTGAGCAGTCCGACGAGGGCCTCCGCCGTGATCGGCCGCGAATCCAATTCGGCCGCCCGTCCGAATAGCCGTACGACAAGCTCGGTTATAGGCCCTTCGCAGAGGGAACCGACCAGCCGGCCGAGCGCATGGGCGAGCTGCTGATATGGGATCGTCCGCGCGAGCTGTTCTGAGGTGACGCGGGGAAGGTTCACTGCCGTCTCGGCCTGTCCCGTTGCCAGGAATCTGACCACGTCCTCGGCGATCCTGACGCTCACGGCCTGCTGCGCCTCCTCTGTCGAGGCACCGAGGTGCGGCGTCAGAACGATATTATCGAGGGTCAGAAGCGGTGAACCCGTCGGCGGCTCCTTTTCAAAGACGTCAAGGGCAGCGCCGGCAATGTGCCCGCTCTTGATCGCGTCGGCGAGCGCCGCCTCCTCCACGAGGCCGCCGCGGGCGCAATTAATCAGTCGGGCGCCGTGCTTCATCGCGGCAAGGCGCGGAGCGTTGATCAAGTGGCGCGTCCTGTCGGTCAACGGACAGTGAAGCGTGATGTAGTCGGAGCGCGCAAGTAGCGCATCGAGCTCGGCGGGTTCAGCCGCCGATTGTTCCATGATCTCCGGCGGGACGAACGGGTCGTATGCCAAGACCCGCATCGTGAGCCCGGTGCAACGACGGGCCACCAGGCGTCCGATCGCGCCGAAGCCGATAATGCCGATGGTCTTCCCGGAAAGTTCCACGCCGGAGAAGCGTGCCGGCTGCCATTCGCTTTGCCGCACCGAGCGATCCGCCTGAGGCAGGTGGCGGCTCAACGAGAGCAAGTGAGCGAGCGTGAGCTCTGCCGTGGTCGTCGCGTTGGCGTCGGGCGTGTTGAACACCACGATGCCACGCTCCGTGGCCGCGGCGACGTCGATGTTATCGACCCCGATGCCGGCCCTGCCGATGGCCCTCAACCTACTGGCAGCCGCGATGACCGGCGTGGTGACGCGGGTCTTGGAGCGGACGATGAGTGCATCGTATTCCGTGATACGCTCGACCAGAGCCTGCTCGTCGAGCCCCGTTGCCACATCGACGCGGAGCCTGGCATCCTTGGCGAGCAACTCGCGGCCCTCGGCATGGATGGGATCGGCAATCAAGATGCTGTAGAGGGCATTCATTCGGTATCGCTGTAGTTCTGCGGAAGTGAGCCCAGAGTCGGAAACCTGAGTAGATGGTTGTGGCCTACTGCGTTGCCGAGCCGGATTTTCACACCACCCGGTTTCTGGTTATGAGCTCTCGGTAAAGGGATGCGCTCAGCTTCGGTGTGCGCTTCTGCGTCGCATAGTCGACATAGATCAACCCGAAGCGGGTGGCGTAGCCGGCAGACCATTCGAAATTGTCCATCAAGGTCCACAGGAAGTATCCGCGCACCGGCACACCCTCGGATGTCGCGCGCTGCAATTGCGTCAGATAGCTGCGCAGGAACATGATGCGGTCGGTATCGCAGATACTGCCGTCGCTGGCTGGCTCGTCGCTGGCGGCACACCCGTTCTCGGTGACGTAGATGTCCCCCACTTTCCAGAGCTTCCAGACGTGGCGTGGCGCCCAGTAGAGCGCCTCGGGTCCAATCTTGTGCCAGGGCGACGCCATTCGGGGATGCGAGGCGTTGAATGGGACGGATTGATAACCAGGCGCACTTTCGGTCGCTCGCACGTATTGGCTCGGCAGGTAGACGTTGATGCCGACGAAATCGACTGGACTGGCAATGATTGTCATATCCTCCGGCGTGAACTTCGGGGCGTCGGCGCCGGCAGATGCGAGATACGCCTCGGTATAGCGGCCTTCGAGGATCGCGGTCAGGTACGGCGCGTTCATCTCGCGTGTCGCGAGCTTGGCCGCCTTGATGTGCTCGGGTGTCTCGATGACGGGTACGCCGATACCGATATTTTCCGCCGGTCCCACCTTGGTCCCCCGCCGCGCCTTGGTGCGGATCGCCTGAACCGCAAGACCGTGGGCGAGAAGCGCGTGATGCCGGATCTGGTTCACGCGGCTGTTCGGCAAAGTCAGCCCGGGGGCCATGACCCCGGTGCGATAGCCCATTTCGATGAACGTGTAGAACTCGTTAATCGTGAAGAAGTGCTTGACCCGGTCGCTGAGTTTCTCCGCAACGTAGCCGGCATAGTCCCCAAAAGCTCCGGCAGTATCGCGG
>JBOHJE010000002.1:0-2568 GCA_050728375.1 Methyloceanibacter sp.
GTCTCCGACCTGGCCAAAGCGATCGGCTTTTCCAAGGCTTACATCTACAAGTTCTTCGATTCCAAGCAGGCCATCGGCGAGGCCATTTGCGCCAAGACCTTGAGTGCGATAGTCGCGGCGGTCGAAGAGGCCGTGGCTGGTGCGGCCACGCCCACGGAAAAATTCCGTCGTATGTTCAAGACCTTAACGGCGACCAGCGTGAGTCTGTTTTTCAACGATCGCAAGCTGTACGACATCGCCGCATATTCCGCCGGCGAGGGGTGGCCGTCCGCCCGCGCTTACGCGGAGCGCATCAGGCAGATCCTGATGGAAGTCATCCGCGAAGGGCGGGAGACCGGCGAGTTCGAGCGCAAGACGCCGCTGGACGAGACGGTGCATGCGATCTATTTGGTCATGCACCCCTTTGTGAATCCTCTCCTGCTCCAGCACAACCTCGATCTCGTCGAGGATGCGCCGGTGCAACTTTCGAACCTGGTGCTGCGAAGTCTGGTCCCATAAAAATAAATATGACTAGTGACTATTGACATTTATAGTCACTAGTCATACAATGGAGGCATTCATTCGCTTTCCGGGAGGTCTCCATGTTCAAGCGCCGTGATGTCCCATTCCTTGCTGTTATCGCTCTGTTGCCCTTTGCCTTGGCAGCGTGCAGCGACGCAACTTCTTCTTCAAATGATCCGCGGACGCAGAGTCCCCTTGTGCGGGTAGCGGCGGTGGCGGCCTCTGTCCAGGCGGAGCGTTCGTTCACCGGCATCGTCGCGGCCCGCGTGCAGAGCGACCTCGGCTTTCGCGTTCCCGGCAAGATCCTGGAACGCCTGGTCGATACCGGGCAGACCGTCGAGCGCGGCCAGCCGCTCATGCGCATCGATCCCACGGACCTGAGGCTCGCCATGCGCGCGCACGAGGAGACCGTTGCCGCCGCCAGGGCGCTCGCGCACCAGACCGCGGCGGACGAGGTGCGATATCGCGACCTCGTGGCCGCGGGTGCCGTTTCGGCATCGGCCTATGACAAAGTGAAAGCGGCCGCGGAATCTGCAAGAGCGCAGCTCAATGCAGCCGAGGCTCAGGCTGACGTTGCCCGCAACGAAACGAGCTACGCCGTCCTTCTGGCCGATGCGGACGGCGTGGTGGTCGAGACGCTGGCGGAGCCCGGCCAGGTCGTCAATGCCGGTCAAGTCGTCGTGCGTGTGGCGCATGCCGGCCGCCGCGAGGCGGTCATCGAGCTGCCCGAAACCCTGCGCCCGGCGATCGGATCGACCGGCCGGGCGACCTTGTATGGAAGCGGGTTGACCGGCTCTGCGAAACTTCGCCAGTTGTCGGATGCCGCAAACCGTCAGACGCGGACCTTCGAAGCTCGATACGTGCTGGAGGGCCGGCTCGCAGACGCGCCACTGGGCTCGACCGTCTCAATCGAGATTCCGAACGGCCGGTCTGCCCCGGCGCTGCAGGTACCGATAGGCGCGATCTTCGATCCGGGCAAGGGCCCCGGCGTATGGCTGGTCGAAGGGGAAACGCCTCGCGTCACCTGGCGTGCCGTGCAAGTCGCCGGCCTGAGTGACGAAGCGGCTTCGGTCGTCGGCGAACTCGAGGCGGGTGATCGCGTCGTTGCGCTCGGTGCGCATCTGCTGCACGAAGGCGAGTACGTGCGACTCACGGTGAACGAGGCCGCACCAAGCCTGGCCGTCAATGGCGGGGAACAGCAATGAGCGGTTTCAATCTCTCCGCTCTCGCCGTACGCGAGCGCGCCGTCACCCTGTTCCTGCTCCTGGTAATTTCGATTGCCGGCGTGGTGGCCTTCCTTAACCTGGGACGGGCGGAAGACCCCGCTTTCACGGTCAAGCAGATGACCGTCGTCACGGCCTGGCCGGGAGCCACGGCACAGGAGATGGAAGAGTTGGTCGCCGAGCCCCTGGAAAAGCGGATGCAGGAACTCCGCTGGTATGACCGGACCGAGACTTTTACCCGCCCCGGCCTGGCCTTCACCACGGTGGTCCTGCTAGACAGCACGCCGCCTGCCGATGTCCCCGAGCAGTTCTATCAGGCGCGGAAGAAGCTCGGCGACGAGGCCCACAACCTGCCGCGTGGCGTCATCGGTCCGATGGTGAACGACGAATATGCCGACGTGACCTTTGCGCTCTATGCGTTGAAGGCGAAGGGCGAGCCTCATCGAACCCTCGTCCGCGACGCGGAGGTCTTGCGCCAACGGCTGCTTCACGTACCGGGCGTCAAGAAGGTGAATATCATCGGCGAGCAAGCGGAAAAGATCTTCGTCGAATTCTCCTTCGACCGCCTCGCGACCCTGGGCGTGTCCCCGGGGGACATCTTCGCCGCGCTCAACAGCCGGAACGTCATGACGCCCGCAGGCTCTATCGAAGCCAAGGGCCCGCAAGTCTTCATCCGGCTGGACGGTGCCATCGACGATCTGCAGGAGATCCGTAATACCCCCGTCGCCGCACAAGGCCGTACGCTGAAGCTGTCCGACATCGCCGATGTAAAGCGCGGCTACGAAGATCCGGCGACCTTTCTGATCCGCAACAACGGCGAACCGACCTTGCTGCTCGGCGTGGT
>JBOHJE010000003.1:0-2963 GCA_050728375.1 Methyloceanibacter sp.
GCTTCGCTCAATGGCTTGAATCGCTTTGGCCCGAGGCCGAGAAGGCGGGTGTCTCGCGCAAGACTTTCGATGCGCATTTTAAGGGCCTGAAGGTCGACTGGTCCTTGCCGCACCTCGTTCCCCCGGATCCCGCATTCGAAGGCGGGCCGGCGCTGCCCGCCGCCCTGAAGCCTAAGCTGCGCCACCAGGCGGAGTTCGACGTCCCGCAGCAATATTTCAATGCGGGGAGCCTGAAGTCCCTTTCGGGAACGGGCCGGTCGAAGTTCAAGCAGCTCGGTCCCACCCTTGCGGCGATCCAGAACCAATATGGCGTGCCGGCCAGCATCATCGTCTCGATCTGGGGGCGTGAGACGGGCTTCGGCACCGCCGCGCTCCCCTACGACGCCGTGTCGGCCATCGCCTCGCAAGGCTTCATGGGGAGAAGGCCCGAAGAGTTCCGCGAGGAGCTGATCATCGCCCTCAAGATCCTGGAACAGGGCCACGCCTCCCGTGCCGAGATGAAGAGCTCATGGGCCGGAGCCATGGGCTACACGCAGTTTCTGCCCGGGGACTTCGAGAACTACGCTGTCGATTTCGACGGCGACGGTAGGCGCGACATCTGGAATTCGGTGCCGGACGCGCTCGCCTCTGCCGGCAATTCCCTGCACAGCCAGGGCTGGGACGGCAAGCAGCCTTGGGCCTACGAGATCGACCTGCCGAAAGGCTTCGACTGCACCCTCCAGGGTCCGGACCTGGCTCGGCCCATCAGCGAGTGGGTCAAGCTCGGCGTGGCGCGGGTGAAGGGGCGGCCGTGTCCCGAGGAGCGGCTGAACGATTCCGCGTTTCTCGTGCTGCCGGCGGGACTGAAAGGTCCGGCCTTCCTCGCCACCAACAATTTCTCGGTGCTGAAGCTCTATAACAACTCCGACGTCTATGCGATTTTCGTGGGCCATGTGGCCGACATGATCGCGCACAATGCGCCGGTCGAGTTCGTGGGCGATTGGGAGCCGGTGGAGCGTTTCCCGCGCGACCGGATACAGCGCTTTCAGGAGGTTCTCGTCGCCCAGGGACACGATGTCGGCAAGGTGGACGGCCTCGTCGGCTTCAAGACGAGACAGAGCATTGGCGTACAGGAGAAAAAGCTCGGACTGCCGCTCACCTGTTATCCGAGCCAAGCCCTGGTCGACAGGGTGCTCAAAGCGGCCAGCGCTGAGTAACGTGAGTCTGAAACCTTGAGAATTTCAGCGGGGCGCGCTTGGCTGCCTCGGTTTTGCCCGGTGCGATTGCTAGGTCCACAACCATGCGATTCGAACAGATGACGAAGACCCTGATCTCGGCTGCCGGAACGGCGGTCGCACTCTCCTTGCTGCTTCCGGCGCAGGCGAGCGCCGACAAGTTTCAGACCTGTGTGAGCAGTCTTTGGCCACCCGCCAAAGCCGCAGGGGTGACCAGAGCGACCTTCGAGCACGCGTTTGCGGGGCTTTCTTTCGACCCAGAGGTCGTCGAGCTTGCGACCTACCAGCCCGAATATGTGAAGCCGGTTGGCGAGTATGTCGACCGCGCGGTCTCGGAAAAGCGGATCAACATCGGCAAGGAGATGCTGGTTCAGCACAAGGCGCTGCTCGATAGGCTCGAAGCGCGCTACGGGGTCGACCGGCATGTCATCGTTGCCATCTGGGGTGTCGAATCGAATTACGGCACGCAGCCCGGCGACAAGAACGTCATACGCTCGCTCGCGACGCTCATCTGCTCCGGCACCAAATCCAAGTTCGCCAGGAGCCAGCTGAACTCCGCGCTTAAGATTCTGCAACGCGGCGATGTCTCGCTGGAGGCCATGAACGGGTCTTGGGCCGGTGCCATGGGGCACACGCAATTCATTCCGACCACCTACTCGGCCTATGCCGCTGACTATGACGGGGACGGTAAGCGCGACATTTGGGGCAACGTCCCGGACGCACTTGCCTCGACGGCGAGCTATCTCAAAGTCTCCAAATGGCAGCCCGGGCAGAGCTGGGGCTACGAGGTGCGCGTGCCGAAGGGAGTCAACCCCAAGAGGATCAGCGAGAGCAGCTACAAGACGCTCGGCGAGTGGCAGAGGATCGGCTTCGTGCGGGCCAATGGGCAGCCCTACCCGCGTCCCGGCGACAGGGCGACACTCTTCTCGCCGGAAGGGACGCGCGGCCCATCCTTCTTGGTCCTCAACAATTTCCGGTCGATCCTCCGCTACAATCAGGCTAAATCCTACGCGCTCGGCGTCGGTCATCTGTCGGATCGCTTGCGGGGCGGGGGGCCGTTCGTGCAGCCTTGGCCCAGCGACGAAACGCATCTTTCGCTCGATCAGAGGCACGAGTTGCAGAAGCACCTCATCGACTTGGGTATGCTCGAGGGGGAGCCCGACGGTGTGATCGGTCGGGGAACCCTTGAAGCCGTTCGAACCTACCAGCGTACTAAAGGGCTGCAGGTCGACGGCTACCCGACGCTGACAATCCTCAAGCGCTTGCGGGCCGAGGCGCCGGCAAGACCGCCGGCTCAGCCGGCAAATCCAATGCCTCAGCCGGCAAGCCCAACGCCTCAGCCGGCAAGCCCGACGCCTCAGGCGGGAAGTTCGGCTGCCCAGCCGCCGAGTCCGGCGGCCGGCAGGAACAACACTGACGGGCAACCCGTGGGGTCCACTCAATGATGTTCCCAGCATCGCGCCGCCGCGCAGGGTCGCGGGCACTGTTTTGGGGCTCAGCGGCCGTGCTCGCCGCGATGTTTATCTGCCTTCTTTCCAGCTTTGCGTCATCGTCGGCCTTGGCGCAGGACGGAACCCCGGTTCAGCGCACCTACATCAATCCTTTCCCCAACGGTGACCGCTATCGCATCGTGGTTCTCGGGGATTCGCTCGGCGAGGGATTGTGGGGCGGCCTTTATCGCGCCTTCGAGGGAGACGGCACGCTCGAATTCATCAACCGGTCCCAGAAATCGAGCGGCCTACTCAGTTC
>JBOHJE010000004.1:0-4257 GCA_050728375.1 Methyloceanibacter sp.
TTGGCATAAGTCTGCGCCTCGTTCTGCAAGCGCTCCTGATCGGCGCGAGCCGCTTGAACGTCACGGAAGGCATCGATGACCTGAGAGGGCGGATCGACCTTCTGGAGCTGAACCTGCACGATGCGAATGCCAGCGCCGTAGCCGTCCAGAATCTTCTGGATGAGGGCCTGAACGGATTGCTCCGTTCTGGCGCGGGCGGCGGTCAGAATGGGCTCGATGTCGTTCTGGCCCACGATCTCGCGCATGGCGCTCTCGGCGACGGCCTTCACCGTGCCTTCCGGATACTGGATGTTGAACAAGTAGTCGGGCGCGTCGTTGATCTGCCAGAACACGACGAAGTCGATGTCGACGATATTCTCGTCACCCGTGAGCATGAGGCTTTCCTCGGGCACGTCGCGGACCGTGGTCGTCGCGTCGCGCGTGTCGGAAGAGCCGCGCATGCCGATCTCGGTACGATTGACGCGCGTCACTTTGGGCAACTCGACCTCCTCGACCGGATAGGGCCAGCGGAAGTTCAGGCCGGGAGGGAGTTGGCGAACATACTCGCCGAAGCGGAGCACGATACCCAGCTCGTCGGGATTGACGCGAACCGTGAAGCCGAAGAAGGCGACCGCAGCGATCAGGAGCACGGCGATCAGCGCGACGAAGGGACCGCCCATGCGGCCGCCGGGCATGGCCTGGCGCAGGCGGTCCTGGCTGCGGCGCAGAATCTCCTCCAGATCGGGCTGCTGTCCGGGGCCACCGGGGCGCGGCCCCCAAGGCCCACCGCCGCCTCCGCCGCCCTTCCAGCCGCCGCCTCCGCTCTGATTGCTCCAAGGCATGATTAATGTCCTGAATTTATGTGGGGGTCGTGTGAGGAACCGCCCCGAGATGAGCCGCCAGCCAATGAGACATAGCAGCACCAAAATGGCAGCCCTGCGACAGGATCTCTGGCGGGTTTATAGGCTACTGACCGGCAGGGTGCAATCTTGGGTCTTCCGAAGAATCGACCGCCGGGCATACGCTCTCGTCATGCCCGGATGCGATCCAGCGATCCTCTAAGATACGCGCTCCAAGATGACGAAGCTGCAGGCGTGGTCGTCCTTGGGGCCGGCCTCATGCCTCTGCCTCGACACTTCGCGCCAAGCGTTCGGATCGAGCTTGGGGAACCAGGTATCGGCCTCGGGCGCGGCATGGACCTCGGTGAGGTAGATACGGTCGATTTGCGGCAAGACCTCGCGGAACACGTCCTCGCCGCCGATGACCATGATCTCCCCGGCCCCGGTCCGTGCAGCGGAGGCGCGCGCCGCGGCGAGCCCCTCCTCCAGGCTGTACGCCATCACGGCATCGGCCGCTACGAAGCCACGGTCCCGCGTCAGCACGACGTTGAGCCTTCCGTCCAGCACGCGCGGCAGCGATTTGAACGTGCGCCGTCCCATGAGAACGGGCTTCCCCATGGTAATCTTGCGGAAATAGTGCATGTCGCTTCGGAGATGCCAGGGCAGGCTGCCACCCTTGCCGATTGCTCGGTTCTCGCCCATGGCCACGACCAGCGCGATGACGGGCTCCGTATTCACATGATTCGAGGCCCCGCCATCATCCTGAGGTGCGAGTGCGAAGCGCGAGCCTCGAAGGACGGCCTGGCACCTCACCATGACGATTTACACGGCCACTTTGGCATGGATCGCCGGATGGGGATCGTAGCCGACGAGCTTGAAGTCCTCGTAGGCGAAGTCGAACAGCGACTTGACCTCGTCGTTCAGCTCCATGCGCGGGAGAGCGCGCGGGCAGCGAGAGAGCTGCTCGTCGGCCTGATCCAGATGATTGAGGTAGAGGTGCACGTCGCCGAAGGTGTGCACGAACTCCCCCGGCTCTAGCCCCGTGACCTGCGCCACCATCTGGGTCAGCAACGCATAGGAGGCGATGTTGAAGGGCACGCCCAGGAAGATGTCTGCCGAGCGCTGATAGAGCTGACAGGAGAGTCGCCCCTCGCCCACGTAGAACTGGAAGAGGCAGTGGCACGGCGGCAGCGCCATCTTGTCGAGCTCGCCGACGTTCCACGCGCTAACGATGAGGCGGCGCGAATCCGGGTCGCGCTTGATGCTCTCGACAAGCTTCGCGATCTGATCGACCGAGCGCCCATCGGGCGTCGGCCAGGACCGCCATTGACGTCCATAGACGGGGCCGAGCTCGCCGTTTTCGTCAGCCCACTCGTCCCAGATGGTCACGCCGTGCTCGTTGAGGTAGCGCACGTTGGTCGAGCCCTGCAAAAACCACAGTAGCTCGTGGACGATGGCTTTCACGTGCAGCTTCTTGGTCGTGACCAGCGGGAAGCCGTCGCCGAGGTCGAAGCGCAACTGCGCGCCGAACAGGCTAAGCGCGCCGGTGCCAGTGCGTTCGGCCTTGCGCAGACCATGCGCCCGGACACGGGCCAGAAGATCGAGATATTGGCGCAACGGGGCTCTCTTCCCTTATGATTCCAGCCTGTGGAACGGGCATGATCGGCGAGCGTTCCAGGCCTCAATGGGCGCCGCTCAACGCCCGTCGATAGACGCTAAACAAGGAGCGTTCAATGCGTGTCATGCTCATCGCCTTTGGGCTCAACGCGGGCCTCTTCACTTTGCCCGCCGTCGCGGCGCCCATCGGCATCGAGGACGTGCGCGCCATGGCCTTCGACCGCGGCATCGTCAAGCTCGAGGAGATCCAGCTCGATGACGGCGTCTGGAAGGTCGAGGGCTGGATGCCAGTGACCATGTTCGAGATGAAAGGCGATGCAGGAAGCGGTCGGGTCATCAAAATGGAGGGTGACTAATCGGCGGCGTCCACCTCACCCAGTAGAGCTTTCACCTCAAGTGATTCGCAAGCTTCGACTTGGGGGTTATCCAAGCATCAATCTTTTTTTTGCCGCCATAAAGGCCTATATAGAGTGTGTCGGCGCAAGCCGACTATGGCGATAAACGGTCGACGTAATAAGCCACTCGGACCCGGGGGCGGTACCCGGCGCCTCCACCATTCAGAAGCCAGAGGTCAGAACCCAGAAGCCAGAACGCAAGAGTCGATACGCAATCTGTTCCAACGCACTTCTGGTTTCTGGCTTCTGATTTCCGGTCTCTGAAATGGGGGCGAAATAGGATCGACGAGGGTGTAAAGGTCGCGCTTTTGCCCGGCATGGCTCCGCCGTTATCGGGCCACCCAAATAGTTGCAAACGACAACTATGCGGAGGCTCGTCTCGCTGCGTAAGCGGCGCGATGGCCTAAAGTCAAAGCCCTAACCTCCTCGCAGGGGTTAGGCGCGGTTTCGGAGGGCACCGGGCAACAGAAGCCCTCCACTGTGCTGACGGGGTCACTTGCTGCCTCACGTCGCGGAGCGGGAACCGACGACACCCATGGCAGACGATGAAATCAGATATGATCTCCTCACGCAGGACGCGCTGCGCGGCGTGGTGCGCCAGGTGCTAACGCAAGTGCAGCGCGACGGGCTTCCCGGCGAGCATCACCTCTACATTGCCTTCGATACCGACGGCGTAGGCGTGTCGGTGTCCAAACGCCTGAAGGAACAGTATCCGGAGGAGATGACGATCGTCCTCCAGTATCAGTTCTGGGATCTCCTGGTGACGAACGACCGCTTCGAGGTGAAGCTGTCCTTCTCCAACGTACCCGAGCGGCTCGTGGTGCCGTTCAGCGCCGTGAAGGCCTTCTACGACCCCTCGGCCCAGTTCGGGCTGCAATTCGGCAAGCCGGGCGCCGCCAACGACTCCGCCCGCCAGCACATGGCGGCGGCGCTTCCCGATCTCGTCGGCGAGCCTGAGGAGCAGCGCGGCGGGAGCTCAGACCAGGTTCCGGACGAAGGCGGCGAAGCGCAAAGCGCCGATGTCGTGATGTCGCGGCCGCCGGCGGAAGTCGTGCAACTCGACCGCTTTCGCAAGAAATAGTCCGCTCCTCCCAGTTAGGAAATCAGCGTGCTGGAATGAGGCTCAAGCGGGCTGTGGCTGTGTGGAAGCGGGCTTTGCGCGCGGCTCGTTGCTCGGCACCAGCGGCACGGTCATCTCAACATAGAGCCCGACCGGTCTGAAATCGACCTTGGTCGCGCCGCCGAGATTGTGGCGGATGCCCTTGTCGATGAGCTGCATGCCGAAGCCGTCATTGCGCTTGGCGGGAGTCATCATGGCGCCCCGCTCCTCCCAGACCAGAAGCAGCCGATTGCCGCGCGCGGTCTTCCAGCTCACGCCGAGCTGGCCGGAATTATGGGCCAGCGCCCCGTACTTCACAGCGTTGGTC
>JBOHJE010000005.1:0-5793 GCA_050728375.1 Methyloceanibacter sp.
TCAGGACTTTCACCAGCCGGTACCGCCCAGTTACTTTCGGCGGGGTTATTGAAGCTAATACCACACGCCTAGGCTTGGTCGCTGACGTCCGAAGAAAGCCCCCGAAGAGGACATCAGGACGGGACCATTGCCATGTCGCCTGGTTAGGTCCAACGGACAAGTCGTCAGGAGAGACGGCACTCTCACGCAAGGGCTGTTTGCCCTCGGCCCGTTAGGTCGGGGGTCCCTCTGGGAAATCACGGCAGTCCCAGAGATCGTGCGCCAAGCGGGTTTAGCGGCTGAGCCTATTTCTCCTCTGCAGCCCTGCCTGCTCAACTGATGGCCCCGGGCCTCTAGCACCGCTAACCATAGCCACGGGGCAGTCCGGCCTTACTTACGATATTTGTTTCCGAGCAAGCTGAGGATGTATTCTTGCCAGTGCCGAGGTCGCGAGCTTCTTGGAGAAGGCTCTCTTGGTCAGTCATTGACCGTCAAGTTTCAAGCTGATTTGCCGTCGGCCCCGCCAACAATTCTTATTGCAGCCGCAAGTGGCCTTTTCACAGGCTAGCCCCGCAACCGAGTCTTGGATGTGACTCGTTCAGCGATGGTTTATTTGTGAGATGTCAGTCTCCAATAGTGGCATTCGAAGGTTAAGAGACAACAATGATCCGGATCATCGTCGTCGCCACAAGGAGGCGGGCTGCCTCAGGGAACACTGCTGCTGCAAGTACAAAGTATACGAGAAGTAGTTGGGTCCACTGCTGGCCTTCGTTGTTCCTCAATTGGACTGCCGAGTGGAGGATGCTATGATAAAGAAGTGCATAGCCATTGTGTTGGCGCCTGGCTTCCTTGCCTTCATCCTTTCAGTTCTGCCGGTCACGACAGCCGAGGCGGTTTGTGTGGAAAATCCGTTTGGTAGTCCGATCCCGATGCTTCCGCTTTGGGTCAAAAGCTGACGATGAGCCGAGTGCACGCGGGTGTCCGCTTCGTGCCAATAGCAGTAAGCCTACTCGGATAGCGGCTGCGGACGGCACAGCAGGACACACACACATGGGCAAATACGACAGCAAGTTGTTGGGCAGCGAGGAGATCGCCCAGTCCACGCTCGCGTTTCATTTCGAGAAACCGGACGGGTTCGCGTTCACGCCGGGCCAATCGATTAACCTCTTCCTGCCGGAGGATTTTCCAGGCGCGAGCGACGATCGCCAGCGCGCCTTCTCTCTCGTCAACGCGCCGCACGAGGACCGGCTGACGATCGCCACCCGCATGCGCAAGAGCGCCTACAAGCAGCCGCTCAAGGAGGCCCCGCCCGGCGCGGCGGTGCGGATCGTGGGCCCGACGGGATCGATGAGCCTGCACGACGATCCCGTGCGCGCTATTGTGATGATCGCCGGAGGGATCGGCATCACCCCGTTCATGAGCATGCTGCGGAGCGAGGCGCAAGCCGACCGGCCGCGCCCCATGGTGC
This sequence comes from Methyloceanibacter sp., assembly GCA_050728375.1. GTDB lineage: Bacteria > Pseudomonadota > Alphaproteobacteria > Rhizobiales > Methyloligellaceae > Methyloceanibacter. Next base: position 1,448 of record JBOHJE010000005.1, read on the forward strand.
TGCTCTATTCGAATACCCGGCCAGAGAACGCTGCCTACCTGGACGAGCTGCGCGCGCTGGAACAGCGTCTCGACGGCTTCCGGCTTGTCCTGACCATGACCGAGATGGGGGATTCCGACAGCTGGAACGGCGAAACCCGGCGCATCGACGCCGACATGGTGAGGGAGGCCAGCCGCGGTCTGCCCCAGCCCCATTACTATGTCGCCGGCACACCGGACATGGCGGAGGACATGCGACAGATGTTGGACGACATGGGCATCGACGACGATGACATCCACAGCGAGGACTTCACCGGCTACACCTAGGGCCACCAAAGCGGATGGCCTGCGGCGAGAAGGCTTTCCCACTTGATTGCGTCAATTGTTTTGAGGCAAAGCAATGAAACCATTCACAGCTGCCACTCTGGTGATCTTAGCATTGGTAGCCATTATGCATGTGCTGCGGCTGCTGTTGGACTGGAGCGTCACCATTAATGGCACCGACATTCCCATGTGGGTGAGCGCGGTTGCCTTCGTGATTACTGCGGGACTTGCAGTGGGACTCTGGCGGGAGATTGGGCCTTGACGATTCGCTCATGGATGCCGTCGAAGCCGTCAAAGCCTTTTTGAGTCGCAGATGGGCCAAAACGCCGAAATTCTGGGCCAACCTGGCTATGGCATGAAGTCCCCTGGTTTTTTGTTACAGTCTCCGCCTCAAGTTGCATGTTGAGCGTTACTGGCTGCATGGAACAGCAAAGATTCTTCGAGGCAAGGGCCGAAGAAAGCGGTGAATGGCTCGTCCTAGACGGCAAGCGCCAACCGCCGCGCGTGATTTGCAGGTGCGTCGGCTGGAACGCGCCAAAACACGCAGCGCTTATCGCGGCTGCTTTGGAGGCGCACCATGCAGAACTCTACTCAAAATTTCCCCTCAAGGGTTCGGGACAGCTCGATGAGCAGCCCGTCGCCAAAGGGGCGGGCGAGGCTGAATCGGCGCCTGCAACCAAGCGTGCAACGGGAAAGTCCCGCGCAAGGCATCGGAGCTAGTCGGCGGCGATCACGCTGCTTCCAACGATCAAAAACCCAACCTTTGGAGCCACCGCGAATCGGGCCCGGATCGCCTGCTTGCCGGGCTGTCCCTGACCTGGGGGTTCTCCTTTTCAGCCGGCCGCGAACGGGTGGTGGGCGGCCTCCTTCTTTGCCGTGACCTCGGAGGCCTTCGGTTCGCCTTTGACGGCGCGGGCGATGGCTTCCTTCGTCGCGCGGTAGTTGAAGTCCTGGATCTTCTTGTCGTCCTTGGCTTCCCAATGGATGAACACGCCGACTGTGATGAAGAGATCGTCGGCCTCGTTGGCAGGGATGACGCCTTCGGCAACGGAATCGGCGACCGCCTTAGCCACGGCATGCTGGGCCGGGCCGAACATCTGGACCGCCTGGCGCGCGTCCTTGATGGTCACCTTGTTGTACAGGATCGTCGGCGGCTTACACATGAGGTTTGGCGCAACCAAGGCGAGTAGAGTGGTGAAACCGTCCTTGTTGTTGGTCAGCCCGATGCAATAGGCCGTTTCGACGGCGCTGCCTCGCGGACCAAGCAATAAGTCCACATGAGCAACCTCGTTGCCTTCGCCAACGAGAGATTCGCCAACACATACGCCACTGATTTTGGGCATGAAGTAACCTCCTCTCAGGTTCGCTGAGATGACTTCCTCGAGTTGCGGGTCAATGGCAAGCGGAGGAAAGGGCTAGACGTCAGACCCGCGCGACACACGGAGCGGTCAAGTCAGTGCCTATCGCTCTAGTGGCCGGAAGATACCAGCTAACCGTGGCACCTGGAAAGTGCCGGCGGTAATTGACTTATTGGCTTCGGTATCTATATTGCGCCGCTTGGTGGCTTCTCTAGAGGCTCTGCTCGCGCGCCCCGTCGCCGGGCTTTTCAAGCCCAAGAGCTAAGACGGATAAGACAGATGTTCGCGGTCATTCGCACGGGCGGCAAGCAATATCGCGTGGCGCCAAACGACATTATCGAGATCGAGAAGATCGCGGGCGAGCCCGGCGATATCGTCGAGCTCGGCGAGGTGCTTCTGCTTGGCGGGGACAGCCCTAAGACCGGGAACCCGACCATCGCCGGGACCATGGTGGCGGCTGAAGTCATCGCGCAGAAGCTCGGCGACAAGGTTATCGTCTTCAAGAAGAAACGCCGCAAGGGCTATCGGCGGACCAAGGGCCATCGCCAGGCGCTGACGGCGCTCCGCATCACCGAGATCCTGACCGACGGCAAGAAGGCGGCGGCTAAGCCCGAGCCGAAGAAGGCCGAGAAGAAGCCAGATGAGGCCAAGGCCAAGCCAGCCGCAAAGCCCGAGGCCAAGAAGACCGAAGCGAAGCCCGCAGCCAAAAAGACCGTGACCAAGCCGGCAGCCAAGAAGGCGGCCGACAAGAGACCCGCTAAATCGTCGACAAAGGCTCGGGCGAAGAAGCCCGCTGCCAAACCGAATAAGAAGTAGAGGCGACCATGGCACACAAGAAAGCAGGCGGCTCATCGCGCAACGGTCGCGACTCCGCCGGACGGCGCCTCGGCGTCAAGAAGTCGGGCGGACAGCAGGTCGTGCCTGGGAACATCATCGTGCGCCAGCGCGGCACCAAATGGCATCCCGGCGACGGTGTGGGCATTGGCAAGGATCACACGATCTTCGCCACCCGCGAGGGAGAGGTTACCTACGCGACCAAGCAGAAGGGCCGCGTGTACATCTCCGTGAAGCCGAACTAGCGGCGATTTACGCGCGAGACTCCGCGCAACTCTCTCAATACGCGAAGTCGTCGGCGTGGAGCGTGGTTAGGATCTTGAAACCGGCGACCCTGTCGCCGTTCGCGTCCCCCTCAACGAGACCACGCGCGAAACGCTGCTCGCCGTCCCACTGACTTCCGACGAATGTAATCGTGGTCAAGGGGGCCCGGGGCCCTAATAAAAGCAAGTACTTGGGTCTCCGCGACCGGAAAGGATTTGGCCCACCTCCGCTTGTCTCGCGAGAAGGGCCCACTGCGTGTAGCTTTGTCCCGTGCAGATCAGAACGCAAAGACTCGTGTTGCGGCCACCTGTGCTGTCCGACGCGGCGCGCATCAGTCAGCTTGCCGGCGACTACGACGTGGCAAGCATGACCGGTACCATCCCCCACCCCTATAACGAGCAGATGGCGGCCGAGTGGATCGGGAGCGCGCTCGAGGGCGAGGAAGGCGTCGTGTTTGTCATCCAAAGGGACGGCTCGCTGATCGGCTGCTTGGGCTATCGCGCCTTCGGCGCCGAGCGGGCAGAGCTCGGCTATTGGATCGGCAAGCCCTTTTGGGGCCTGGGCTACGCCACGGAGGCCGTGCAGGCGCTGGTCGCTCACGCCTTCGACGCCGAGGGCTTCGCCTACCTGATGGCTGGCCATTTCACGGACAATCCCGCCTCTGAGCGGGTCATCCGCAAGCTCGGCTTCGTGGAGCAAGGTTCGGAGATGCGGGAGTGCGCGGCGCGTTGCGACCGCGCGCAATGTGTGACCTATCGGCTCGACCGGAAGCGGGCCGTCGCCCATTTCCATTAGGCCTAGCGCCGGCCAGTCTGGCGCCGCTGGCTGGCGTTGCTAGTGCAACGGTAAGGCCCCGGTGCTAAGCCCTTTCCATGCAATTTCTCGATCAGGCCAAGGTCTATGTGCGCTCCGGCGATGGCGGCAACGGCTCCGTCAGCTTTCGCCGTGAGAAGTTCATCGAGTTCGGCGGCCCCAACGGCGGCGACGGCGGCAAGGGCGGTGACGTGATCGTGGAGTGCGTCGCCAATCTCAACACGCTGCTGGACTTCCGCTACCAGCAGCATTTCAAGGCCAAAAAGGGCGGCAACGGCATGGGCCAGAACCGCACCGGCGCGGGCGGGGACGACGTGGTTCTGAAAGTCCCGCCCGGGACCCAGATTTTCGACGAGGATGGCGAGACGCTGATCGCCGATTTGACGGAGCCGGGCGAACGCATCCTGCTGCTCAGGGGCGGCAATGGCGGTTTCGGCAATGCCCGCTTCAAATCCGCGACCAATCAGGCGCCACGCCATGCCAATCCCGGTCTTCCCGGCGAGGAGATGTATATCTGGCTCAGGCTGAAGCTCATCGGCGATGCCGGGATCATCGGCCTGCCCAATGCCGGCAAGTCGACCTACCTCGCGGCCGTCAGCGCGGCGAAGCCCAAGATCGCGGACTATCCGTTCACGACGCTCCATCCCAATCTCGGCGTCGTGCGCCACAAAGGGCGGGAGTTCGTGCTGGCCGATATCCCCGGCCTGATCGAAGGCGCGCATGAGGGGGCGGGGATCGGCGACCGCTTCCTGGGCCACGTTGAGCGGTGCGGCGC
>JBOHJE010000006.1:0-14805 GCA_050728375.1 Methyloceanibacter sp.
CAATCACGTCCTGCCCACGGCGCGCAGCGCGCGCTTCGCCTCCGGCCTCGGCGTTGTCGATTTCATGAAGCGGACCTCGATCCTCAAACTCGACGCGGACAGCTTGGCGACCCTCGGACCCCCGGCCATGGCGCTTGCCAAGGCGGAGGGCCTCGAAGCGCACCGCCGTTCCGTCGCTATTCGGCTGAACCTGCGGAAATGATCATGGCCGGCGAAACAGAGGATCAGCAATCTTGGCCCGAGAATGCCCGGCTCATCGAGGTGACGCTCGACGAGGCCTCGCTCGGCCGCGACAATGTAGACGTGGAGCACGAGCGCGAGGTCGCCATCTTTGATCTGCTGGAGAAGAATAACTTTGCGCTGGCGGGCCACGACGGCGGCGGCCCGTACACGCTAAATCTGTCGCTCGCCGACAATCGCCTTGTGTTTACGGTCGGCGACACCGAGCGCGAGCCGCTCCAGCACGTCATGCTGTCCCTGTCGCCCTTCAGGCGCATCGTGAAGGACTATTTCCTGATCTGCGACAGTTACTACGCCGCGATCAGGACCCAGCCGGCCTCCAAGATCGAAGCCATCGACATGGGCCGCCGTGGACTGCACGATGAAGGCAGCCACCTCTTGCTGGATCGTCTCAATGGCAAGATAAACGTCGACATCGCCACCGCGAGACGCCTCTTCACGCTTCTCTGTGCGCTGCACTGGAAGGGCTGATGCGTGGGCGTCGGGGCAGAACTGCCGGGCGCGGTTCTCTTCGCCTGTAGCCGCAACGCTGTCCGCTCGCCGATGGCCGCCGCAATCCTGAAGCATCTTGCGGGAAACCGCGTTCATGTCGGTTCGGCCGGGGTGCGCCCCGGTGAGCCAGACCCTTTCGCCATCGCGGTGATGGATGAGCTCGGCATCGACATGTCAAGGCACGTTCCGGTCTCGCTCGCCGGGGTGCACGAGACGGGCTTCGATCTCATCCTCACACTCGCGCCCGAGGCGCACCACATGGCGCTCGAGCTGGCGCACGGCTATGCCGTCGACGTGGAATATTGGCCGACGCCCGATCCTACGCTTGCGAGCGGCAGCCGCGAGCAGATCCTCACCGCTTATCGCGGGGTCCGCGACGGGCTGTTCCAAAAGATCAAGGCGCGCTTCCCGCTGACCGGGGCGCCGAGCGTATAGGCCGCGTTGCGGGCGGAAAGCTTAGGCGTAGCCGGGCTTGCGGATGAGGCTCCGCCGGTGATGCAGCAGTCCCATCACCTCCCCATTCGGCATGGCGCGCCCGAAAAAGTAGCCCGGACACTGCGTGCAGCCGGCCAGCCTCACCTGGTCGAGCTGCTGGTCGTCTCGACGCCCTCGGCGGTTATCGGCACGCCGAAGCTGACGCCGAGGCCGGCAACGGCGCGGACGATGGCGAGGCTGTCGGGATGCACGAGGATGTCTTTCACGAAGCTCCGACCGATCTTGATCTTGTCGAAGGGGAAGCTGCGCAGATAGCTCAGCGAGGATTAGCCGGTACCGAAATCGTCCATGGCGACGCGGACTCCGAGCTCCCACAGCTATTGCAGGCAGGAGAGGGTCTCGCTGTTATCATGCAGCAGCCCCGACTCGGTGATCTCCATCTCCAGTCTGTACGCGGGGAGGCCGGACCGGGCAAGCGCGGTTCTGACAGTCCGCGTCAAATCGGCACTGCACTGGGCAGGCGAGATGTTAACGGCGAGGCCGATATAGGACGGCCAGTTGGCGGCGTTGGCGCAGGCCTTTTGCAGCACCCAATCGCCTAGCGGCACGATGAAGCCGACCTGCTCGCTAGCGCGATGAACTCGGAAAGGGCGAATCTTGACGCGGCCCGGACTGTATTTCGCCTTGTTTGCCACACTTCTGCACTTCTCTGCGGCCACAATGCAACCCCCGGTGGGACGGGGTGCGAGAGGGAACCAACAACACGCGCGGAACCGTTGGGGAGTGCATCCCCGGCTGCCTCCCTTCAACAAGGAGCTGATTGCAGATGAACGACATGCCGAGAAACGAAATGTCCCCCAGTGACACGAGAGCGAGGCCCGGTCAGGCGGGCGGCGAATTCGCGTCCGATCAAGCCGTGGAGAACGCGGCTCTTGCCGGAGCGGCGGCAATCCAGCGCCTCGTCGCCGAGCGCAATGGCTTGCGTAACCGGCTGGGCGTCCAGGACCGCGAGATCATGGCACTACGCTCCATGAACGAGGATCTTCGTCGTCGCCTGATCTTGATCCATCAGCATTACGTCGATCTGGCACGGAAGGTCGTCGGACGCTTGGAGGAGTTCGACGGCACCATTCGCGAAGTCGTGCAGGATGCTCATGGCGGGGCTGCGCACCGGGAAGAGACTGCGACGCCGGTCTCGCTCGCCCAGCGGCTCGCCGAGTCGAGCGCGCATGCATCCGCCACGCGCCCCGACGGACCGGAGCCCGAGAGTTCCTGAGGTCTCCCGGATATTAACGTCCAAGCCATGGGCCTGTGTCCGCGCCGAAGCGGTGCTCGGCGCTGAAGGGCTGCCCCCAAGGGCAAATTGGGATCAGAACGCCGGGTGTTGCCGGCCGGGAAGTCCGTCGGCGCCTGTGCGATGGAACTTGATTTTGGCAGGCCGGGCGACCATTCTCCGCCGCATCTACGATGCGGAAGGAGCCTTATGGCGAAAGAAGAAATGCTCGAATTCCCGGGAGTGGTCACGGAACTGCTCCCGAACGCCACCTTCAGGGTGAAGCTCGAGAACGAACACGAGATCATTGCCCACACGGCGGGACGGATGCGCAAGAACCGGATTAGAGTGCTTGCGGGCGACAAGGTTCTGGTCGAGATGACACCCTATGATCTCACTAAAGGTCGGATCACTTACCGGTTTAAGTAACAGGCTGAAGCTTCGGCGGTCCGAGATTGTCCAAGGCGAGCCTGTGAGGCCTGCGTCGCAGAAGGCGAAACCGCAGCGCGCCCGCCGTCGCGAACCCACCCAGAGCAGCTTTCGGCCCAAGCTCGTTCTCGCCTCGGCCTCGCCACGGCGGCTTGGTCTTCTCGAGCAGGCCGGCATCGCTCCCGACGCCTTGCGTCCGGCTTCAGTCGACGAAAGCGTGGCGAAAGGGGAGGTGCCGCGCCACATCGTGCGCCGCCTCGCTCGCGCCAAGGCCGAAGCGGCTCTTAAACTCGTCAGGGCCGAGCCCGAGTTCGCCAAGTCCTTCGTTCTTGCCGCCGACACGGTGGTGGCGGTCGGGCGGCGCGTTCTCGGCAAGGCCGAGCTTGAGCATGAGGCGGCCGATGCGCTTCGCCTGCTTCGCGGTCGCGCCCATCGCGTCCATACCGCCATCTGCCTCGTCACGCCCGAGGAGCGCTGGCGCGAGCGTGTGGTGGAGACGCGCGTTCGTTTCCGCAACATCTCCGACCAGGAGATCGGCGCCTATCTCGCCAGCGGCGAATGGAAAGGCAAGGCTGGTGGCTATGCCATTCAGGGCATCGCCGGCGCGTTCGTGGTGAAGCTCGTCGGTTCCTACACAAATGTCGTCGGTTTGCCACTGACCGAGGTGGTGAGCCTGTTGGCCGGCGAGGGCTATCCGGTGAACCTGTTGTGGCTTACCAAGGCGGAGATCGACACCGAGTGAATGCGCCCGCGCGCAACACGCCGATACGGCCACGTAACGGCAAAGCAGGCAGCGCCGACGACGTGCGCAAGGCAACGGGCCGCTGCCCGGTATGCGCCAAACCCGTCGTGCGACAGCATCGCCCGTTCTGTAGCAAGCGTTGCGCCGAAATCGATCTCGGTCGCTGGCTCAAGGGCGCCTACGCGGTCCCCGGTGACCCGGTGACCCGCGTGGACGAGCAGGACGACTGAAACCAAGGGGGGACTTGCCGGTCTCGACAGGGCCGAAACGATTTCCTATAAGCCAGGGCCTTGCGTGACGCTCCTCCCTTTTGCAGACGGGGTCTCGCCTCACCAAATGCCCTGAAAGAGGCCCAGGTAGCTCAGTTGGTAGAGCAGCGGACTGAAAATCCGCGTGTCGGTGGTTCGATTCCGCCCCTGGGCACCATTCAAAATCAAGGACTTAGGCCCCATGTTGGGGCCTTTTTCATGTCGGGAGATCAGAGCAAAGTTCCGACATGCTCCCGTTGATTTCCAACGGTTCCATTTTGCTCGCGGCGGCTCCTTCCGACATGGGTTCCGACATGGGCGCCCAACTTGCCATCCCATCCCCAATAGTGGCGTGGCGCAGTTGACACAATCTGCGAACGCTGGCAGTCCTTGATAGTCAGCGCACAGCAAACGGAGGTTCAACACTAACCACCGGAGCCTGTGCTTGGCTGACAATTCCCTCAAATCTCATCCCCCTGGGGACGATCTCGCCGCCGATTTACTGCTCGGCGCCAGCGCGATCGCCAAGTTCCTCGGCGTCACCGACCGCAAGGTTTATTGGTGGGTCGAATGCAAGACCATTCCGACCTTCTATATCGGAACGGGCATCGCGGCGCGTAAGTCTGAACTGCGCGCGGCGCTCTCGGCGCCTAGCAGGCGGGCCGAATGAATGGCCGCCCCTCATACGGCGAAGGCCGCCCCGGCTGCTAGCGGGAACGGCCCTCGAAATTCTGATCCGCTGTCCGGCGCGATCTTCACGAGCGATAAAGAACGCCGGCCACGCCCGCAACGCACGAGTGACGCGGATCAGGTCTCGCCGATTCGCCGCCCCGAGGTTCCATCGTGGAGGCGCCCGTGAACGCGCTCCCCGATCTCGGCGAGTTTTATTGCAACCTCCCGGACCCGACTGACGACGAGCTGCGCCACCTGATCGACGCCGGCGTAAGCGATCAAGCCTTGATCGAGCCTTGGCCGCTTCGCGGCGATCGCGTCATGTTCAGCGGCAAGACTTTCGACTTTGCCGGCGATGCTGCTGAGGCGCCAAAACGCGCGCTCATCTTTTGTGCCGAAGATCGCGGCCGCTGCGTTGATTGGATCGCGTGGGCGCCGAGCTCCGGCACGCTCGCGTCGTGGCGTGGCGTCGCTTTTTGTCTCGGCGACGTGGACGCAATTTTTAATCCTGCCAGCTATTTCGCCGGCGACGGGCTCCGCGTGCATCGCACGCCGCTCGATTGGCTGCGCGCCGGACGCGAAGGCATCGTGCTCCTGCGCCGCGAGATGGCATTCGCATATCTCGCCAACGTGCAGCGCATCGTGGTTGCCGACGCCGAGCACGGCCGGCAGCTCCGATCATGACTCAAGCCGCCGAAGCCGCGCGCGGAAATTCTCGTGGAGATCACGGCGCCATGAACAAGCGCACCGTGCCGCTAAGCGAGATCGAGCGCCTGGAGGAGGCGAAGCCAAAGCAGAAGGCGAACGGGCAGGAGCCGCCGCCGAACATCAGCGCCACGCCCTACGAGTGGAAAGACCCGACCACACTTCCGCGCCGGGAATGGCTGCACGGTCGAAGCCTAATACGCAAATTCGCATCCGGCATCATTGCAAGCGGAGGCGTCGGGAAATCTTCGCTTGTGATCGGCGAAAGCCTGGAGCTCGTCACTGGTGTCGCGCTTCTCACAAAGCACAAGGCGGCGCCGCTCCGCGTTTGGTATTGGAATGGGGAAGATCCCTACGAGGAGATAATGCGCCGCGTCCAAGCGGCTTGCCTCCACTACAACCTCAGTGCCGAGGACATAGGCGACCGCCTCTTTGTCGATAGTGGACGCAAAATGCCTATCGTTATTGCCACAGAGGAACGCGGCACCCTCAAGGTCGCGGTACCCGTGGTCGAGGCCGTCAAGCGCACGATCGAGGAAAATCGGATCGACGTGGTTCGGATCGACCCATTCGTCCGCTGCCATCGCGTCTCCGAGAACAACAACGGCATGATAAACGCTGTGACTGAGAGTTGGGCGGCCATCGCCGACGCCACAGGCTGCGCCGTCGAACTCACGCATCACATCCGCAAGAGCGGGAGCGGGGATACGACAGTGGAGGATGCCCGTGTCGCCGGGGCATTCTCCGATGCGCTCCGCGCCGTGCGCATGCTCAACCGCATGACCCAGACCGAAGCGGAATCAGCGCAAGTCACCGATCGCCGCCTATATTTCCGCCTCGATGACGGTAAGGCCAACCTGGCGCCGCCGGCCGAAGCCTCGACATGGTTTCACCTGCAAAGTGTCTCGCTCGGCAACGATATGGGCGGTCCTGCCGATCACGTAGGGGTCGCCGTCCCCTGGACGTTCCCAAGCGCGCTCGAGGGCGTCACCGTCGAAGACCTACGCGCGTTGTGGGAGATGTTGAGAGCGTCGCGCCTCGCGTCAAGCGTGGCGGCGAGCTCGGCATAGCTGCGGGCACGACCGATCAGCTTTCCCATCGTGGAATGTGGATGCCATAAGTTTTTGTTATGGTCAATATGCCTTGTGCGTTGCCGACCGGAAGTTTGCGGGCGACCGTGCGTTACAAGGAGATCCGCCAAATGGCTCAACGCATCGGGGGTGTCGAGATAGTAAGCGTGGCGGAGCGCCGCGAGCGCTTGCGAGCGCAGCAAGGCCCTCAGCCCGACGCGGACGTCGCGCCGCGCAAGGGGCCGGCCTTCCCGATCAGCGCGCTGCGATCCCATGCGAACGGCGAGGAACTTTTTTTCGAGCTTGACCACGTTCAGGGGCGCAACGTCGTCCGCATCCGGGTCATGCGCGATGGTCGGACGATGGGCGAAGTCGCTTTCGATGCCGACCACCTTACGGCCTTCCGCGGAGCGAAGCTCCACAAGGAGTTGTTGCTTCCAGCATGGCGCCTCGGCCTGCTCGGCGACTGGGTGCTCGTGGGACCCTCCGCATGAAAAAGTGCGATCGCATGCAGGGACCGAAGGGCTTGCCGAAGGCGCCGCCCAACGACGGCTCTAACCGCTCGAGCGCCAATCCGATTGAACTCCCGCTGCGCACAACGACGCGGCCGATCGGCGCCGAAACGCTCGTGTGGGAACTAGACAAGCAAGACGGCCGCGGCGTTTGTCGCCTCACGGTTCTGCACGAAGGCCGAGTGACCGACACGCTTGAGTTCGACGTGGGCCATCTCGGTGAGCTGAGAGCCTTGCGACCGTTCTTTCAACAGGCGTGGCGCGCAAATGTCATCAGGGGCGATTGGCCACTCAATTTTTTTGGAGGAATGCGCCCGCAATGACCGAAGCCGAGAAACTCGCCGTGGACTGTTACGAGCAAGGCATCGCCGAGGGCATGGGGGCCGCCGAGATCATTCTGCTCCTCGCCGAGAAGCTCGGCATGATCCACCCGGCGAGCCAGACAAAACTTTAGGAGACGACGATGCCAAACGAAAGCGGATCCTTCCCTACGCGAGGCGAGAGCCTCGCCACGATGCAGTCCGCGCTTGAACAGACGGCGACGGCGGCGGCGATGGCGCTGTGCCCTATGGCGGCCTGGCGGATGTCGGCGATGCGCCGCTCGCTGAGCCGGGTTCAGAATTCGCGCTCGAGTTCGATGCCGACTTCGAAGTGCCCCGCGGCTTCGTTATGGCGCCACTCGCTGACGACGATCCGATCGTCGGCCCTGCGATTGCTGAGGCGCGCAAGTTCGCCGCCGACATGGGGATGGATCAAGCGGGGTTTTCAAAGATGCTCGGCATGTACGCTCGCGTGCAAGCCTCAGAGCACCAAGCGCTTCAAGACGCCGCAAGGGTGCAGATGAAATCCCTCGGCGCCAACGGGACGGCCCGCGTCGACGCGATCACGCGTCAAATGACCGCGATGCTGGGCCAGAACCATGCGAAGGCGTTGTTGGGCACGCTCTTCACCAAGACGCAAGTCGAAGCCTACGAAAAATTGTTGGGCGCCGCGGCGAGTCGAGGTGCGATTCCGTCACCACGATCAGTCGGCGGTGTGGGCGGCGGTCACGGCGACGTCCGCGACATCGCCGTTGGCAGTCGGCCGATGTCGGAGATCTGGGGAGCTACTTTGCCCCCCTCGTCGAATTCGGGCGGCCGGCGACGCCGATGAGCTACTTCACTGCGCGGCTCATGGCGTATTGCGCGTTCGCAATGCTGATCTTCGTGCTCCTCGCCCGCTGACAAACAGTTCCTATCACGCTTAAATATATCGCCCACGTTATGCGCGCGCCGATTGCACTTCGCGCTAAAGCTAGCGGTGCATCATTCAGGTGCGCCGCCGAGGGTGCTGAGAGTCACCCCCGGCGACTTGCCAAACGCAAACCCGGGAGGTTCGCGAATGACCACAGCCCCCATAACATTGATTCCGGTGCTTGGCACTCGTCGGCCCTCCACAACCTATGGAGGGATTGATGACAAAACCCCAGCCGAATGACGACGCCCTAACGAGCGCGGAGATTCGCGGACGCCTCTACGAAATCTCCAGCCAGGCGCTGCTTATTGCAGCCGTTATGCGAGGCCGGCCCGACCTGCGCGAGGAAGATGAGTTGGGCGCGGTGATGGATATGGCGACGGGAATCAGAACCCAACTCCTTCGCCTTGCCGGGGGCGAAGAGTCAGCCTTCTTGGATCATCTCGACCGGCTGGAGGCTCTGGTACAGGAGGCGCGAAGTCATGAAACGATATGCGGGTGACCTCGCAGCCATCGAGGGCTTTCTCGAAAGTGCCACAGCCCATTTCAGGGCAATCAAGCTCGCCGTGGAGAGTGGCGACGAAACGCCAGTGTGGGCGCATTTGAAGGCGCTGACCGAGCAACTCGACTTCGCTCATAGTCGGTCATCGATCGTCTTTCGGCTGCGCTTCCCGGACAACGACGATTCACAACCTCCCGATTATCGGGTGCACTGACTCGGGCCAGGAGATGCAGGGGCGTCGGCTGCGGCCGGCGCCCTTTATCTCAGACTATTTGCGTGAACATGGGATCGAGGTCGTCTGGATTGGGCGCTAAGCACTCGGCAAGATCTGTGGCCCTCTTGGTGGCTAAGAAAGCTTGAGCCTGTTCAATCTCGACCGCTAGCCTGTTCCAGGACCGGTGTACGCGTTCAAGGGTTTGCTGTTCCCTTCGTGAAGCAGCTCGGTTCGCCATCAGCAAACATTGCCGCGCACGTTGTCGACATTCTTTGGGGTCACCAGGCATGCTCCAACCTTTCACTCACTACAGGGGGGATCTTAGGCTCTTAGGCTCTCAGCCACCGGGGCCTGTTATGGTTTTATCTGCCGGTGATGTCTAACCTTTAGCACATTGGAGCAGCGCGAGTCTTGGTGGCCGTCGGCTTCGGCCGGCGCCCTTTTGCATAGCTAGGAACGGGCGGGCTTTGGCACTCCACGCGGCTCGCAATAAGGGCGGCAGCGGATTCCCCCGCTCGCCGCCCTTTCCCCTCGCGTATCTCCCCGCGCCAGTAAACTCAGAATCGGAAGATTGCGCCGGAAAATGGGCGGGATTAAGCCGAGTTGTGGCTGAGCTGTCATTTCTCTGCGGCGTGAGGATGCGGCAGATAGCGACGATGCACTTTCATGCTGAGCGAATTATGTGGTAAGCGGTTCTTGTGATGGGCTTCCCTCCCCATCACAGGTCCCCCCAAAAGGACCCGAAGAAGCCCCGAGTCCCCCCGTCTCTGGGGCTTCTTTTTTGCAAACAGAAAGAGAAGTTAGCGCTAACACACAAAAGGCGTCGGCTTCGCCCGGCGCCCTTTACAAAAGCGCGCTCAAGACAAAGGCCCCGGAGAAAATATTCCGAGGCCTTTGCGTAATTTCGGCGGGGATCGACGAGGGTGACCCAGGTTTGTGAGGCAATCGCTCTTCACGACGTGCCGCACTCAATAGGTCTTGTCAGTCGTGCCGGACCAACTATGCCCTCGACTGCTCTGATCAACACCGCAGCAGGATAGCCAACTGGACCCGTCACCGCATTCAGCACCCGAAGCCGAACGGAAGCGAGTTCGTAAGTTGTTGAGCGATAAGATTGGCCAATATGGTCAGCCAGCGCGGATCGACAAATTGCTCGACCGTTTAGGTTAGGCGGCCAGTTGATTCCCGGCGCCTGAGGATTGGAGAAACGAAGCGCATTGGCAACCTACGACGTTGAAACGCGGCTCGAGATCACGGACCAGACGACGCCGATGATAACGGCTAATGCACCTGCAATCGTAGTCCACTGCTCCGATGTTAGGTAGCCAGCTGCAACGAGACCACCGCCAATCGTGGTTAGAAGGTGCCGAAGGAGCCCGGAAATTGCGTCAGTCATCGGCATGCCTGGGGTCTGATCAGCCATTGCGAGATGTTCCTTCACGGCCCAGCTGGCGCCGCAGCCGGCGTAGCTGCTGGCCCCACGAACTCCATATCCAAGTAGCCAAAATGAATGAGGGCCCAAAACACGACCGCGAATAGAACCGTATCCACGAGCGCGTTTACGAACCGATTGTTAAACTCAATGAAACTGCCCGCTGCATTGAGCAGGAAAACAATAACTGCGGCAATTATGATTGGATGCATGTAAACCCCCTGCTAATTTGTGCTTATGCTTCGAGGACGTCTCTCATTCTTCGCAAACCCGCATCCCGTCAGCAGTCGCGTCCTGTTCACACATGTAAGCCCCAGCGACAGTGGTGCCATAATAGTGCGTGCCGCGAAAGTGGTAGATCTTCGAGCGCGTGTTTGCCCAGACCACCATGTCAGTTGGGCAGCTGGCCAAGGCCTTTCTCTCGGTGTTGTACTGATTTTCACCCGCTCCGCGTTCGGGAGGGCACTTGAACGCGTTAGACAAGCTCGGTCGGCATCCGCGTTCTGGGGCTGCAGTGGTCCTTGTGGGCTTACGCGGCCTGCTGCTTTCAGCCGGCGTCTCTGGCCTGCTGGTGCGTGCGGTCCTCTCTCGCGCTTTAGATGGCTCGGGGCATGTACAAAGATTTGAGAGACTAGGGCGACAGGGACGCTTCGAGGTTGTGGTTGTCCTTGTAGGCTTTGAAGCGCGCTTTGACGTATCGGGACAGTGATACCAATGAGATAAGCTCGGACGACACGCGCGTTCAGCAGCAGATCCAGGCATGGTGACAAGCGCAAATATAGCAAGAACCGCAAGAGTCGGCGTCTAGCGTGTTGCCGGTTCGAGCTAGGATCGAGGCTGTCGCCGTTTGAGTTGACGCGGCGCTCGTGACGTCAAGTTCCTCAATTTGCACCTTGTCTTGCACGCCCGCGGCCTGCAGCTCCCAAGCGGTGGGACAATCACGCCAGAAAGCATAATGATCATGTGCGAAGACCGAGTGTCCCACTTTTGCGTAAGTCATTGAATTCATTGAATTGGTGTAGTCCGCCCCTGGGCACCAGCCCTTTTCCAGGCGTTGATCTAGCACCGTTTTTTGCTCCTCTTTGTTCCACTAGCTGCAACCGCCGTTTCGTCTCACATACAGGCGATTATTCCCGTGGCGGTAGGATATGGTCGCCCTCTCTGGCTTGTTCCGCTTATGGGCGCTCTATAGCCCGACGCTATCTCCACAGCATCGGACGGAATTGATCGGCTACTCGGCTGATTTTGAGGAGTTGGCGCAATGGGCAGGAGAAAGGTGGTGTGCGTCCGACCCACTGGGCGCCACGCCAGTGTTCACGCTCCTCGCCAGGCTGGGCGCGCAACCTCGCGCTAGCCTCTACCGACGCGCGGACTGGTGATGACAGTGGGGATGGCCGGGCGTTACTCCGGCAGCTATCTTGGCTGATCCAACGGCTGGCGCGCCGTGGCGATCCTGGCTGACATCGGCCCAGTTTCACTCGTCGGACGCATCCCCAAAAGACTAATAACGCCCCGATGGAGGTCGTGCAAAGTCCGCTTTAAATCGGAAACCGGACATGGCGTCGGAGCATCTGTATGTCAGCGAAGTGCCAAAAGCGGACCTAACTACCAGCCACGTGCTCCCAGAAACGATCTCCCGGTTCGCGCCGCATCCAATTGATCGGAACTGACCGCATTCATCCTCTTGAGACGTTAAGGCCACTTGAGCGGGGCATCACCCGAGGAACACTACGGGCGAGCAGATCACAGGGATCGACACATCCTCGGGGGGCGCTCGCCGAACACGGCACCGCCCTGAGCATAGCAGAGGCCGCGCTACTCAGGGGCTTGCGCGGCAAGCTCATCACCCAAAGGAGTCGTGTTCGGCATAGGTGGCTGCGAGCCCCGCGCAACCAATTTCCTAGGCGGGTCGCCTCAGCTCCCATGTAGTAAGGAACGTATCCGCGACCGAGGTTTGCCAATCGGAAAAAAATGCCGTTTGGGATCAAAGGCCACATGAAGAAGGTTTGCCAAATGTCGCGGCGTGAGCCTTGATTTGGCCAAGCGCCACTTTTTCGCGCAATCTCTGCGTTCGGATGCCGTTGAGGAGGCGCCGCGCGGAGAAAGGAAGATATGGCCGACAGGTTTCGGGCGTTACTCGTGACCAAACACGGCGACCGGCAAAGCGTCGCGGTTACCGAGCTGACGGATGCTGATCTCATGGACGGAGATGTCACCGTGGCGATCGAGCACTCAACAGTGAACTATAAGGATGGCCTCGCGATAACCGGCAAGGCGCCGATCATCCGCAAGTTCCCGCTCATCCCAGGCATAGACTTGGCCGGCAAAGTGCTGCGCTCGGAGGACCCGCGCCTCCAAGCAGGGGATCGGGTCGTGCTGAACGGCTATGGTTTGGGCGAGGTGCACCACGGCGGCTACGCCGAGCGGGCCCGTGTCAAGGGCGACTGGCTGATCCGGCTCCCTGACAATATTTCCACTGCCAATGCCATTTCCACTGCCAATGCCATGGCGATCGGCACCGCCGGCTATACCGCCATGCTTTGCGTGCTGGCTTTGGAGAAGGAGGGTATCACGCCAGACAAGGGCGACGTGCTCGTGACCGGTGCTGCCGGTGGCGTGGGCTCGATCGCAATCGCGCTTCTCGACAGACTCGGCTATCGCGTCGTCGCCTCCTCCCGCCGGGCTGAGCAGGAAGGCGACTATCTGCGCGGACTGGGCGCAGATGAGATCATCGATGCTCGTGAGTTTTCCGGAGATGGGGTCGCATTGGACAAAGAACGCTGGGCGGGCGCCGTGGACTCGCTCGGCAGCCGCACGCTCGCCAACGTGCTCTCGCAGATCAAGTATGACGGCGCAGTGGCGTCCTGCGGCTTGGCGCAGGGATCGGATCTGCCCGCGACCGTCATGCCGTTCATCCTGCGCGACGTGACGCTTGCAGGTGTTAACTCGGTCTTGACCAAGCGTGAGAAGCGCGAAGAGGCTTGGGGTCGTCTGCCGACAGACCTCGACCTTGCCAAGCTCGACAGCATGACTGACCTTGGTGAGGTCACTTGTGTTGGGGTGACCGAATTGCCATCTGTTAGGATAGCGCCATTGTTGACTAATGCCAATACATGCAGCGCGCCTTGGGGCGGACCATGTAGCATGTGATGCCCATTAAACCAGCGTCCGCCCCCACTCTCTATTGCTGGGCAACCTGGATTGCTGGGCAACCTGGATTTCGTGTAACTGGCACATATTTGTGCATATAGGCGTGCGTGCTGAGTGCGCCGCGATGCGACAACACCCAGGCACACGTATACCGGGCTCGCACGCAAGGTTTCGGCGATGCTGGTGAGCGCGCGTTCGTAGCCTAACCTACCTTGAGGAAGGTCAAAAAATGTCGTGGCAATTCACTGTCGGACTTAGAGTCAAAAGGAAGGCGGACCGAATTGTCGTTGACGCGGAAGACGCGCTCATTGCGGCGTTAAAGGTCAAGGCTGAGCGGCCCGAGTCCACTATTATTTATGTGCGCCGGTTGAACCGACGCGGCGACACGCGTCACCCGCCTCACACCCTCACCGGCCGTTGAATCTCACGACGGAGACTGCCTCTGGCCGGGCCAGATGATGGAAGGAGGCTTAATTGACCTACATCGTCAATGAAAGCTGTATCAAATGTAAGTACATGGACTGTGTCGAGGTGTGTCCGGTGGACTGTTTCTATGAGGGCGAGAACATGCTTGTCATACACCCCGACGAATGCATCGATTGTGGTGTTTGCGAGCCGGAATGCCCGGTTGATGCTATCAGGCCGGACACTGAGCCTGGGCTCGAAAAGTGGCTGGAGATCAATACCCAATATGCGCTGGTCTGGCCGAACATAACCGTAAAACGTGAGCCGCCTCCAGATGCCAAAGACTGGGAAGGCAAGCCCGACAAAGCGAGCCTGCTTTCGCCGAATCCTGGCATATGCGATTGAGGCCGGGACAGCCTGTCAGCGGTTGCGCTTACGCCTTGCGATAGATCGTTTGCGAGTCTTATCGCAGCGTGAATCGCAGAACCCTCATAGTGCAAAGGGGAGTCATCCGGCTGTCGCGAGGCCAGATCGTCATCCTCGACTGTGAGGGACTCAAGGCAAGCGCCAGCGGCACCTGTCACGAGCCCGAAGCACCGCCCCATTGAGGAAGCGCAGAGTCGGCAGCTCGGGCTAGTGTGCCGGGGGAGAGAGGCAGACTCTCTAAGGCGAGTTTCCGAAGCTTAGCCGGATCAGTCACACCATCAGCGGCAAGCTCAACGAGCTTCCGACTGATCTCGATACCAAGCTCCTTGACTCTATCCGCATCAAGAAGCGGCTCATGCGCACACATTACCAACCAGATAGATTCAAAAGCCTGCGCTAACTCAATAAGCAGTTTCGGATCATCGAAAGGATTTTGAGGGCTCATCGCTTCCCTCCACGCGGTTACGGGCGGGAACACGCTTACTCTCTCAGCCACCAGATCCCTATGTTCGCGCCACTCGGTGATGGATTAATACTGCGACAGCGCCCACAAATTTCGAGTCGAAATAAGGTACGCTTTCAGACAAGGGTAAATACCAAAAAGGGCGCCAACCGAAGCCAACGC
>JBOHJE010000007.1:0-5234 GCA_050728375.1 Methyloceanibacter sp.
GCGTTGGCTTCGGTTGGCGCCCTTTTTGGTATTTACCCTTGTCTGAAAGCGTACCTTATTTCGACTCGAAATTTGTGGGCGCTGTCGCAGTATTAATCCATCACCGAGTGGCGCGAACATAGGGATCCGGTGGCTGAGAGAGTAAGCCGTGTTCCCGCCCGTAACCGCGTGGAGGGAAGCGATGAGCCCTCAAAATCCTTTCGATGATCCGAAACTGCTTATTGCGCGCATGCAGCTCGACGAGGTTTGCCCAAAACATACCTTGTGAGCCCCAAGCACTCTGACCCTGTTTAGGGTGAGCAGCGCGACTGAAGGGTGCGGCTTCATCTGTCGCCCTTGCCGCAAATCCTGTGACATGGAGTTGCCCCCTAATCAAAGCAACGTTTGACGAACAAAGTCCGCTTTGGATCATTAGCCGACATAACGGCCCGTTCGCGTCATGTCCGCTTTACCCCCAATAGCGGACGTGCGACGAGCCCGCTCAAGAGTCGGCTTTGTGCCAAGAGCCGACGTGCGAAAGTCACGAATGTCGTGCCCTCGGATCAGCGTTTCCGGCCGCGCGACGGTGCATGCTTATCGGGAGTCACACCGAGCAACTTCGGAGTGACGTCTGCAATCATCTTGCGAACGTCGAGCCCCCGCGCGACGCGCTCGTAGTCACCGTCGAGCTCGAGCGACGAGGCTCCATGCACGAACGTCCAAAGTCGTAAGGCAATCGCCTCGGCGTCGGCGGTGTGTCCATGCTTGCGGCTATAGGCCGCCACCTCATCGATCACGTGCTTCAGACACTGTTTGCCGGCCTCGTCGACCTGCTTGACCTTTCTGATCTCCGACTTGTGGCCGAACATGAGCCGGAAAACCGCCGGCTGCGCCACGGCAAACTCGAGGTAGGAAATCCCCATGGCGGTGATGCCGGCGATCGTGCCGGCCCCCCCTTCGGCCACGGCCTTCGCATTGGCGGCCGTGAGCTCCACGAAGCCGCGCAAGACGATCTCCTCCAGGATCTCCTGCTTGTCGCGGAAATGCTTGTAGGGCGCGGCGGTCGTGACTCCGGCACGGCGGCATGCGTCGGCCAGTGTGAAGCCGTCCGGCCCATGCTCGATCAGCAGCTCGCGCGTGGCGGCGATCAGCGCCTCGCGCAGGTCGCCGTGGTGGAACCGCTTCTTTGGACGCACCGCGGTGCGTTCTTTTGTCTGGGCCATGACTTCCTTCCTTAGGCCTGCGATTCAATGAGTTAGCATGTCTAACTGTAAGTGAGCATAACTAACTTTTTTGTCCTCGCCGGCGGTTTTCTCTTGCAAAGTTAACATCGCTTACTTAAGTTAGCTAAACTAACTTTCAAGACGCCGGCACGTATCGTTCCCTCCCTTAAGCGCCGGCTCAGCGATGAGGTCCCCATATGAGTGCGATATCGTCGTTTGCATCTGCCAAGCCCGGGCCTCGGAGGCTCGCGCGCCCCGTCTTCGCCGCTGGTGCTCTTGTTGCGCTAGCGGCAGCCCTCTCGGGCTGCACGAGCGAAGGTGCCCCTTACGTGGCGGTACCGCAGCCCGTGCGGGCGGCTTCGGTGACGCTTTCCGCCGCGGCCGACGCGCGCTCGTACACTGGCACTATCAAGCCGCGCTACGAGAGCGATCTCGGCTTCCGGGTCGCCGGCAAGATCGTCGAGCGTCTCGTCAACATCGGCGACAGGGTCGCGCCCGGCATGACGCTCGCCCGTCTCGATGCAAGCGACTATCGGCTGTCGCTCGAATCGGCGGAAGCCGAGCTCAAGGCCGCGCAGAGCAGCCTCAAGCAGACGGAAGCCGACGAGAAACGCTACGCGGCGCTCAACGAGAAAAAATGGGTTAGCGACGCCAACTACGAGCAGAAGAAGGCGACGGCGGATGAAGCCCGCGGGCGCGTCGAGCGCGCGACGCGGGCGCTTGCACTCGCGAAGAACCAGCTCGCCTATACGGATCTCGTGGCCACTGAAGCCGGCGTGATCACTGCACTTCCGGTTGAGGTGGGGCAGGTCGTTAGCGCCGGCCAACT
This sequence comes from Methyloceanibacter sp., assembly GCA_050728375.1. GTDB lineage: Bacteria > Pseudomonadota > Alphaproteobacteria > Rhizobiales > Methyloligellaceae > Methyloceanibacter. The sequence continues at coordinate 2,032 of JBOHJE010000007.1, forward strand.
GATTGCACGCGTGGCGCGTCTCGACGAGCTCGAGGCGGTCGTGTCAATCCCGGAGAGCCGCATCGACGGCGACCGCAATGCGGCTGCCACCGTGACGCTGTGGGCAGATGCCGATCGCGTTTATGCAGCGAAGCTGCGCGAAATCTCGCCTCAGGCCGACCCAGCGACGCGCACTTATCAGGCCCGCTATTCGCTCATGAAACCGGATGCCGCTATCGCCCTCGGCAAGACCGCGACGGTGCATCTCGCGTCGCAGGGCGCCGGCGAGCGCGCCAAGCTCCCTCTTGCGGCCGTCTTCAGGGATCAAGGCCAGCCGTCCGTATGGCTCATCGATGAAACGCACGGGCGCTTGATCAAAAAGAGCGTCGAGGTTAGCGCCTGGACCGAGACGTCGGCGATCATCTCGGGCGGGCTGGCGGCAGGGCAGAAGATCGTCGCCGCGGGCGTTCACAAGCTCGATGCCGGGATACCGGTACGCATCGTCGAGGTGGCGCAATGACTAGGCCCGCAGAACACGAACAGCCCGTCTCGCGCGGCAACCTCTCAGCTTGGGCGGTCGCGCATCCCGCAGTGGTCTTGTTCCTCATCATCGTGTTCTCGGTGACGGGGCTCGTGAGCTACCTCAATCTCGGCCGCGCCGAGGACCCTTCGTTCGCCATCAAAACCATGGTCATCACGGCAGCATGGCCCGGCGCCACCGCCGAGGAGATGCAGGATCAGGTCGCCGACAAGCTCGAGAAAAGGCTGCAGGAGCTCGAGCTCTTCGACTTCGTCCGGACCTACACCCGGCCAGGCGTCAGCGTCATTCAGGTGCAGCTCAAAGATACGGCGCAAACAAAGGAAGTCGATGACGCCTGGTACCAGGTGCGCAAGAAGCTCAACGACAGCCGCCCGACGCTGCCGCAGGGCGTGCATGGACCCTTCTTCAATGACGAGTACGGCGACGTCTATTCCGCCATCTACATGCTGTCGGGCGCGGACGTTTCACTCGCCAAGCTCAAGGACTATACGGAGATCGTACGCCAGCGCCTCCTGCGCACGGAGGGTGTCGCCAAGGTCGATATCGTCGGCGAGCGCCACCAGCGCATCTTCATCGAGTTCAGTCACCGCAAGCTGGCGACGCTCGGCATCACGCCCCAGGTCATCTTCGACAGCGTGGCGCGCCAGAATGCCGTGACGCCGGCGGGCACCATCGAAACCAACGCCGACCGCATCGACGTCCGCGTTACAGGTGCCTTCAAGGGCGAAGCGGCCATTGCGGAAGTGCCCATCGAAGCCGGCGGAGCCGCTTTCCGGCTCGGCGACATCGCTACCATCAAGCGTGGCTACGAGGACCCGCCGGAAAGCATCGCGCGCCATAACGGCAGCGAAGCCGTCGGTGTCGTCGTTGCCATGACGAAAGGCGCTAACGTTCTGGAGCTGGGTAAAAAGCTGAAGGACGCGATTGCGGATGCCAAAGGGCAGATCCCGACCGGGGTCGAGATCGACCAGATCACAGACCAGCCGCGCGTCGTCGAGGAGTCGGTGAGCGAGTTCCTGCACTCGTTCGTCGAGGCGCTCGCCATCGTGCTCGTCGTGAGCTTCGTCTCACTTGGATGGCGCTCAGGCCTCGTCGTCGCGACGTCCATTCCGCTCGTGCTCGCGGTCGTCTTCGTCGTCATGAACGTGGCCGGGCTCAATCTCGACCGCATCACGCTCGGCTCCCTCATCATCGCGCTCGGCCTGCTCGTCGACGACGCCATCATCGCCGTCGAGATGATGGTGGTCAAAATGGAGCAGGGCTGGAGCCGCATCCGTGCGGCAGCCTTTGCCTGGGATTCGACGGCGTTCCCCATGCTGACCGGCACGCTCGTGACCGCCGTGGGCTTCCTACCAGTGGGCATCGCCCGTTCGACGGCGGGAGAGTATGCCGGCAACATCTTCTGGATCGTCGGGCTCGCCCTTGTGGTCTCGTGGATTGTGGCGGTGTTTTTCACGCCCTACATCGGTGTCAAGCTGCTGCCCAACTTCACCAACCACGGTGCCGGGCATGACGGCCACGACATTTACAATACGCGCCTTTATCGGGCCCTGCGCCGCGCCGTCGGCTGGGCGGTGCGCTTCCGCTGGGTGGTCATCGCCTTGACGCTCGCTGCCTTCGGCACCGCCATCGCTGCCTTCACGCAGGTGCAGCAGCAGTTCTTCCCGACCTCGTCGCGGCCGGAGCTGTTCATCGAGATCCGCATGCCGGAAGGAACATCCATCGGCGTCACGGAAGCCGCCGCCAAGAAGGCCGAAGCCCTTATCAAGGGCGATGCCGATCTCGAGTACTCCACTACCTATATCGGCGAAGGCTCGCCGCGCTTCTTCCTGGCCTTGAATCCCGTTCTGCCGAACGAGAGTTTCGCGCTCATCGTCATGATGACCAAGGACGCGGAGGCGCGCGAGCGGCTGAAGGCGCGGCTAGAAGGGCTTGTCGCTCAGAACGTGATCCCCGAGGCGCGCCTGCGCATCGAACGGCTGAACTTCGGGCCGCCTGTCGGTTTCCCGGTGCAGTTCCGCGTGCTCGGCCCGGACGGCGATAGCGTGCGGGCCGTGGCTGATAAGGTGCGGAGCGCCATGCGCGCCAACCCCAACACGCGCGACGTGCAGTTCGACTGGAACGAGCAGAAGAAGTCCATCCGGTTGGAGGTCGATCAGGACCGCGCGCGGTCGCTGGGGCTGACGCCGCAGGACATCGCGCAGACGCTCGGAACGCTGCTCTCCGGCTATACGGTGACGGAATACAAGGAAGGCATCGAGCTCGTGCCGGTGGTGGCGCGCGCAGTTCCCGAGGAGCGTCTCGGGCTCGGCTCGTTCGAGGATCTCACCATCCCGACGCGCTCGGGCGCGGCCGTTCCGATTTCGCAGGTGGCGCGGGTTCATTACGAGTTCGAGGAACCCATTCTGTGGCGGCGCAATCGGGATGTGGTGCTGACCGTGCGCTCCGACATCGCGCCCGGCGTGCAGGCGCCGGACGTGACGGCCGCAATCCAGCCCGCGATCGACGCGATCGCCGCTACGCTGCCGCCCGGCATGCGCATTGAGGTTGGCGGCGCCGTCGAAGAGAGCGCCAAGGCCAATGCCGCGCTGTTCAAGATCTTTCCGCTCATGTTTCTGGCCATGCTCACCCTCCTCATGGTGCAGCTGCAGCGCTTCTCGACGCTGTTCCTGGTGTTCTCGAC
>JBOHJE010000008.1:0-7232 GCA_050728375.1 Methyloceanibacter sp.
GTCATAGGCATTGGGAGACACCCAACAACGAGGATGCTGAAAATGAAAACCTCCCCGAAAATTGCTTTGATCTTGGTCGTCGCTGTGCTCGGCATGGCCGGCCTCGGCATGCTGACCTCCGCTTGGGGCGGCGAGCATGGCGCCCGCGGCGGCTGGAGCATGTCCGACGGCAAGGGCAAGCAGTGCGACCGCCATGGAAGCGACTACGGCAAGCACAAGCGCTGGAGCTACGGCAGCGACCGGCTGGCCAAAAAGCTGAGCGTCATGGAGACCGAGATCGGCATTCGCGCCAATCAGCTCGACGCCTGGCGCGATTTCACCGACGCGCTGCTCGCGCTGATGAAGCCGCCGATGGCCGGCGGCTTGCCTGCGATGAGCGAGCCCTTTTCGCTGCCCGAGTTCATGGCGGACCGGACCATCGCGCGCGCCAAGAGCGCCGAAAGCTTGAAGTCCGTTATCGGCAAGCTCCGCACGACGCTCACCCCCGAGCAGCTCGAAAAGGTCAAGACTATCGAGGCGGAGCTCCGGCAGAAATTTGAGAGGTGCCATCACGGGATGAAGTCGCATTTCGCGAAGCCGTCCTCCGATGAAAGAGCCGGCGACGAGGCTGCGCCGCCACCCACGCCGGACGAACCCGCCACGGAAGATAAAGACGAGGGTGCCCTTTAGGCGCAGGGCCCCGCTCTCCTCGTGGCCCGGGGGCGGAAGTCATCTCCCGCCCCCTTTTTTTGCGCACTGCAGTGGCGCGGCTACATCGGCACGGCGTTGGCGAACAGCGTCTCGCCCCACTCATAGAGCGGCCGCTTGAAATCCGACTCTGTGTGAATCGCTTGGCCTTGGCGCTCGCCCCACTTCTTGCCGTAGGTCTCGTAGGGGTAGGTCTCGTAGGGGAAGTGGCGGATGTAGTAGTCGCAGGTCTCCTGCCAATGGGCGACGGAGAGCGACTTGCCGTAGTGCTGGCAATAGAGCTCGACCTTCACGTTGCTCATGCCGCGCGGCGTTCGGCCGTCGCTTTCGGCAAAACTGATCTCGGGGCGGTTGCGCCACAGCATGAGGATGTTCCGCTGCTCCGGCCCGTAGAAGCGGCGGAAGTCGAGCAAAGGCTGGTCCGACGTGTAGGGGGCATGATCCTCCGGCGTCATGTAGGCATCGAACAGTTTGACCCTGACCGCGTCGCAATCGTCCCCGCTTAGACCCGCAACGAAGCCGCGCAAGGCCCCGGTGACCCGCTCGTCGGGATCGAAACAGAACATCCACTCGTGGGGCAGTTCGGCGCGGGCCATGTCCAGCAGGAGCCCACGATGCCGCCCCTCGGCAAGCTTCCGCGCGTCGATGTCCTGCTCCCAGGCGCGGTTGGCGACGATCAGCGCCACCTTGGGATGAGCCCGCAGGATGTCGACGGTGTCGTCGGTGCTGGCGTCGTCATAGGCGACGATCGCGTCCACATGGCCGGCGAGATAGTCGAGCGTGTCGGGCAGGATCAACGCCTCGTTCCGCATGCGCGTCATCGCCACGAGGAGGTGGGTTTGGCCGAGCAGGGCCTCGTTACCCTTGATGATCTGCTCCGTGTCGCGGACCCGCCAATTGCCATGACCCTCTGTGGCCATCGATTCGTGCCTATCGAAGAATCGCTTCCCAGACCGATCTAGCAGAGCGCCTCCAGTCTCAAAAGCGCCGGAAACAGGTTGGACGATCCCAATGGGTTGAATCGGGGGAGCGGGGTGAATCGGGGGAGCGCCATCTTGCCTGGTGCGGGCGATCCCATCGAGGCCGCGCGAGAGGATATCGCCGAGTCGCGAAATCTCATCGCGGCGGTGGCTGACGACTTGAATCAGCACCAACGCTGGCTCGAGAAGTACCGCGTCGCCGAGGTCAGGCGCGCCCGCCGCCTCAAGCGCCAGGAGCTCAATTACCGGCTACAACTGAAGCGGCGCCAGCTTGCCCGATCCTCGAAGCGCGAGGCGCTGGCCGTCGCGCGCGAGGCGCGAGCCATCTACCGGACGTTGGCTGCGGCCACCGTCGCGACGCTCGCCTTCCTCCATCGCTGGACCGTGGTCATCGCCGCCTGGATCGCCCCGAGAGCCCGCGCGGCCGGGCTTTTCCTCCTCCAGGTTCTGCGCGGCGCCTTGCTCTGGCTTGGTGTTCAGGCTCGCCTCATGGGGCGCGCGCTGTGGAGGGCAGCCTCGACAGCGGCCGCCTGGACGGCGGTGCAGGCCCGCGCCCTGGCTCGCATGCTCGCCGAGGCCGCGTCGCGAGCCTGGTCCTGGACCGCGCGGGAAGCGCCCATCGTGTGGAGCGGTATCGTCGAGCGCGCATCGGCCGGGATGGTATCGGCAGGCGCCGCGTTTCGCTCCATTGCGCGAGCACTCCGCAAAACGCTGTTCTTCACCCTTTCATGGCTTCGCGTCGAGTTCGACGCCGCCCGCCTCGCCGTCGCCAACGGGGCATCGGCAAGCGGTGCCTGGTCCGCGCGGAGAGCCCGGCGCGGGTCGGTCGCAGGGGTCAGGCTTACCCGTCAGAGCAAGGCTTTCGCCGGCCATGCCCGCAGCCTCGCCCTGGCATCGAGCGCCTCGCTTCTCGCCCGCACCGCGTCCGGCGGGAGGATGTTGCGGCAGCGCCTACGCGTGTGGATGCGTCGAACATCGCCGGGGCAATACGAGACGCCCGGTGCCGGCGAGGCGTTGCCGTGCCGGAAGCCGGCGATCAGGCGCAGCACCGCGCTCATCTGTATAGAGCCGTGGCGCCCGAAACTGCCCGCGGTCATCCTGCCACCCCCGTCCCCCCCACTGCGGCGTCCTCAGACCGGCGCGAAGCCGCGGCAGCGGTCCGAGCCTAAGCCCCGGCGCAAGCATTCGCGCGCCCGGGGGAGCCGCCGCCGGTCTAAGAATTAGTGCAGGCGCCTCTTGCGGAGGGATGCCGTACCATAACGCCGTCCGAGCGCGGATGTAGCCGGGCGACGACGATGGCGGGCACACAGTTTTAGCGGAGCAAGGCGCCGGTTTGGCTGAGGGTGCTGGCCGGCATTCTGATCCTGCTCACCACGCTGCTGCTCGTCGCAAGCCTTGCCCTTGGCGTGTGGCTCGGGCTGCATTTCGAGAGGCGCAAGCGGCGGTTCAGCTGAGCGTTAGCCTGGCACGACGCCGAACCGCACCAGCAGCGCCGCGACCCAGATCAGCGCCGTCAGCGCTATGGCGAAGAACACACCGGCCGAGGCGAGATCCTTCGTCACCTTGATGGCCTCGTGCCGCTCGGGCTGGATATGATCGCAAAGCCGCTCGATGGCGGTGTTGAGAAACTCGACAGCCAAGAGCAGCAGCAGGCTGCCGATCAGCGCCACCCAGATCCAGAGATTGGTTGCGATGAAAAAGGACGCCGGCACCGCGATGAAGGCAAGCGCGACCTCCTGCTTGATTGCCGCCTCGCTGCTGAGACCTTCGCGGATTCCGCCGAGCGTATGCCGGAAGGCGCCGGCAATGCGCGCGAGACCGCCCCTTCCCAGCAGCACCGCGTGCTGCTTGTAACCGGTATTGGCGACGGGCGCGTTGGTTCCATGCGGTCCGGCTCAGGCGCTGAGCCGCTCCAGAACTTCGTCGGCGATCTCGAAATTGGCGTAGACACTCTGCACATCGTCGGAGTCCTCCAGAGACTCGAGCATGCGCAGAAGCTTCTGTCCGGACTCTTCATCGACCGGAATATTGTTCTTCGGCCGCCACAGGATACTAGTGGCGCGCGGCTCGCTGAAGCGCCCCTCGAGCGCCTTGGTCACCTGATGGAACTCGTCGGGATTGCAGTAGACCACGTGGCCTTCGGCGCTCGACTCGACATCGTCTCCGCCCACCTCGATCGCCGCTTCCAGCATCTCGTCCGGCGTCGCCTTGTCCGCGTCGAACTCGATCGCGCCGAGCTTGTCGAAGTTGAACGACACCGCCCCGGTCTCGCCGAGATTGCCGCCGAACTTCGTGAAGATCGATCGCACCTCACTCGCGGTGCGGTTCCGGTTGTCAGTCAGCGCCTCGACGATGACGCCGACGCCACCCGCGCCGAAGCCCTCGTAGCGAACCTCCTCGTAATTGGCGCCTCCCGCCTCCTGGCTCTTCTTGATGGCCCGCTCGATATTGTCTTTGGGCATGTTTTGGGCGCGCGCCGCCGCCACCGCCGTCCTGAGGCGCGCATTCATGGCGGGGTCGGGCAGGCCCATTTTCGCCGCGGCGGTGATCTCGCGGGCGAGCTTTGAGAACAGCATCGACCGCTTCTTGTCCTGCGCGCCTTTGCGGAACTGGATGTTCTTGAACTTCGAATGGCCTGCCATTGCCCGATCCCTATTGGTTCGCCTGTTTTCGATCAAGCCCGTCGAAGCGAGTTCCGCGCCGCGCACACCCGAAACCTTCGCAGCACTTTTAGCGAAGCCTTAACCCTAATGGACCGACAACTGAAGGGCTGAGAGAACCCGGACTGCCGTCCGCAACTCGGGAAAGGGGCGTACATGCCGCAGAGAATCAAGACTGCCGCCGTCAAGGCGCAAGACACGATGATGCCGGCCCTCAGCCTCTCGGAGCTATGCTCCGAGGCGGCCGATCATGTCGCCAAGGCGCGCATCTCCCTGTTCGACGAAAGCTATGACGCCGAGCAGGCGCTGCTTCATCTCGACGAGGCCATCTTCTGCCTGAAGCGCCTCTCGGCGCATGGCCGGAGCCCGACCGCCAACGGGTCGCCGCAGAGCCTGCGATCCGCCTAGCCTTCCGAAAGCCAGAACTGCGGCTCGGCCCGCGACAGGCGGCCGCCGAGCCTGATAGGAGCGATGGCGCGCGCCAGGCCGGTCGCATCGTCGACATCGATACCGACCCCGCAGATCGTCGCCTCGCCGGCCGAAGGCGCGAAGCGGCGCGTGGCGATCTTGGTGAGGAAGCGGCTGATCGGTTCATCCTTCTCCATGCCGAGCACCGAGTCGAAATCTCCGCACATCCCGGCATCGCTGATATAGGCGGTCCCCCCATTCAACACCTGCTCGTCGGCGGTCGGCACGTGGGTGTGCGTGCCGATGACTGCGGTGGCGCGGCCGTCGACGAAATGCGCGAGCGCTTCCTTCTCCGAGGTCGCCTCGGCGTGAAAATCGATGAGGATGGCGTCGGCGCCCGATTTCAGCCCGCACGCATCGAGCTCCCGCTCGACCGCGCGGAACGGGTCGTCGAGATCGGCCATGAACACGCGGCCTTGCGCGTTGACCACCAGCACCTCGCCGCCACTCGCCGCCTTGAACAGGCCGGCGCCCTTGCCAGGCGTCCCTTTCGGATAGTTCACCGGTCTCAGGAGGCGGTCGTAGCGCTCGATGAAGACGAGAGCCTCGCGCTGATCCCACACGTGGTTGCCGGTGGTCACGACATCGGCGCCGGCGTCGAGGACCTCGTTGAGGATCACTTCGGAGATGCCGAAGCCTCCAGCCGCGTTCTCGCCGTTCACCACGACGAAATCGGCGCGGTAGCGCTCACGCAGTTTCGGCAAGGTCTCGATCAGGGCCTTACGTCCGGACCGACCGACCACGTCGCCCAAAAACAGAATTCGCATGCCGGCCGTAGGTTCGTTGCCGAAGGAGTGCCGTCCAGGGGTCATCACCGAATCGCGCTGGCCGCACGAGGCGAAGACAGCGAGCCCGGGCTCGACGCGAGAAGTGGCAGGGCCGCGATGGCCGTCGGAGCGAGATCCCTGGTTTTCCCTACATAAGTAGGTGGGCGCCAAGTGGCGGAAACCACGGTCCCCGCCAGGGTTGGCTCCCATAGGATCTTATAGGGCCCTGGGAATGTGCTCCTAACGCACCTCGCAGCCCGCCATTCCAGACTATAGCGAAAGAAGATTGCCAATACGACTAGCGCCGATTGGCCGGGTCGATCGAGCGGCCGAGGGCGCCGAAACGCTCGTTGAGCAATTCGAGCCGTTCCGCCGCGGAGCCGACCCGCGCGGCAAGGTCCGCCTGCGCCGACTTGGTCGATTCATCGGTGGCCGATTTATCGCGCCTCGCCTCCGCGAGAGCCGACTTCATCTCCTGAAGCTGGCGCCGCGCCTCCCAAAGCTCGTCCGTGACCATCAGCGAGGCCATCAGGATCAGGCGGTCGTCGCCCACTTGACCGAACTTTCGCCGCATCGTGTCGACATGGGTGCTGAGATATTCCGAAAGCGCAACGAGATGGGTCTCCTCCCCCTCACCACACTCGAGCCGGTAGTTCCGGCCGTTCAAAGTGACACTGACTTGTCCCATGGAAGCCCTCGCTCCGCCCCCGCTACCCCGGCACCGCCGGCATCATATCCTTGAGCGTCGTCGTCACCGCATCGAGCCGCTCGGAAACCTCGTCGTTCGCGGCCTTGAGGCGCCTCACACGGTTACGCTCGGCATCGAGCTCACGCAGGAGCTGGTCCCGCTCCTCGCTGAGGAAGCGCACCTGCTCCCGCAGCACCGCGACGGAAACGCCTTCGTCCGACTCAGCAAAAACCTGTTGCAGAAAACGCTCCAGCTCGTCGAGCGCAACGTCGAGCCGCCTCGCTGCCTGGTGCAGAGCGTCCGTTTGAGTCATTGACTCGCCCCCTCCCCGCTCAGGGCCGCCGGTCATGCCGAGACGGCACATTCCATTTTGCACCAGCAGGCTGGCGAGAATGTGGTGAGCCATGTTCGACCTTAAACGATACTTCGACAACCCCAATCGTAACGCAAATCGCCCGGAGATTGACAGCGAAGCGAGGCGTGTGATTTGAGACGGGCGCTGTTAACGACTCGTCAAAATATATATACGAGGAAGCCGCGGACTCCCGTGATGATGGCTGACGTAAAGCCTAGCTGCCGGCTCTACTTGCAACTTCCGATGCCGCTGACGGCAAAGCTCGAAGCTCAACTCGCGCAGACGGTGCAGAACACGGATGCCGCGTGCGTTTTGTTTTGCCGAAATGGCGAACCGATTGACGAAATTCATGCCGACCGCCTGATCGATCTTGTCCAATCGGCAGGCCTTGCGTGTCTCATCGAGAGCGATGTGGGGTTGGCCGAGCGTCTCGGCGCCGACGGCGTCCATATCGACGCGGATGCCGCGACCTACACCGGAGCGCGCGGGCGTCTCGGCACAGATGCGAACATTGGCGCCGGATGCGGCTCGAGCCGTCACGATGCCATGCTTCTCGCCGAGATGGGTGCCGACTACATCGCCTTCGGGCCTGGCTGGGACGGGGATATCGACTGGATCGCTCAGTGT
>JBOHJE010000009.1:0-24819 GCA_050728375.1 Methyloceanibacter sp.
CAGGCAGAGGTCTGCAAAACCTTGTACGCGGGTTCGATTCCCGCCTCCGCCTCCAGGCTGTCCGAGTTGCACTGGCTGAGCAGTGGACGAAGCGGACGAATCCGTCACCGCTCCTCGCAGAATAGGCAGCGCGCTGCCGAGGCGCAGACGAGATGCGCGTCGTACGTTCGACGGCGTCACACCCGAGCCGGAAGCCGGGCCCTCGAACAGGAGAAGCGCATGGTACGACGCCTCATTCTCTCGGTGTTGTTCGCAACGCCACTCGTCGGTGTCGGGATGGCCTCCCCGGCCTCGGCGCTTCCCGGTGACGGACCGCCGAACGTCTGGACGGGCCCACTCAAGGACGCCGTCCCTGGTGCTTGTCCCAATCAATATCTTCCCGTCCACGACGTGAAGGGCAACACCTACACGAACGCCACCTGCGCCCGCCTCTAACCAAGAAGTAGGCCAGTGTTTTTCCCCCACACCCGAATTTTCACGGCTTTGGCCGTTTGCATCATCGGTCTCGGCGTCGCTTCGGCAAACGCCGCCGATAAGAAGACGATCCAGAGAGACCTCAACAAGACTTTTGAGGAGCTGACGCCGAGCGAGCACATCGCCATCCGGGCGGCCGCGAAGGCAGCCTATAAGGGTAAGAAGCTCCGACTGCTCAATGTTTGCGCCGACCCCGGCAACATGCCCCTCTCCAACATCAAGAGGGAGGGCTTCCAGAACAAGCTTGTCGATCTGCTTGCCGACGCCACCGGCGCGAAGGTCAATTATCATTGGCAGCCCTTCATCGAGCGCGGCCTGACGCGATCGACGTTCGACGAGCACATGTGCGACGTGATGTTCGATGTTCCCGCGACTTACGGGCGTCTGCTCACTACGGTCCCCGTTTATAAGACCCCATACGTGCTGGTCTATCGGAACGACAAAGGCTTGGAGTTGTCGGGCCTCGACGATCCGAAGCTCAAGGACCTCAAGATCGGCGTGTTCCAGACTTCCGGTATCCGCTCGGCGCTCGCCCGCCGCGGCATCATCAACAATGTCGATCTGCAAGTGCAGACTCACGACGCCGATCTGGTGCCCGAGAATCAGCCATGGTACGTCGTGCAGCGCATGCTCGACGGCAAGCTCGACGTCGCCGCCGTGTTCGGCCCCTTCGCCGGCTGGGTGAAGACCATGAAGAACGAGCCGGTCACGATTTTGCCGGTCAATCTCGACGATGACTATGTCCCACTCGAGTTCGAGCTTGCGCTCGGCGTGCGCCAGACGGACGCATTCCTGAAATACCTTCTCGATTTCGCGCTCGAAGACAAAGGCCCGGAGGTCGAGAAGATCCTCAAGGATTACGGAGTCCCGCTCGTTCAGTGCAGTAAGTGTGTCGTCGCCGGCGATCAGCCGGCGCATGGCAGCTACGTCAAGATGGTCGATCGTGTCTATAAGGCGCGGCCCGACCTCGCTTCGCCGGATCAGGTGGTCACGAAAGAGAAGCTCGAAGGGTGGCTCGCCGAAGGCGCCGACCCCAATCAAGAGTTGAGCAATGCGCTGATTGCCAACGACCCTGATCGTGTCAAGTTTCTGGTGAGCAAGGGCGCCGACCCCAACGCGCCCGATTTGCAGGGATGGACGCCGTTAACCAGCGCCGCTCGCCAGCGCCATGACAAGGCGGTCCAACTTCTGATTGAGCTTGGCGCCGACCCGGATAAGCCGGACTCAAACGGCATGACCCCGCTCGCCGCGGCCCTGATGCGCGATCACGTGCCGACGATCAAAGTGCTCGCCGACAAGGGCGCCCATTTGGAGGAGCCTGGGCAGCAAGGTTATCGGCCTCTCGCGCTCGCCATCGCCGAGAGCAAATACGAGGCGGCCAAGGCGCTAATGGATGGCGGGGCCGATGTGAGCGTGGCCTCCGGCGACCAGGGCCTGACGCCACTGATGCTCGTCGCGGCCCAGACCAGCCCAGCGGAAGGGTCGATCTTCCTTCCGGGCAGCATCCGGCCCACCGATCTCGCCAAGGACTTGCTCGCGCGTGAGGCTGACGTCGACGCCCAGGCCAAGAACGGCATGACGGCGCTCATGATCGCCGCCTCGCACAACAGCGCGCCGATGATAGGCCTTCTGATGGATGCCGGTGCCGATCCCACGATCAAGAACGCCCAAGGTCAGACGGCCGAGGATGTCGCCAAGCTGAACGATAATCAGGAAGCCGCCCAGGCCATCAAGGTCCTGGCAAGCGCGAGGGGGACGCCATCGCCAACCGCCGCTGACGGCGACGCCCGGACCACCAGGAGCCAGTGATGAGCCACGTTGTTCGCCTGTTCACTTATGCAAAGGCCGCGGCGCTAGCCGCGGCCTTTTGTTTTGTCGTTGTTGTGCTGCCGGCGGCGGCGAAGGACTTCACCGACACGGATGTCACCGAGGAGGTCAAGAAAGTCATCGCCGATCGCTCGGCCGACGGCGCCTTCGTGTTTCACGATCCGAAGGCTATGGCTGGTTCGCCAATGTCATCTTCCACGACAAGGAAGAGCCCAAGAAGCAGTATGCCATCGACTTCTGGTTCAGGCCCGAGGGCGACGCTCACCCTCATGGACATCAGGGTGCAGAAGGGACCGAAGCGCGACGGCGATAACTATCACACGTTTGCCCATCGCATGGTGGTGGCTTCCCGTGCAGGGACATCCGGGCGACATGGAGGTGACCCGCGCGTGGCATGTGATGAGCGCGATCCACAACTACATCGCCGCGAATAAGGACGCGAGCGGCAATCTGCAGATCAAGGACGACAAAACCCGCGAAACGATCCCCCTGCAATTCGTCGAGATGCACCAACCGATCAGGCATTTGAAGAAGGAAGGCGAGTACTTCGCCTGCACCGATTTCTGCAAGGCCGGCAGCAAGGAAGAGTACTACGACATCGATTGTTGGGTGGATGAGAAGACCGGCAAGCTCGTGGTCAAGGACGTCAAGATGCATAAGGTCCCCGTCCAGGAGGACGGCATCTGGACCCAAGAGCCACGCTACACCTTCGAGGGCATGGACTTCGAAGTCACCAACTGAGCCGGCCAATTAACTCCGGAAAAGGCAAAATGCCGCATCGGCCTGCCCCTCTATCGTCACTTGCCTATAATGCGTTACGACCCTTTCGGTCGGCACAACCGTCACGTCGCACCTCGGCGGGTCAATAACTGGGCAACTAGGGTAAGGAAACGACAGTGGGCAAAATCATCAACGGAATCTTTGCGTTAGCTCTCGTGGGGGGCATTGGCGCGGCCGCCTTGAATGCTCGCGCCGCCGAGGATCAGCCGAAGCAGACCGAAGAGAAGCCTACCGGCGATGCGGGCGCGGCTCCGGGCTCGGGCGGCGCAGCGCCGGCTGGAGATGCTGCCGGTGGCGGCGCCGCAGCGGGCGGCGAGTGCTGCAAGTCGGGCGACACCACCCCGCCGCTCGACCTCCTCAAGGCCACGCCTAAGCACGGTCTGCACAATCCTTATAATGATAAGATCGACGCGATAGCCGCGGAGGGGCAGAAGAAATACCTGTCGGCGGGCTGCAACGGGTGTCATGGCGGCGGCGGCGGCGGCGGCATGTGCCCTCCTCTCACCAACGACACTTGGGTTTTCGGCGGCGACGACGATACCCTGTTCCGGCTGATCTCGCTGGGCTCTGACGAACTCAAGAAGCAGGGCTATACCCGCGTCAAGAGCGAGGTCGTGGTCGGACCGATGCCCCCCTTCGGCGGGATCATCAAGACCTCGGACGATCTGTGGAAGGTCATCGCCTTCATCCGCTCCAAGAACCCGAACTCCATGAAGCTGGTCGACAAGCCGGCGCAGTAGCCACTTACGGCTCCTTTCTGATTGAACGCGAGAGCCGCCGGGCCGCAAAGGCCGGGCGGCTTTTTGCGTGCCGCGGCTTCGCTTGCCCGCATATTAAAAGATTGTCATTTTCGGGCGGGATGAGTGACAACTCCCTAAATTGCAGGAAGATTTGGCAACCATTTCTGCCCCATGGACTCGCGCATATTGTGCACTGCGCATTGCCAATCGTGAGCATCTTTGAGACATAGAATGCCCTGGAAGTGTTCCACCGCAAGCGTCACCAAGCGAGACCCAGACCCTTCGCTATGCAGTTGACTTCGCGTGTCATGAGTTCCCGGTCATTCAGCCTCGTTGCAGGCGCGACAGCCTGCATTCCTGCCATTGCGTTGCTGACAGCTTCGGCGATGTCCGAGCCAGCGCAGGAACCCGCCAAGGAGCCGCCGGCCACGACCGAGGCTCCCGCGGCATCTGGGGCTCCCGCCAAACCTGCAGCCGAAGCGCCCGCCAAGCCCGGTGGTGAGGCCGATACGCCGGAGCCCGCACCGGCGCCGGGCGCTGCCACCGCCGCTAAGCCCGATGCGATGCGCATCGTTTATCTCGGGAAGGAATACGAGGAGCCGCTGCCGCTCTCCTATGCCGAGAAGCCCATCACCGACAAAGGCATCCAAGGCGCGCGTCTCATGCTCAAGGAGGCTAATCAAGCCGGCAACTTCATCGGCCACGCCTTCGAGCTCGAGGAGATCATCGTCCCGAAGGAGGGCGACGTGGTCGCCAAGGCCAAGGAAGCGCTCGCCGGCAGCCACCGCTTCTTCCTTGCCGATCTCGAGCCTTCCGATCTCCTCGCCGTGGCTGGCCTACCTGAGGCCAAGGAGGCGATCATCATGAACATCCGTTCGAGCGACACCTCGCTCCGCCAGGAGCAGTGCCGCTCGAATGTCTTCCACATCATCCCCGATTACGCTATGCGCGCCGACGCGCTCGCCCAATATCTCATCTGGAAGAAATGGCCGCGCTGGTTCGTCATCAGACGCGACACGCCCGAAGACAGGGATTACCTCGCGCAGGTGAAGCGCTCGGCCGCGCGGTTCGGCGGCAAGGTCGTCGAGGATCACGTCTATGCTCTGCCTCCCGGCGCCCGCAATCTCGATTCCGGCCATCAGCAGATCCAGGCGCAAATCCCCATGGAGACAGAGACTGCCCCGGAGCACGACGCGGTCTGGGTCATCAACAGCGACGACGATTTCGGCGACTACCTGATGTACCGGACTTACCTGCCTCGTCCCGTCGTGGGCACGCAGGGGCTGCAGGCCACGGCCTGGGACAAGTCCTATACCGAGTCCGGCGCCATGCACTTCCAGAATGCCATCCCGCGTCTTGCCAAGCGCCCGCCCGTTGAGCGCGATTACACGGCCTGGCTCGGCTTCCGCGCCCTCGCCGATGCCGCCATGAAGTCCGGCAAGAAGTCACCGGCCGAGCTCAAGGAATTCATGCTCTCGGACGACTTCAGGCTCGAGGCATTCAAGGGCCAGGCTCTGAGCTTCCGGAAATGGGACCACCAAATGCGCCAGCCGATCATTCTCGGCGGCGGCACGCGCGTTCCGGTCTCGACCTCCCCCCAGGAGGGCTTCCTGCACCAGACCAATCTCACCGACACGCTGGGCTTCGACGAGCCAGAGACGAAGTGCAGCTTCAAGTGATCATCGACCAAGGGTAAACCTCCATGACTCGCACGAGCCTTGCCGCAATCCTGACTACGGCGTTGCTTTTTTCCGCCGGCCCCGCATGGGCCGCCACCATCTTCGTCTCGAACGAGAAGGACAACACGGTCACCGTGATCGACAGCGAGACCCTGAAGACCATCAAGACGATCAAGACCGCGCGTCGCCCGCGCGGCATCGTTCTCAGCCCAGACTACAAAGAGCTGTTCGTGGCGGCCGGCGATGGCGACATCATCGACGTGATCGACACCAAGACGCTCGAAGTCACGCGCACGCTCGAGTCGGGCCCAGACCCGGAGCTGATGGCCATCGACCCCAAGGGCGAAACAATATATATCGCCAATGAGGACGACAGCCTCGTCACCATCATGGACATCAAGAGCGGCGAAGTGCTGGCCGAGGTCCCCGTGGGCGTCGAGCCGGAGGGCATGATCGTGAGTCCCGACGGTAAGCTCACCGTCGCGACCTCGGAAAGCACGAGCATGGCTCACGTCATCGACAACTCCACACATAAGCTGATCGCCAACGTGCTGGTCGACTCGCGGCCGCGCGAAGCCAAGTTCACCGCGGACGGCAAGGAGCTTTGGGTGTCCTCGGAGGTCGGCGGCACGATCTCGGTCATCGATCCCAAGACCTGGAAGGTGACCCAGGAGATCAGCTTCGAGGTGCCGGGCGTGCGCCCGGAGCAGCTTCAGCCTGTGGGCATGGACTTCGCCCGCGACGGCAAGATCCTGTTCAGCCCGCTTGGACCCTCGAACCGCGTCGCGGTCGTCGACACCGCCTCCAAGGAGGTGATCGACTACATCCTCGTCGGCCAGCGGCCTTGGCATGGCGAGCTTGGACCCGATGGCAAGAAATACTATGTGGCCAACGGCCTCACCAACGACATAACGGTCATCGATGTCGAGACTCTCAAGCCCGAGAAGTCGGTTCCGGTCGGCCGTCTGCCGTGGGGTGTTGCCATCATGCCCTAGGGGCAGCGCGTCGTCCGATTAGTCGGCTCGCACCCTGCGGCCAACCGCTTGCGCTATCGCTTCGGCGGCGAGGATCGCCGCGAACGAGAGCCCGATCGAGATCGCCGTTAGTCTGAGCGCGCCCGCGTCTCCCCCCGGCACCTGGGTGAATGTATAGATCAGGCTCGGCAGGGTCTGCGTCTCGCCCGGAATGTTTGACACGAAGGTGATGGTGGCGCCGAACTCGCCCATCGCCCGGGCGAAGCACAGGATGGCTCCGGCAATGATTCCCGGTGCAATCAACGGCAAGGTCACGGTGAGGAACACCCAGATCCGGCTCGCGCCGAGCGTGCTGGCGGCCTGCTCGAGCCTCCTGTCCACGGCCTCGACCGAGAGCTGAACCGCCCGCACCAATAATGGGAAGCCCATGATGGCACAGGCGAGCGCGGCCCCCGTCCAGCGGAAGGCGAAGACGATGCCGAATGTCTCGCCGAGCCAGCGCCCGATCGTTCCTTGCTTCCCGAACAGGATGAGCAGCAGGTAGCCGGTGACCACCGGCGGCATGATGAGGGGCAGCAGCACAAGAGCGTTGAGAAGCCCGCGTCCGGGAAACCGTCCGCGCCCCAAGATCATGGCGATCGCGACCCCGAAAGGCAGGCTCCCCACCGTGGCGAGGGTCGCCACGCGGAGCGAGAGCTTGATCGCGGTAAGCTCTTCCGGTGTCAGGCCGAACACGATCACCCTCTCGGAGACGATAGCCTGGTCGCGGCCGGGCTAGTCCCGGCCATCCAGGTGGTTAGCCAAGCCCAATCTGGGGGTTGGACACTAGGTTCCCTGGAAGGTCGTCTCCTGCGCGGCACCATCCGGGTTCTTCAGGCGGAGGATCGCCTCTTTGACCTGGGGCTCGAGCCCTTCGCCGCCCTGATCGACATAGGCGAAGATCGCCGCGCGCATGCGGGGATCCCAGAACTTCTTGATGTGGCTGGCGATTCCCGGAACCACTTCTTCGGCCCGCTGATATTTGAAGAACTGGCCGATCTGGTTTGCCATATGGACGAGGCGCTCGGGCTTCATGGGAGTGGTTCTCTAAAGTGTCCTGGAAAACCCAGCGGGACGGCGGAGCTACTCCGCCGCCACCAGAGGCTCGGCGATCCGCCGGGCGGCGCGCGATAGCTCCTGGTACTCTTCCTGCCATTCGGAGGGCCCATTGGACGGCATCACCTGCACGGCCGTGACCTTATATTCGGGGCAGTTCGTCGCCCAGTCGGAGAAATCGGTCGTAACCACGTTCACCTGGGTGCTCGGATGGTGGAAGGTCGTGTAGACCACGCCCGGTGCGACGCGCTCCGTGATAAGCGCCCTCAGCGACGTCTCGCCCGCGCGGCTGGCAAGCTTCAGCCAGTCGCCGTCCCGGATGCCGCGATTCTCGGCGTCGAAGGGATGGATCTCCAGCCGATCTTCTTCGTGCCAGGCGACGTTCGCAGTGCGCCGCGTCTGCGCGCCCACATTGTATTGGCTGAGGATACGCCCCGTAGTCAGGAGCAGCGGGAAGCGGGGACCGGTCTTTCGTCGGTCGCCACATATTCCGTGATGACGAATGCCCTTCCCTCGCACGAAGCCGTCGATGTGCATGACCGGCGTTCCCTCCGGCGCCTTCTCGTTGCAGGGCCACTGCACCGAGCCAAGCTCATCGAGTTTCTCATAGGACACGACCGAGAAGGTCGGCGTCAGCCGCGCGATCTCGTCCATGATCTCGGACGGATGGTTGTAGTGCATCGGATAGCCGAGCGCGTTTGAGAGGAGCTGCGTGATCTGCCAGTCCTCGTAGCCGTTCTTGGGGGCTATCACCTTGCGCACAAGCTGGATGCGCCGCTCGGCATTGGTGAATGTGCCGTTCTTCTCGAGGAACGTCGAGCCCGGCAGGAACACATGCGCGTAATTGGCGGTCTCCACCAAGAACATGTCCTGCACGACCACGCATTCCATGGCCGCCAGCCCGGCCGCCATATGCTGCGTGTCGGGGTCGGACTGCATGATGTCCTCGCCCTGGATGTAGATGCCCTTGAACGAGCCGTCGAGCGCGGCGTCTATCATATTGGGGATGCGCAAGCCGGCCTCGGCGTCGAGCGGACGGCCCCAAGCGGCTTCGAAGCTCTCCAGCACGGCCGTTTCGGAAACATGCCGGTAGCCGGGCAACTCATGCGGGAAAGAGCCCATGTCGCATGAGCCCTGCACGTTGTTCTGACCCCGGAGCGGGCTCACGCCCACGCCTTCGCGGCCGATATTGCCGGTGGCCATGGCGAGGTTGGCGATGGCCATGACGGTGGTCGAGCCCTGGCTGTGCTCCGTAACGCCAAGCCCGTAATAGATGGCGTCGTTGCCGCCGGTTGCGTAGAGCCGGGCCGCGCCGCGAACCAGCTCAGCCTTGACGCGGGTCAGTTCTTCGATCGCTTCCGGGCTGTGGCGAGGATCGGCGACGAATGCCACCCACTCCTGGAACTCTTCCCAATCGCAGCGCTCGCGAACGAACTCCTCGTTCACTAGGCCTTCGGTGACGACCACATGCGCCAGCGCCGTGACAACCGCAACGTTGGTGCCGGGTCTCAGCGGCAGGTGGTAGTCAGCCTCGATATGCGGTGTGCGAACGAGATCGATGCGGCGCGGATCGAGAATGATCAATTTGGCACCTTCCCGCAGGCGCTTCTTCATGCGGGAGCCGAACACCGGGTGGGCGTCGGTCGGGTTGGCGCCGATAATGAGGACAACGTCGGTCTTCTCGATAGAGTCGAAATCCTGTGTGCCCGCCGAGGTGCCGTAGGTCGTCTTGAGCCCGTAGCCGGTCGGCGAATGACCCACACGCGCACAGGTATCGACATTGTTGTTGCCGAAGGCGCGCGGATGAGCTTCTGCATCAGATACGTCTCTTCGTTGGTGCAACGGGAGGATGTGATGCCGCCGACCGAACCGCGTCCATATTTGGCTTGGATACGTTTGAACTGGGAAGCCGCATAAGTGATCGCTTCTTCCCACGTCACCTCGCGCCACGGATCGGTGATCTTCTCGCGGATCATCGGCTTGAGGATGTGGTCGGCGTGATTGGCGTAGCCGTAGGCGAACCGGCCCTTAACGCAGGAATGGCCGCGATTGGCCTTGCCGTCCTTGTAGGGGAGCATCCGCACCAGCTCGTTGCCCCGCATCTCGGCCTTGAATGTGCAACCGACGCCGCAATAGGCGCAAGTGGTGACGACGGAGGGCTCCGGCGTTCCGATTTCAATTACGGACTTTTCGTTGAGGGTAGCCGTCGGACACGCTTGCACGCATGCGCCGCACGACACGCATTCGGAATCCAGGAAGGAGTGCTCCATGGACGCGGAGACCACGGAGTTGAAGCCACGATTGGCGATCGTCAGCGCAAAAGTGCCTTGCACTTCCTCGCAAGCCCGCACGCAACGCGAGCAGACGATGCATTTGGATGGCTCGTAGGTGAAATAGGGGTTGGATGCGTCGATGCCCGGATTGGGATGGCGGGCGCCGTCGTAGCCGTAGCGCACCTCGCGCAAGCCGACCGCGCCAGCCATGTCCTGCAATTCGCAATCGCCGTTGGCCAAGCAGGTCAGGCAGTCCAGCGGGTGTTCGGAGATGTAGAGCTCCATCACGCCCTTGCGCAGGCGCTTCAGCCGATCCGTCTGGGTATGCACCACCATGCCTTCCGCGACCGGCGTGGTGCAGGAGGCCGGCGTTCCGTTGCGGCCCTCAATCTCGATCAGGCAGAGACGACATGAGCCAAAGGCCTCGACCATGTCGGTGGCGCAGAGCTTGGGGATCTGTGTGCCCATGGCGGCGCGCATGACCGACGTGCCTTCCGGGACGGTGACCGGAGTGCCGTCGATGGTCAGCGTGATCATCTTCTCGGCCTTCGAGACCGGCGTGCCGTAATCGGTTTCGTTAATCATCGTCATGTCGCGTTTTCCTCATTCAGCGGCTTGCAGGCGCTTCTTCTCGGCGCCGAAATCCTCGGAAAAATGGGTCAAAGCGCTCATTACCGGATAGGGGGTGAACCCACCGAGAGCGCAAAGGGATCCAAGCTTCATGGTGTGACAAGGGTCCTCGAGTACGACGAGATTCGCGTCGCGATCCTCGCCGGCCATTATTTTGTCCATCAATTCAATGCCTCGTGCCGAGCCGATGCGGCAGGGGTACACTTGCCGCGCGACTCGATGGCGCAGAATTCCATGGCGAACCGAGCCATATGGGCCATATCCACCGTGTCGTCGAACACCACGACGCCGCCATGGCCGATCAGGCCGTCGGCGGCGGCAAAGGCCTCGTAGTCGAACGGCGTGTCGAACAGCTCGCGCGGGAAATAGGCGCCGAGTGGTCCGCCGACCTGGACGGCGCGCACGGGGCGGCCCGAGCGCGTGTCGCCGCCGATGTCGTCGACGAGTTCGCCGAGCGAGACGCCGAAGGCGGTCTCGAACAGTCCGCCATGCTTGATGTTGCCGGCAAGCTGGATCGGCATCGTGCCGCGCGACCGGCCCATGCCGAAGTCGCGATAGAACTGCCCGCCCTTGGACAGGATGATCGGCGCGGTCGCGAGCGACAGCACGTTGTTGATGACCGTCGGCTTGCCGAACAGGCCGATATGGGCGGGGAGGGGCGGCTTGGCACGAACCTCGCCGCGCTTGCCCTCTAGGCTGTCGAGCAGCGAGGTTTCCTCGCCACGCACATAGGGCCCCGGCGCCGGTGCGCACTTCCATGTCGAAGGCGTATTTCGAGCCAGCCAACGACGGACCCAGCATGCCGCCGGCGCGCGCTTCGCGGATGGCGATAGTCATGGCCTCGATGGCATGGGGATATTCGGAGCGGAGATAGACGTAGCCGTAAGTGGCGCCTACGGCGATGCCGGCGATGGTCATGCCCTCGATGAGCACGAAGGGATCGCCCTCCATGATCATCCGGTCGGCGAAGGTGCCGGAATCGCCTTCGTCGGCGTTGCACACGATGTATTTCTGTTGGGGTGGCGTCTGCGCCACGGTGCGCCATTTGATGCCGGTAGGAAATCCGGCGCCGCCGCGCCCGCGCAAGCCGGAATTGGTGACCTCCTCGACAATGGCTTCGGGGCCGATCTCGAGCGCCTTCTCCAGGCCCTTGTAACCGCCATGCGCGCGGTAATCGTCGAGCGAGCGCGGATCGTCGTCCATGATGCCGAGAAACAAGTGGTGCTTGTTTCCCTCGTCGAGCAGCGCTGGGACATCCCTCTCTTTGACCGGCCCATAGCCGACGCGTCCCTCGGGCGTATCGACCTCGACCAAAGGCTCGAGCCAGTACATGCCGCGCGATTAGGTGCGCACGATTTCGAGATCGAGGTTCCGGCGCTCGGCTTCCTTGCGGAAGGTGGCGGCGATCTTGTCGGCGCCGACGCACAGTGCGCCTGAATCGCGGGAGATGAAGACGCGCGCCGTCATCGTTGCGCCTCTCGCAGCAGGCGGTCGAGCTTCTCCTCGTCCAGTAGGCCGTACACATCCTTGTCCAGCATGGCGGCCGGCGAGGAATGGCAGAGTCCGAGGCAGTAAACAGCGTCCAGCGTCACGCGAGCATCAGCAGTCGTCTCGCCCATGTCGATCCCGAGCTTTTCCTTGGCCCGCGCCTGGAGTACCTCCCCGCCCGCGGCCTGGCAGGACTCGGCGCGGCAGAGTTTCAGCACCCGGCGTCCCGGCGGCTCCCGACGGAAGTCGTGATAGAAGGTGACTGTGCCGTGAATTTCGGCGCGGGAGATGTTAAGCGTCTCGACGATCAGCGGCTCCGCGGCCTCGGGCACGCAGCCGAAAACCTCCTGCAAGGCATGCAGGATTGGAAGGGCAGCGCCCTTCTCTTGCCGATGCCGCGCGATGATTTCGCTCGCGCGCTCGGCGTTCCATGTTTCATATCGAGGCATGCCCAGCCGCGTTTATGAGCAATCTCAAAAATGGGAAAAAACCTTGTGGAATCAATAAAGCAGCCCCGTGGCCCGATCGGGATTCCTGATCGAATCGCCGCAATTCCCGGCAGTCGATTGAGATCTGCGGTCCTCAAGCCTTGACGCGAGCCGTTGCTTTCTTCGGCACAGATCCCGAAGGCACCTCCGCGCTTAGGAAGGGTGCGAGTTGCTTCGCCTCGCTCACCAGTGCATTGATCAAAGGTGTCAAAGGGTTACGCTGAGGTACCACTAAGCCTATCGAGTGGGACACTTCGGGCTCCACGATGGGAATGGCGCGCACCTTCTCGGTGAGGCCAAGGACCTCCGCCAGCTTTGCCGGCATGACGCTGGCCCAGCGGCCGGTCCTCACATGGGCGAACAACACAACGATCGAGTCCGATTCCAGGGTGGGCGCCACCTCCGAGCCCGCCTGACGCAGCAGATCCTCGATGATGCGCCGGTTCTGCATATCGGGGGTGAGCAGGCAGAGCGGCACCTGTCCGACCTCCGCCCAGGTAACCGCATCGCGATTCCCCAGCGGACTGTCGGCGGAGGCGAGAAGCCGGTACTGCTCGCTGTAGAGGGGGACGGTCTGGACACGGCCCAAAGGTTCGTTGTCGAGATAGGTAAGCCCCGAGTCGACCTCGAGATTCTCGAGCATTCCCAAGACCTCGATCGAATTTCGCGACCAGATCGTGAACCTGACGTCAGGGTGCTGTGCCCGGTAGGGGGTCGTGATCATCGAGCACATGGCCAGCGCGGTGGGAATGGCCGCGATGCGGATGTGACCCGACAGCCCATGCTTCAGGGCATCGACCTCCTGGCGCATCGCGCGGGTGTCGCCGACGATTCGCCTTGCCCAGTCGAGCACGCGCTCGCCCTCCGGAGTAAACCCCCTGAAACGCGAGCCCCGCTCGACCAGCAGTACGCCGAGGGTGTCCTCGAGCTGCTTGATGCCGGCGGAGAATGTCGGCTGGCTTACACCGCAGGCTTCGGCCGCATGGCCGAAATGCCGCTCTCGCGAGAGGGCGATGATGAATTCGAGCTTATCGAGCATGAAGGCCCCGCCTGGGCGGCTAAACACTGAAATCGGCTTGGATTGTGGTCCGGTAGCGCGCCGTCATCAACCAGGAAGGCAGAGTCGGGTGAGGTCTCTTTCCCAAGGGGCGTCACGACGTAGAACTCGAAGGGGCCAGTGGCGAAGACCCTCAGCAGCGTCGAGACTTTCCCACTCCCACTGTCTGTCGTAGATGAGGTAATGAATCGCATGCATGGCTGCCGCGGCATAGTACCTGAGCGCCAAATAGAGGCCGCCACGGCGCGCCCTCGTCCAGATGCGTTCAACGACAGTCCAGAGCTTGGCCATCTTGGATTCACTTCGGATCGTGTAACCGCCGGGCACGCAATGGCCCGAGGCCTGGGAACTCGTTGTTCTGGCCCAGCCCATTTCTAGGTGGAGCAATTGGAAAAAACACGCGGTTTGCGCCTTTGAGGGTTAAGACGCAGCCATCGGCCTAGTCAGGGATGATGGTCTCCATAACGCCGACTGTGCCTTGCTGCATCGCTTTGTCGTGCGACGGAGCAGTCCTCACGAGGTCCTGGTATTGCTTGGGCGTGAGCTCAGGCAGCTTTTGCAGGAAGGCGACCACGTCCCAAAGAAGCTCGTCGCTGTGCGTCACGCCCCAGGCCGGCATGCCGGTCATCTTGAGCCCATGCTTCACCACCCAAAATTCCTCGGCCAGCGTGAGGCCGCTTCCGCGATGAAGCGCGGGAGCTCTCGGGTAGAGGCCCTGGCTCATCTCGGTTCTCTTCATGCCGGGAGCCAGATGGCAGTCGACGCACATTTCCGCATACTGACCCGCGCCCGATAGGATGCGTTTGGCGTCGGTCAAATCGGCTGGAACGAGGATATCGGCTGCGCGAACGGCGACGGACCGTTCCCGCGCAGTCTCGAGAAGCCAGTAGACCGGCTTGGTGTGAGGAAGATCGGCGGCGACGTTGTACATGCCGGC
Organism: Methyloceanibacter sp.; assembly: GCA_050728375.1. Lineage (GTDB taxonomy): Bacteria > Pseudomonadota > Alphaproteobacteria > Rhizobiales > Methyloligellaceae > Methyloceanibacter. The sequence goes on from JBOHJE010000009.1 coordinate 14,443, forward strand.
GTAAAGCACAACGGCGGAAGCCCCCATGGCGGCTAGCATCACGCCCCCCACCAACACCACGATTTGCCAGTACGTTGTCGCTCCGGGCGTTGTCGAATCGGACATGGCCTTCGCTTCCTGATTGGAGTGCGACTCTACTCCTCGAGGGCCTCCATGGCTTTGTGGATGTGAGTCTCACAGCCCTGTACGTCGTTCTTTTCCATCATCTCCTGCGCCAGTTCCATTTCCTTGATGGCCGTCGTCTTGGCCTCTCCGTCGTCCATCGACTGTATGTCGGCTTCGAGCGCGTTCATGGCGGTCTCATCGCATTTCGCCTGATGCCCTTCGTGGGCGACGGCGGTGAGAGTCGCCCCCGAATACGCGGCCAAGACGAGAAAGCCGAGAGCGAAACTCGCGATGATCATGTGGTTCCGCATGCTGTTTCCTCCTTATCTACGCCGCCAGCGTGTTCTTAAGGAGCGGCATTCTGATGGCCGCCATGTCCCCCGCAAGGCTCGCCGGCCGCGTGGAAATGCGTTACCAACCGGGCACCTAGCGGCGCGCTCGGAGCCTAAGCCATGAGTAAAACGAACATTCCGGACCATGCCCTCGTGGCCGATATCGGTGGCACCAATGCGCGTTTCGCGGTCGCCGATCTGGACACGCTCGAACTCGCCGCAATCCGCGACTTCCCCTGCGCGAGCCATCCGACCCCGGCCGCGGCCATGTGCCATTATCTTGCGGACTTGGCGGTGCGTCCCCGTCACGCGGCCATTGCCGTCGCGGCGCCGGTCACCTCCGAGGAGATCGAATTCACCAATTCGCCCTGGTCCTTCACGCGCTCCGAGCTCTGCCGCGCCGCGGAGTTGCACACCATCCACGTGCTGAACGATTTCGAGGCGCTGTCGCTGTCGCTTCCGCATCTCCTCCAGGCAGAAGTGCATCAGATCGGGGGCGATGCGCCCGTCGAGGATGCGGCCAAGGCGGTGCTCGGCCCGGGAACCGGCCTCGGCGTTGCGGGTCTCGTATGGTCGGGAGCCCAATGGGTCGCCGTGCCGGGGCAGGGCGGCCATGTCTCGCTCCGCGCCAACGATGAGCGCGAGCTTGCACTGCTCGAGCGGTTGCGCTTTGGGCGCGACCACCTCTCCTTCGAGCGCGCGCTATCCGGCCCCGGCCTCTCCGATCTCTATCGCGCCGTCGCCGCCTCGCACGGTCGCGACGAGGAGAGGCTCGCGCCGAATGACGTCCTGTCGCGCGCGCTTCAAGGCGATGATGACCTCGCCGAGGAGACGGTAAACACGTTCACCGCCTGGCTCGGCAGTTTTGCCGGCGACATCGCGCTCGTGTTCGGCGCGCGCGGCGGCGTCTATCTCGGCGGTGGCATCTCGCCGAGGCTCTTGTCCCGGCTCGCCGGGGGCGCGTTCCGCCGTGCCTTCGAGGACAAGGGCCGCATGAAGTCCTTCCTCGCGCCGATCCCGGTCTATGTGATCCTCGCGGAGTTCGCGGCGCTCAAGGGCGCCGCCTCCTCTTTGCGCGTGGCGCTGCCCGGCCGACCTCCGTCCACGCCCTAGTTCATCCGGGCATCGCGGCGGCGACGGCGCGGGCGACATCGGCCAGCGCGGCATTGCGCGCATCCGCCTCCGCCTCGGTCTCGGTCAGGTAGACGGCGATGAGGATCGGCGCGCCGCCGGGCGGCCATGCGGCGCCGACATCGTTCGTGGTGCCGTGCTCGCCCGATCCCGTCTTGTCGCCGACGCGCCACGCGGCCGGCAGGCCCGCGCGCAATCGCGCATAGCCGGTCTGGTTGCCGACGAGCCAAGCAGTGAGTTGCTCCTTAGAGCCGGCGGAGAGCGCGTTTCCGACCAGCAGCGCACGAAAATTGCCCACCATGGCGACAGGTGTCGTGGTGTCGCGAAGATCGCCGGGCCGCGCCTCGTTGAGGTCGGGCTCGACACGGTCGAGCCGGGTCGTCTCATCGCCCAGCGACCGCGCGTAGGCGGTCAAGCCTTCCGGTCCGCCGAGCGCCTCCAGCAGGAGATTCCCGGCGGTGTTGTCGCTTTGCGTGATCGCCGCCTCGCACAATTCGGCAAGCGACAGCGATCCTCCGATATGCCGCTCGGTCACCGGCGAATAGGTGACCATGTCGCCCGGCGCGATGGCGACGCGCCGGTCGAGGCGATCCTTGCCGGCATCGACTCGCGCAAGGATCGCGGCGGCGGCGAGCAACTTGAACGTGCTGCACAGGGGAAAACGTTCGCCCGCCCGGTGTCCGGCCCTGAAGCCAGAGCCCGTGTCGAACACCGCGACGCCAAGCCTGCCGCCGATCTTGACCTCGATGTCCGCCAACGCGCGCTCCAACGTGAGGCCGGCACGCGCGGGCCTCCCGCGCGCCATGCAGCCGCTGACGACAAGGAGTGAAGCTGCGCCTTTGGTTAGCTCGCGCCGGGTAATCATTGAGGGGTTCTGGATGCCGGTATTGGCGTGAATTTGACGCCCCAACCCGCTTTTCCCCACCGGACCTGCAGCCACGGGCGTTCCCCGAAGCTTCGATTTCCGGTTAAATGCTACAGCCGGGACCGCGAAGGGCAAGGCGTGGGCGACGACAAGTCAGGTCTTCATCAGCTACGCCCAATCGCGGCGGAAGCTGACGGCTGGGCTCGCCAAGCATTTGGAGAAGGCCGGCTTCAGCACCTGGTGGGATACCGACGTTCTCGCCGGCGACGATTTCCTCGAGGAAATCGAGCGGCAGCTCAACAGCTGCAAGGCGGCGATCATCATCTGGACAAAGGAATCGGTCAAAGCGCCTTGGGTCCGTTCGGAAGCGAACCACGCGCTCAGGCTGAAAAAGCTCATCAACACCCCACGATCGCGACTTTAAGATCGAGAACATCCCGAGCCTTCGACCAGCTCCACTCCGTCAGGCTCACCGACCGCGACGCCATTGTCGATGCGATGAGGAAGCGCAACGCCGCGCAGGAGGCGCGCGGCGCGGATGTGCGCGAGGCTCCTGCGGATCCGAAGCGTGCGGATGCGGGGCAGGGCGCTCGAGCGCCCCGCCGGGGGCCAGTCCATTCCGCTTGCCTGGAAATATCAGTCGCCCGCATCGGCAAGCTCCGTCTGCTTCGAGACAGAGTGCGCTCGATGCCGAGGTTCAATCCGACAGACGGGTGGAGACCTGTACCGACGCGGAACATTATTTCGCGACAACGTCAATGGCACACGCTATGGGCGCCGTCGCGTCCCTCGATCGCCGTACCAACGATCCGCTGAGCCCATGAGCACTGCGGTCGAAATCAGCCAGTTCGACAGCGTCCATGAGCGCTCAAGGCGACCGGCAAGGTTGACGTCTACGGCTCGCTCGCAGGACCAGGACGTGTTCAAGTTCGTGAAGAACAAAGGCGTGCGGGTGTGGACTTCAACGACATCTCCTCGATCACCAGAACGAGTGATCGCGAACGCGAGTTCGGCATCACCCTCTCCGATCCGTATTTCTGCACGAGCTATGCCCTCATCTATCGCGCGGGAACGCCGGTCGGGAGCGTGCGCGAAGCGGTTGCCGGCAAGAAGATCGGCGTTCAGCAGCAGACCACGAGTTTCCGGTTGGCCGAGGCCATGGCGGCCGGCGGCCCTGTTCGAGGTCGTCTCGTTTCCCAACACCGAAAGCCTGGAGAATTCGCTGCTCGGCGTGCGCATCGATTTCGGCATTACGACACCTCTTTCGCCCGCGCCGCGCAGCTCGACACGCGCCTCGGCAACGGCATGGACCGGCTCGAGCTGAAGGAGATCCTGCGCGACAATATGCCGGAATCCATGAAGGATGCCTACAAGTAGGAAAACGCCATCGCGGTCAGGGGCCGGCGAGCTCGAACTGTTGAGCACCATCAAAGCCGTCATCGCCAAGACAAAACAGGCCAGCTCTCTCGCCCGCGTCTTCAAGGAGGCGGCGGAGGAATATGACGAAGCCTTTGATCTGTCGGCTGGAAGCCGCGCGCTGACCGAGCGCCCGTGGGAATGTCTCAGTCAGACCGCCGTCAGCGGATGACGCCCGCGCTGCGGACTTGGCAAACTCAAGCCTATTTGAACTGGACTTTCAGCACCTCGTAGGACTTACCGCCCCCTGGCGTCGACACCTCGACGATGTCCTTCCTGCGCTTGCCGAGCAGCGCCCTCGCGATCGGGGAGGTGATCGAGATCTTGCCCTGTTTCACGTCGGCCTCGATCTCGCCGACGATGCGGTATTTGACCTTCTCGTCGGTGTCTTCGTCCACGAGGGTGACCGTCGCGCCGAACATGACTTGGTCGCCCTTGAGCTTGGACACGTCGATGATGTCGGCTCGCGACAGCTTGTCCTCGAGGTCGGCCATGCGCGCCTCGGTGATGCCTTGCTGCTCTTTGGCGGCATGATATTCGGCGTTCTCGGAGAGATCGCCGTGGGTGCGCGCGTCTGCGATCAGTTTGATGATACGCGGTCGCTCGACCGTCTTGAGATACTTGATCTCAGCCTCCAGAGCGGCATAGCCCTCAGCCGTCATCGGCACCTTTTCCATTGCACTCATAGCTCCTCGGGGACCTCCCTGAACCCGCTACTGTTCGGGAATTGGGCAGTCCAAGTCAAGAATCTGTTGATTTCGGACGATTCTGGCAAGCCGGGCCGGCTAGGCGGCTGCGCCTTTGCCGACATAGCTCTGCAGGGGCGCCACGGAAAGGCTGCCTTCCCGAAGTGCCTTTATGGCCTCGGTTACGGCTGCGGCGCCCGCTACGGTTGTATAATAGGGAATGTGGTTGAGCAAGGCCGAGCGGCGAATCGAGAAGGAATCGGCAAGCGCCTTGGCCCCTTCGGTGGTGTTAAACACGATGTCGATCTCGCCGTTGGTGATGGCGTCCACGATATGCGGCCGCCCTTCCAAAACCTTGTTCACCCGCTCGCAAGCAATGCCATGCGCGTCGAGATGACGCTTCGTGCCACGCGTGGCGACGACGCGGAACCCCATCTCGGCGAGTTGCCGGATAGGCGCGACCACCTTCTCCTTGTCGCTGTCTTTGACCGAGACGAATACCGTGCCTGACAGGGGCAGCTTCGAGCCGCCGCCGAGCTGGCTCTTGGCGAAGGCGACCGCGTAGTCGCGATCGATGCCCATCACCTCGCCGGTCGAGCGCATCTCCGGTCCGAGCACGGGATCGACGCTCGGGAAGCGGGCGAAAGGGAATACTGCCTCCTTGACCGCGATATGATCGAATTTCGGCCGCTTGAGGCCGAACGAGGCGAGCTTCCGTCCGGCCATTACTTCCGCCGCGATGCCGGCGATGGGAAGCCCGATTACCTTGGCGACGAACGGCACGGTGCGCGAGGCGCGCGGGTTGACTTCGAGGATGTAAATCTCGTCGTTCTGGATTGCGAACTGCACGTTCATCAGTCCCACCACGTTCAGCGCGCGCGCGAGCTCGACTGTCTGCCGCTCGAGGTTGGCGACGATCTCCGTCTTCAACGAGTGCGGAGGTAGCGAGCAGGCCGAGTCGCCCGAATGCACACCGGCCTCCTCGATATGCTCCATCACCCCGCAAATGAATACGTCTCTGGTGCCATCGGCGATGGCGTCGACATCCACTTCGATGGCGTCGCGCAGATATGAGTCGAGCAGCACGGGGCTCTTGCCGGAGACGACCACGGCCTCGGCAATGTAGCGCGCGAGTTGGCTCTCCTCGTGCACGATCTCCATGGCCCTGCCGCCGAGCACGTAAGAGGGGCGGATGATCAGCGGAAAGCCCAAGCCGAGCCCGATCCGTATCGCCTCCTCTGAGGAGCGTGCGATGCCGCTCCGCGGCTGCCTGAGGCAGAGCCGGTCGATCAGCACCTTGAAGCGGTCGCGGTCCTCGGCGAGGTCGATGGCGTCCGGCGAGGTGCCGAGGATCGGCACGTCGGCCTTCTCCAACGCCGCGGCGAGCTTCAGCGGGGTCTGACCGCCGAACTGCACGATGACGCCCTTGACCTTGCCGTTCGCGGCTTCCGTGCGGACGATCTCGAGCACGTCCTCTTCGGTCAGCGGCTCGAAATAGAGCCGGTCCGAGGTGTCGTAATCCGTCGAGACCGTCTCCGGATTGCAATTGACCATGATGGTCTCGTAGCCGGCGGCGGACAGCGCGAAGGCGGCGTGGCAGCAGCAATAGTCGAATTCGATGCCCTGGCCGATGCGGTTCGGGCCGCCGCCAAGGATAATGATCTTGTCGGCCTCGGAGGGGCGCGCCTCGCACGGCGCCTGTCCGGCGAAGCCCGTCTCGTAGGTCGAGTACATATAGGCGGTAGGGGAGGCGAACTCCGCCGCGCAGGTGTCTATGCGCTTGTAGACCGGATGCACGTCGACCGTGCGGCGGCAGCTCGCGACCTCCGCCGCGTCTAGACCGGCAAGCTTCGCCAGCCGCTCGTCCGAGAAGCCCATCCCCTTGAGTGCGCGGAACTGCGAAGGCGTCCGCGGCAGCCCGTGCTGCCGCACGCGCTCCTCCGCATCGACGATGTCCTGGAGCTGGCGGATAAACCACGGATCGATCCCGCATGAATCGTAGATCTGATCGTGGCCGACTCCGAGCCTGAGCGCCTGCGCGACCTTGAGCAACCGGTCGGGCGACGGCGTGCCGAGCGCGGCGCGGATGACGTTCTTGTCGTCGCCCTCGCCGATGCCCTCGAAGCGGAATTCGTCGAGGCCGGTACGGTCGGTCTCCAGCGAGCGCAGCGCCTTTTGCAGCGACTCGGCGAAGGTGCGGCCGATGGCCATGGCCTCGCCGACCGACTTCATCGACGTGGTCAGCACCGGCTGCGAGCCCGGGAATTTCTCGAAGGCGAAGCGCGGGATCTTGGTCACGACATAGTCAATGGTCGGCTCGAAACTCGCCGGCGTCGCGCCGCCGGTGATGTCATTGGCGAGTTCGTCGAGTGTGTAGCCGACCGCGAGCTTGGCGGCGATCTTGGCGATGGGGAAGCCCGTCGCCTTGGAGGCCAGCGCCGAGGAGCGCGACACGCGCGGGTTCATTTCGATGATGACGAGCCGGCCGTCGGCGGGGTTTACCGCGAACTGCACGTTCGAGCCGCCGGTCTCCACCCCGATCTCGCGCAAGACCGAGATCGAGGCGTTGCGCATCACCTGATATTCCTTGTCGGTCAGGGTGAGTGCCGGCGCCACGGTGATCGAGTCGCCGGTATGCACGCCCATGGGATCGATATTCTCGATGGAGCAGATGATGATGCAGTTGTCGTCCTTGTCGCGGACGACTTCCATCTCGTACTCTTTCCAGCCGAGCACCGATTCCTCGATCAGGACCTCGCAGGTTGGCGAAGCGTCCAGCCCGCGCTCGACGATCTCGAGGAACTCTTCGCGGTTATAGGCGATGCCACCGCCGGTACCGCCGAGCGTGAAGGAGGGCCGTATGATTGCGGGCAGGCCGATCTCCTGGACGCCGTCCAGCGCCTCGACTAGGCCTTTCTCGACATAGCGGCGCCGGCGTTCGCTCTCGCTGCCGGCCCATTGCGTCTCGAATTGCGCAAGCGCCTGGATGCGCGCCTCGGGATCGGCGATATCATTCTCAATGCGGGCGATCTCCGCCTTGTATCGCTCCCGGTCGGCGCGCTTCAGCGAAGCGGCGTCGGCGAGCCGCGAGCGCGGCGTCTCGAGCCCGATCTTGTTCATCGCCTCGCGGAACAGCTCGCGGTCCTCGGCCTTGTCGATGACTACGGCGCGGGCGCCGATCATCTCGACGCAGAATTTGTCCAGCACGCCGGTGCGGTGCAGGCTGAGCGCGGTGTTGAGGGCTGTCTGGCCGCCCATGGTCGGCAGCAGCGCGTCGGGCCGCTCCTTCTCGATGATCTTGGCCACCACGTCCGGGGTGATCGGCTCGATATAGGTGGCGTCGGCCAACTCCGGATCGGTCATGATCGTGGCCGGGTTAGAGTTCACCAGCACGATCCGGTAGCCTTCTTCCTTCAGGGCCTTGCACGCCTGCGTTCCGGAATAGTCGAACTCGCAAGCCTGACCGATCACGATCGGTCCGGCCCCGATGATCAGGATGGACTTGATGTCTTCGCGCTTGGGCATGCCTAGCTGGGTTCTGCCCAGCGCTTATAAAGCAAGCGTCAAGCGCCGCAAGCAGAGTTCAGGAGGCCCGGCGGGAGGGCTGGGAGGATTTTCCCGCCGGGCCTCCTTACCAGGGGTGATCAGGCCGCCTGCTGGAACATTTGCGGCAGGGTCCTGTGATAGGACGGACGCCCCCGGAAGGCTGCGCGATGACCGGCCACATTTGGCACCTCCGACACGAGCTCAGGGCCCTCGGGGGCGATTGCAACCAGCGCATCGATCATCGGCATCAGGATGAAGTCGTCGAGATGAGGCCTCTCGCCGTGCAAGAACGGCCCGCACTCAAGCGCCCGATCGAGAATGGCGAGGTGGCTGCGAATGTCCGGAATTGCGGCGTCGATCGTCGCTCTGTCGATCTCCTTGCCCGTGAAGCGTGGCAGCACGTACTGCACGACGCAGCGGCCCATGATGGAGCGCGACACATAGTCGACGAGTGAGCTCACCCACTGCTCCATGCGGACCGCCTCAAGCGGGTCCTCCGGCACGAGTCTCGGTCCCTCGAACATGCGGTCGATGTAATGGCCGATGGCAAGCGTCTCGAAAACCAATACATCGCCGTGCCGCATCGCGGGAATGCGCCCGAAAGGATGCATCCGTAGGTGGCCCTCCGACTTCATGTCGGCGAAGTCTTTCATGCCGTTGGTCGTGAGCTCGTAAGCGACGCCCTTTTCCTCACAGGCGATGCGCGCGGCGCGCACCCAGTTCGAGATGTCAAATCCGATGATATCCAGTTTTGCCATGGGTAAGCCCTCCAGATTCTTGGCCGGCCATTGTCGCCGGGTCTGGAGCGAGTGTCCCGGAGATCAAAATATGTTCAAGAACATATTTTACAGTTGCGCTAAGCTACGTCGAGCGACGGGAGGAGTTGCGGCAAGAAAGGGAACGACGAATGCCCTACACACAGGAGCACAAGGCGAAGACGCGAGCGAGGATCGTCGATAGTGCGCGTCAGCTCTTCAACCGGCACGGTTTCACCGGCGTCTCGATCGACGAGATCATGGCGGATGCCGGCCTCACGCGCGGTGGCTTCTACAATCACTTCGAATCCAAGGAGGAGCTTTACGCCGAGGTTGTGACGCACGCGCTCTCCTGCGACCCTGGCGCGCGCTGGCCCGAGCTCGAGGTAAATCTGAGGGCTCCTGCGCAGATCCTCGCGCGTCAGATCGTCAACGCGTATCTCTCAAAGCAACATCTCGCGGATCGCGAAGGCTCATGCCCGCTCATTGCACTCCCGTCTGACGTGGCGCGCGGCGGCGCGCCGGTGCGGCGCGCCTATAGTCAAGTCTTCAAGGCGATCGTCGGCGAGCTGGAAAAGGGGCTGCGCGCAAATGGATCGGGCAGACGGCGAGAGGCGCTCGCCATCGCCGCACTCTGCGTCGGCGGGATGGTCGTCGCGCGCGCCGTCGATGACGCGGCGTTGGCGCAGGAGATCAGGGCAGCCGCTAAGGTGATGGCGCTCTCAACCGGAGGCTGGAACGAAGTTCCGGCCGCTGCCGAATAAGGAGCGAGCGCCGCTAGGGGCGCTCGCCTGAACCTCGAAGCCTGATGTATCGGCGCTATTGCCAGACATTCGGCGCGTCTTTGTCGCCCTTGAGCTCGGCCGCGCTGGCGCAAAAATCGTCCGGCTCGTCATTACCCTCCGCCAGCAGCAACCCGTAGGTCGTGCCGAAGCGGATCAGCACCGCCGTCTCCCAATGTTTCGTCTCTTCGGGGGACATGTCGGGCGGCGGAGGCGAGGTGGCCTCGGTCATGCCGGCGTCGAATTTCTTGCCGTCGAGCGTGTAGCCGTCACAGACCTTCGTCGCGGCCGCCTGGAACGCGAGGTTATTCAGGAGCGCGAATTGCTTTTGGGTCAGCACCGGCTCCTGGTCGCCGATCGCGTCCTTCCACGCCTCGTCCATCTCCTTGTCGATCTCGTCTTCCGCAAGGCCCGTCGCGGCAAACATCGCGACGCCGGCGAGGAGGCAGATGGTCGTCTTCCAAATCCGGGATATAGACATGATCGCCCCCTTTACCGTGCGTAGATCGTGTAGGTCCAATTGGCGCTATAGATGCCGCGCGCGTTGTAGCAGGCGCGTCTCGCCGGATAGCAGAAGATGCCGGGCTTGGGCGAGAAAGCGCGTCCCCAGGGGTCTGGCGGCGGCGGGCCGGGCACGTAGACCTTCCTCGGATGATCGATGGAGCTCGACACGGCGGCGCCGATCGCGGCGCCCGCAATGATGCCGCCGACGACCGCGGCGGTCTTGTCCCTGGCGGAGACCGGCGCGGTGGCGAGCGG
>JBOHJE010000010.1:0-6686 GCA_050728375.1 Methyloceanibacter sp.
GCGCAGATCACCACCATGCCGCCGCGCTTCACCACGAACACCGAGACCGGGAAGGTCGCCGCGCCGGGGTGCTCGAACACGAAGTCGACATTGTTGCCCTTGCCCGTGACCTCCCAGATGGCGGCGCCGAACTTGCGCACCTCCTTGAACCAGGCGTCGTACTCGGGGGTGCCCACCTTGGGCAGTTCGCCCCAGCAGTTGAACTTCTTGCGGTTGATGACGCCGCGCGCCCCCAGCTGCAAGACGAAGTCGCGATTGTCGTCCTCGGAGACCACTCCGACGGCGTTGGCGCCGGTGGTGGCGATGAGCTGCACCGCCATCGAGCCGAGGCCGCCCGAGGCGCCCCATACCAGCACGTTGTGGCCGGGCCGGATGACATGCGGGCGATGCCCGAACAGCATGCGGTAGGCGGTGGCGAGCACCAGCGTGTAGGAGGCGCTCTCCTCCCAGGTCAGGTGCTTGGGCCGCGCCAGCAGCTGGCGGTCCTGCACGCGGCAGAACTGGGCGAAGGAGCCGTCGGGCGTCTCGTAGCCCCAGATGCGCTGCGACGGCGAGAACATCGGGTCGCCGCCGTTGCATTCCTCGTCGTCGCCGTCGTCCTGATTGCAGTGGATGACGACCTCGTCGCCGACCTTCCAGCGTTTGACCTTAGAGCCCACCGCCCAGACGATGCCGGACGCATCGGAGCCGGCGATGTGATAAGGGTTTTTATGGACGTCGAGGGTCGACATCGGCTGGCCGAGAGACGCCCACACGCCGTTGTAGTTGACGCCGGCCGCCATCACGAGAACGAGCACGTCGTGGGAGTCGAGCTCCCATGTCGGTAGCACCTCGACCTGCATGGCCTCGTCGGGGGGGCCATGGCGCTCCTTCCGGATCGCCCACGCATACATATTCTTCGGCACATGGCCGAGCGGCGGGATCTCGCCGATCTCGTAGAGATCCTTGATCTCGCCCGCGGGCGCAGACGTCTCAGGAGAAACTGCTGCTAGCGACATCTCGTTCATCCGGTTATCCCCCAGCCCACTTTTTCCGATTGTTTTTGCACTGCGGCAATTGTCGTTCATTCATCTCGCGACTGCAACATGTTTGCGGCCGCAGCGTTACCACAAGGCAGCCCCAAAGCTGCCGCAATTCCCGGGCGCGGCCGCTTTTTCGCCCGCCCAATCGGGAGGACGGTTAGCAAAAATGACCCCGCCTGCCCAGTGGCCGAATCGCGCACCCAGGGTGCCGCTATTCCTGCCCCTATGGCCTCACGCCGTCGTGTTCTGAAGCCCTCACCGGGGTAGCAACTCCCTTCGGAAGGGGACGTTCCCCACGCGAAGGCGTTCAACCGGCACAGAATAACTTCAACATTGATGACCGCCGCCGCAGCCCTGGCATTTAGGCGCAGGCCCGATGCGGGGCGGCGGCGACGACAAGGCGGCCGACCAGGGCGGCACCGGCGTGAAGGCCAGCTCCGACAGCGAAGGCGCCAAGAGGAAGGCGCCAAGAGCAAGAGTTCGACCTACTGGGTCCCAGCTCACTGACGTGACGGCTGGGGGCGGCGCTTCAGGGCGCCGCCCTTCGTTTTCGCGCGCCCGGGCTTGGCCTCCGCGGGCCAAAAATGATGGAACTGTGGCCAACTGGATGAGTTCGCCCACTAGGCGCGTGGAACACAAACCGCGATTAGAGGCAGCCGCCTAAAGGGAACAGATCGAAAAGGAGGCAGTAATGACAGTTTCGAAATTGACGCTGCTCGGTACGAGTGCCCTATTCGCCCTTGGCCTGGGACTAGCACCCGCGAGCGCCCAGGACGCCGCAGCCGAGGAGGAAGCCTACACGCCTTCCGGCATGGCGGCGGCAATTGGCAGCGCCGTCGAGGACGCTGACCCGACCGATCGTGACAAGCCTACACCGGAATACACGGGCTCTGGCATGGCGGCAGCCATCGGCAGCGACATTGAGGAGGCAACCCCGGTCGATGCAAGTGAGCCCCCAGAGCCGTATGCGGGGTCCGGCATGGCAACGGCCATTGGCAGCGACGTCGAGGAGCCACCGGGACCTGACGATGTGCCTAAGAGACTGCGCCGGGCCGGGGTTGAGGATATTGAGCAGTATAAGCAGTCCAAGAGTGCACTCCGGTAAGACTGCCGGTCGCCGTTAGGCGTCGGAGAGCGAAGGGCGGCGCTTCCGGGCGTCGCCCTGCGCTTTTTCGAAGCCGGCTAGGGTATAGTTGCTCAAAGGCATCGAGCATGCTTCGATGCAGCCGAGCGAAGTGACTGGGCAAAACATGAGCAAAAAGTCACAGCAGCGCGACAAGCCGTGGATGTTCCGTACCTATGCGGGCCATTCGACGGCCAAGGCGTCCAACGAGCTCTACCGAAAGAACCTCTCCAAGGGGCAGACGGGCCTTTCTGTCGCCTTCGATCTGCCGACCCAGACCGGCTACGATTCCGATGAGGCGCTCGCCCGCGGCGAGGTCGGCAAGGTCGGCGTCCCGATCTCGCATCTCGGCGACATGCGCGCTTTGTTCGAAAGCATCCCGCTCGCCGAGATGAACACCTCGATGACCATCAATGCCACAGCCGCCTGGCTGCTCGCGCTTTATGTCTCGCTCGCAGACGAGCAAGGCGTCGACCGAGCCAAGCTCACCGGGACGGTGCAGAACGACATCCTCAAGGAATATCTCTCGCGCGGAACGTATGTGTTTCCGCCGGCGCCATCTCTGCGGCTGATCAAAGACGTGATCGTTTTTACCAACCGCGAGGTGCCGAAATGGAACCCCACCAATGTCTGCTCCTATCATCTCCAGGAAGCCGGCGCGACGCCGGCGCAGGAGCTCGCCTTTGCGCTCGCCACGGCGCAGGCCGTTCTCGATGAGGTGAAGAATTCGGGAGAAGTTTCGGCCGAGGAGTTTCCTGGCATCGTAGCCAGCATCAGCTTCTTCGTCAACGCCGGCGTACGCCTCGTCACCGAAATGAGCAAGATGCGCGCCTTCGTCGATTTGTGGGACGAGATCGCGAGGGATCGCTATGGCGTCGAGGATCCCAAGCTCCGCCGCTTCCGCTACGGCGTCCAGGTCAACTCGCTCGGGCTCACCGAGCAGCAGCCCGAGAACAATGTCTACCGCATCCTGCTGTCGATGCTTGCGGTCGTGTTGTCGAAGAACGCGCGCGCCCGCGCTGTGCAGCTTCCGGCGTGGAACGAGGCGCTCGGCTTGCCGCGTCCCTGGGATCAGCAATGGTCGCTCAGGCTCCAGCAGATCGTGGCCTACGAGACCGACCTCCTCGACTATGGCGACATCTTTGACGGCTCCGAGCAGATCGAGCGCAAGGTCGAGGAGCTGAAGGAGCAGGCCCGCGCCGAGCTTGCCAAGCTCGATGCCATGGGCGGCGCGGTCGCGGCGATCGACTACATGAAAGAAGCGCTGATCGCGGCCAACGCCGAGCGAGTCGCCGCCATTGAGCGCGGCGATCAGGTGCGGGTCGGCGTCAACGCCTATATCGAGACCGAGCCGTCGCCGCTCGACGCGGGGATCGAAGGCATTCTCACCGTGCCCGAGGCGGTAGAGCTCGAGCAGATCGCGGCATTAAAGGCTTGGCGGCAGCAGCGCGACGAGAAGGCCGTGCGTCAGGCGCTGGTCGAGTTGAAGGAAGCCGCCGCCGAGGGCCGCAACATCATGCCGCCGTCGATCGCCGCCGCGAAGGCGGCCGTCACCACCGGCGAATGGGGCGGCGTCCTGCGCGAAGTGTTCGGCGAGTATCGCGCGCCGACCGGCATCGGCGCCAAGCATCACATCGAAGCCGAACGGCTGGAGCAGGTGCGGAAGCTCGTCGAAGAGGTCTCCGGCAAGCTCGGCCGCAAGCTCACCTTCGTCGTCGGCAAACCGGGCCTCGACGGACATTCCAATGGCGCTGAGCAGATCGCCGTGCGCGCAACCGATGTCGGCATGGACGTGGTCTATGACGGCATCCGTCTTACGCCGGCGGAGATCGTCGAGCAGGCGCGCGAGGCCGGCGCCCATGTCGTGGGGCTTTCCATCCTCTCCGGCTCGCATGTCTCGCTGGTGCGCGACGTGGTTCAACGCCTGCGCGAGGCGGGCCTCGGCGACGTGCCAGTCGTCGTCGGCGGCATCATCCCGCAAGAGGACGTCAACATCCTGAAGCAGTGCGGCGCCTCGGCCATCTACACGCCCAAGGACTTCCAGCTCAACGACATCATGATCGGAATCGTCAATCTGGTTGACAGCAAGGCCGAGCTGCTCGGCGATGCCGCCGTCCCCGTGCCACCCTTGCGCCAGCGCGAGAAGGTGCCTTTGAGAACCGACTCTTAAGGATGCGGGCGATGACAGCGGCGCCGCTTTACCGCTAGACTTTGGGGCTTGCGATTCTCCGGAACACCTACTGACCAGGGGGCACCAATGAACTTTCACCTGAGCACGCCGCGGCGGGAGACCTTCTTCATCTCGCTCGTTCTCGCGATTTTGGTCGTCCTCGGTCAGATCGTGAACCTGCCGATCTTCACCTTCTACGGGCTCGGCTTGCTGCTGATCGCCTATCTGATCCTGCTGGCCGGCGTCCTGATCGACAACCTATAGCCCGCTACGGCCTTGGCTTCGCCGTCCTTGCGAGCCGCAAGAAGGGGAGCGGGCGTGACTTTGAGCTCGCGGCCTGCCGAAAAGATCCTCCGGCCGGAAATCTTCCGGTTGCATGACCCTATGCCCACCCTAACTCCTCCCAGCCGTGGTAGCAGAGACCACTTAAGACTCGACTAAGCGGTCTGGTTGACAAGGTAAGTGGTCGACAAATACCGGGAAATCTGCAAATGCGCAGGATCATCGGCGAGGACGATTTGCGCGAAGGCGTCACCGCCCTTGTCGGTTCTTGCGCATATCTGGCGCGCGTGCACGCGCTTGCCGGCGACCCTCCACTCCGCCGTCGCGCGCCGGGATTTGAGGGCTTGGCACGCGTGATCGCAGACCAGCAACTGTCCACCGCAAGCGCCGCGGCAATTTGGGGACGCCTAGAGGCCTCTGTACGACCGTTCAGCGCGGCCAAGTTTCTTTCCGCTCCGGATGGGGACTTGCGACGAGCCGGTCTGTCGGCGAGCAAGATCGCCACGCTTCGCCGTGTGGCCGAGGCAATCGAGGCGGGCGCCCTCGACCTCGATGGCCTGGCGGAAGAGACCGACGAAACCGTCCATGCGCGCTTGACCGCTCTGAAGGGTATCGGGCCATGGACTGCCGACATCTACTTGCTGGTCTGCTTGGGGAGGGCTGACGCTTGGTCGCCAGGAGATCTCGCGCTGCAGCACGCGGTCAAGGACGCACTAGGTCTCGACGATCGGCCGAGCCCTAAGTCGATGATCGAGATCGCCGAGGCTTGGCGCCCGTGGCGGGCCGTCGCCGCCCGCCTGCTGTGGAGCCATTACCGCTTCCTCCGTAAGGCGCGGTCATAACCGCCAGTCTAAGGCCTCACTGTTGCGCAATGACCGCGGCGGTGTCGGGTGACCTTATGCTCGACCGTTTGCACGCACTCGCATGACGCCCCAATCGGGGTGCTCGGGGCCCACTGGGCAAATACCCGACCACCGGATTGTCTTCTGTAAAACGGGTTCCATGAATGTGATTGGCTTCTTCTCGTAGGGGATTGACCCGGATTTTGCCATTCTTCGCCTGCGCAGCTCCGCCGGAGACGGTGACAAAGATCGCCATCACCAGAATCCAAGCAAGGGCAGAGAGCGGAGGAACTTGGCGGCGAGACGTGGTCACGGCTCAGCCCTCCGAGCGCTTCGCGCTCCTGACGAGGGTTCGCGCGCGCTGATGGGTGAAGCGGTCTAGCTCGATACTCAGATCGCCGCCATCGCGAAGACTGGCGTAACCCATGCTTCTTTGCGACAAAGCCGAGCATGATCGTCTGCTCCTGCACCATGATTACCGCAAAGGACATCGCCGAGACCGTCTCGGCGTTGCGCACGGTCCAGCCGCATGTCGTGCTGACCCCCGGGCTCATCTACCGCCACCTCGGCAAGAGGCCGTCCTGCGGGAATTGTTTGCCGCTCGTCGCCAAGCTCATGGTCGCGTATGACCAGGAGGGACCGGGTTCGGCGGCGTCGCTCCCGCACCGCTCGCCAATCGAAAACCCGTAGCCGCACGAGGCTAGCCGCGCCGGAGAGAACGCGTCATGATGAATGTAGGTTTGAGAGGAGGAATGGGCAAATGAAGGGCAATCCGCGTGTTATCGAGTATCTCAACAAGGCGTTGGTGAGCGAGCTGACCGCCATCAATCAATATTGGCTGCATTACCGCCTGCTCGACGACTGGGGCTTTACCAAGCTCGCCAAGAAGGAGCGCGAGGAGTCCATCGAGGAAATGCATCACGCCGACAAGTTAGTGGATCGCATCATCTTCCTCGAAGGCTTCCCCAACATGCAGCATCTCGATCCCTTGATGATTGGCCAGAACATCAAGGAGATCCTCGAATGCGATCTGAAGGCCGAGTACGGCGCCCGGGCGCTGTACATGGAAGCCCGCGCCGCCTGCCGGAAGGAGGAGGACTACGTGACCATGGACCTATTCGAGGAGCTGCTGGCCGACGAGGAGGGACACATCAACTATCTCGAGTCGCAGCTCAACCTTCTGAACGACATCGGCATCCAGAACTACGGCCAGCTCAACGCCGACTCCGCCGACGAAGTGTCCGAGG
>JBOHJE010000011.1:0-6881 GCA_050728375.1 Methyloceanibacter sp.
TGATCCGCGGCTGCGTGCCGAAGAAACTGCTCGTCTATGGCAGCCGCTACAACCGCGAGATCGAGGACGCCCGGGGTTACGGTTGGACCTGCAAGGGGTTGCGCTTCGACTGGCCGACCCTGATTTACAACGTGCGACGTGAGGTCGACCGCCTGAACGGCCTCTACACCCGGACGCTGGAGGCGGCCGGGATGGATCGCTTTCTGACGCGGGCGGTCGTCAAGTCGCCGCACACCGTGCTGCTCGCCGACCGCGAGAAGCCGATCACCTCCAAAGTTATCCTGGTCGCCACCGGCGCTCATCCGGCCATGCCGGATGTACCCGGCCATCAGCATCTCATCAGCTCGAACGAGTGCTTCCAATTGGAGGCGCTGCCCGAAAGTATCGCCATCATCGGGGCCGGATATATCGGCATGGAGTTTGCCTCGATCTTCGCCGGACTCGGAGTTGCGGTCACCGTGCTTTATCGCGGGGACCAGGTGCTGCGCGGCTTCGACGACGACCTCCGCGACGGTCTGGCCGACGCCATGCGGAACCTCGGCGTGGATCTGCGCATGGACACCAATGTCGCCTCCATCGAGAAGGAGAAGGACAGCTATCGCGTCAATCTCAAGGAGGGCGGATCGATTTCCGCCGCGCTTGTCATGGGCGCCACCGGGCGGGTGCCGAGGACCGCAGGGCTCGGCCTGCAACAGATCGGTGTCGAGCTCGGCTGGAACGGCCAAGTGGTGGTCGATGCGTTCTCCAAATCGTCCGTCGATAGTATCTATGCCGTTGGCGATGTGACGGACCGGGCGAACCTTACCCCGGCCGCCATTCGCGAGGCGAACGCGTTTGTCGAGACCGTGTTCCAGGATAGGCCCACGCCAATCGATTATACCTTCGTCCCGACCGCCGTGTTCTCCGAGCCTGAAATCGGCACGGTCGGCCTAACCGAGGCGAAAGCGCGGGCGATGTATAACAACATCGATATCTACAAATCGAGCTTCAGGCCGTTGCGCGCGACGGTGAGCGGGCGGAACGAGAGGATGCTGATGAAGCTTGTCATCGACGGCGCGACCGACAAGGTGCTTGGCTGTCACATCCTTGGGCCGGACGCGGCGGAGATTGTACAGATGGCCGCTGTGCCACTCATGCTCGGCGTCACCAAGGCGCAACTCGATGCCACCATGGCGCTCCATCCGAGCGTCGCCGAGGAGCTGGTGACAATGCGCCACAAATGGGAGCACCCGGCGCCGATCAAGGGATCCGATGCGGCGGCTTGAGGACAAGATCGCGCTGGTCACCGGGGCAGGCGCCGGCATCGGCCGGGCTATTGCCGAGACCTTCGCGCGCGAGGGGGCGAAGGTGATCGTCGCCGATCGCGACGCGGACGCGGCGAACTCCGTCGCCGAGACCATCGTCAAAAGCAACGGCGCGGCAGCCACTCACACTGTCGACGTCACCGATACGGCGGAAGTCAAGGGGCTTATGAGCGCGATCAAGGAAGCCCATGGCCGGCTCGACGTGCTGGTCAACAACGCGGGCGTCGGCGAGCGGTCCGACTTCCGTCACACCTCCGACGAGGCCTGGGACAAGGTCTGGCAGGTCAATCTCGACGGTACGGTGCGCTGCGCGCGGGAGGCCTTCGACCTCCTGAGGGCGTCCGGTAAGGCGTCGGTGATCAATCTGTCGTCGGTGATGGCGGCGAAGCATACGCGCCAGATGGCGGTATATTCCGCGACCAAGGGCGCCGTGTCGGCCCTGTCGCGGAGCCTCGCGGTCGAGTACGCGCCCTACGGCATTCGCGTGAACACGCTGCTGCCGGGCTATGTGGAGACGGCTCTGATCGGCCGTTACATCTCCAACCCGATGATCGCCAAGGCGCTCATGACCCAGACGCCGCTTAGGCGCTTCGGCACGCCGCAGGACATCGCCAATGCCGCGCTGTTCCTCGCCTCCGACGAGGCGGGCTACATCACCGGCGCTGCGCTGAATGTCGACGGCGGCATGGCCACCACGCTTTAGAGGCTCCAGCGTCCTGCTCGATTCACCTCCCCCGCGAGGGGGGAGGGAGAGCAGGTGGCGACTGTCACCCGCCAAGTGAACACCGGAGTCAGGCTTACGCCGGGATAACGGGTGGGGTTGAAGCTCGCGCCGTCTGAGGCACCGTGGCGGTCTCCTCGACGATCTCGTCGACCACGGCGACGAGCGCCGCCTGCTCCGTGCCGCCGAGGGCCTTGACCGCCTCGAAGCGGGCAAGCTGCCGGTCGGCGCTCGTCCCGCGCCGTAGGATCGTGCGTGCGTGGCCCACCTCGGCGACACAGCCGAAATAGGTCGCATCCTCGGCGAGCAGGTCAAACAGCTCCTCAAGCAACGTGCCGAAGGGAACGACCGCGCCCTTGCCGAAATCGACCAACCCCTGCTCGGTGCCGTAGCGCTGCGCCCGCCACCGGTTCTCCCGGACCAGGAAGGGCGGGTAATGGCGCCAACGCTGGTTCTGCCGGCGCAGGCGATAGAGCATCCGCAGGATGCAGCGATAGAGCGAGGCGATGGCGATGGCGTCCTCCATCAGCGGGCACACATCGGTGATGCGCATCTCGAGCGTTGGAAAGCGCGCCGAGGACCGCAGGTCCCACCATATCTTGGTGGCGTCCGGGATCAGCCCCGCGCTCACCAGCAGCTCGATGGTGCGCGCATACTCGCTGTAGCTGGAGAACTGGTGGGGAATTCCTGTGCGCGGGAGCTCGTCGAACACCGACAGCCGATAGGATTTGAGCCCGGTCGGGTTGCCCTGCCAGAAGGGCGAGGAAGTCGAGAGCGCGAGGAGATGCGGCAGGAAGTAGGCCGCCTGGCCGAGCAGATCGATGCGGAGATCCTCGTCCTCTATGGCCACATGGACATGCATACCGCAAATGACCAGTCGCCGCGCCACGTGCTGCAAGTCCTTGGCGAGCACATTGTAACGCTCCTTGTCGGTGTGGTGCTGGCTCTGCCACTTCGCGAATGGGTGCGTCGAGGAGGCGATGGGAGCGAGGCCGAAGTCGTCGGCAATGCGGCCGACCGTGGTACGGAGGTGGACCAATTGATCGCGCGCTTCCTGCATCGACCCGCAGACCCGTGTGCCGACCTCAATCTGCGAGCGCAGGAACTCGGGGCTGACCTGTCCGCGCAGCGCTTCCTCGCATTTGGCAAGCAGCGCCGGCGGCGGCTCAGGCGTGAGGTCGCGGCTCTCCTTGTCAACGAGGAGATATTCCTCCTCGATGCCGATGCTGAAACTCGGTTCCTGTATGGCCATGGCGCCGCATGGTGGCACAACTGCCCGCGCTTCGGGTAGCGCCAAAGGGCAGGCAATCACACGGCTGCCTAAGACAGGCACCTCCCGGTGAGGGGGTGTGACGAACCAGGAGTGAAGAGGATGCGATGAGTCTCTGTTTCGACCCCCCTCCCTATCCCTCCGCTGCCGCTCTCCCTTGGGGGAGCGGGCGTCGTCTTCGACATCGAGTAGGGTATCTGACCAACCACTAGTGAAGAGAACATGCAACGGGTTGCTGCCTAGCCACGCCTCTGGCAATCGCCTATATAGCGTTGACTCTAAAGGAGACCCCCGATGGCACCGCGTTGGAGCCCGGACAATTGGCGCACAAATGCGATCGGGCAGGCCCCGGTCTACCCCGACCTGGGCGCGGTCGCTCGCGTCGAAGATCAGCTTTCGAGCTTCCCGCCGCTGGTATTTGCAGGCGAGGCGCGGGAGCTGAAGGCCAAGCTCGCCCGCGTCGCGCAAGGTGAGGCCTTTTTGTTGCAGGGCGGCGACTGCGCCGAGAGTTTCGCCGAGCACCGCGCCGACACCATCCGGGACTTCTTCCGCGTGTTCCTTCAGATGGCCGTGGTTCTCACTTATGCTGGCGGCTCGCCGGTGGTGAAGCTCGGACGCATCGCCGGCCAGTTCGCAAAGCCCCGTTCGGTGCCGACCGAGACGCTAGGTGGCAAGGAGCTGCCGAGCTATCGCGGCGACATCGTCAACGGTATCGATTTCACCGCGGAAGCGCGCACGCCGAACCCGCAGCGCATGTTGATGGCCTACCGGCAGTCGGCCGCCACGCTTAATCTGCTGCGCGCCTTCGCGCAAGGGGGCTATGCCAATCTCGAGCATGTGCATCAGTGGAATCTCGGCTTCGTCAAGGACAGCCCCGCAGGACACCGCTACCAGGAGCTGGCCGAGCAGATCGCCGGCACATTGCGCTTCATGCGCGCAATCGGACTTACTTCCGACAACACTCCGCAACTGCGCACGACGAGCTTCTACACGAGTCACGAAGCGCTTCTGCTCGGCTACGAGCAGGCGTTCACTCGCATCGATTCCACCTCGGGCGACTGGTACGCGACTTCGGGCCACTTCCTGTGGATGGGCGACCGAACGCGCCAGGTCGACCATGCACATCTGGATTATCTGCGCGGCATCAAGAATCCGATCGGCGTGAAGTGCGGGCCGAGCCTTGGGGCGGATGAGCTGCTCAAGCTAATAGACTTGCTGAGTCCGCAGAACGAGCCCGGACGGCTGACCTTGATCTGCCGGTTAGGCGCCGACAAGGTCGGGAAGCATATGCCCGGCTTGATCCGCGCGGTCGAGCGCGAGGGCCGGTGCGTGGTGTGGGCCTGCGACCCGATGCACGGCAACACCATCAAGGCAGGCAGCGGCTACAAGACGCGTCCCTTCGACCTGATCCTGTCTGAGGTTGAGGCGTTCTTCGACATCCATCGGAGCGAAGGCACCCATGCCGGCGGTATCCATGTCGAGATGACGGGACAGAACGTGACCGAGTGCGTGGGCGGCGCGAAGGCCGTCACCGAGACAGATCTCTCGGACCGCTACCACACCCATTGCGATCCCCGCCTCAATGCCGACCAATCGCTCGAGCTTGCCTTCATCGTGGCCGAGAGGCTCAAGCGGGAGCGGGAAGGGCGGCCCGAGCCCGAGATATCCATCGTCGCCGGGGAGTAGGCGGTACGCGTTGCCGGTTCGCCACCCACAGTTCGTCATGGCGGGGCTTGTACCGGCCATCCACGTCTTCGATCTTTGCGCTTAAAATTCGTGGATGCCCGGGCACTTCGGCCGGGCATGACGAGTCTTTTTTGGATGATTTCCGTTTAAGTTCCCGTCATGGCTGAAGTGATCACCGACAGCTTCAAGCTTGCGCTCGCGCAGCTCAACCCCGTCGTGGGCGAAATCGAGGAGAATCTCGACAAGGCGAGGAAGGTCCGCGGCCGGCTGGCCGAGGCCGGCGCCGATGTTATCGTTTTCACCGAGCTTTACCTGACCGGCTATCCCATCGAGGATCTCGTGCTCAAGCCCACTCTCCAAAAGGCCGCGCGTGAGGCCTGCGAGCAGCTTGCGCTGGATACGGGCGATGGCGGCCCCGCCGTTCTGATGGGACTGCCCTGGGGCGATGCGCCGTTCGTATACAATGCCGTGGCGCTGCTCGACAAAGGCCGCATCGAGGCGGTCCGCTACAAGAACAACCTGCCGAATTACGGTGTGTTCGACGAGAAGCGCGTCTTTGCGCCGGGCCCTCTCCCGGCGCCGATCAATTTCCGTGGCGTGCCGCTCGGCGTTCCGGTCTGCGAGGATATCTGGGCGGAGGAAGTCTGCGAGGCCTTGGCGCAGGCCGGGGCAGCGATACTCATCGTGCCGAACGGTTCGCCTTATTGGATGGGAAAGCAGGACACGCGCTACGGCGTCGCCGAAACGCGTGTAGCCGAGACACGGCTGCCGCTGGCCTATGTCAACCAGATCGGTGGTCAGGACGAGCTCGTGTTCGACGGCGCCTCCTTCGTGCTCAATGCGGACGAGGAGCTCGCCGTGCAGCTTCCGGCCTGGGAGGTCGCGCTCGCCGTGACCGAGTGGCAGCGCAAGAACGGGCGCTGGCATTGTCTCCCCGGACCCGTTGCCGAGGTCGAGGAGGGCGACGCCGCGAATTACCTCGCCTGCGTCATCGGCTTGCGCGACTACGTGGAGAAGAACGGCTTTCCCGGTGTGGTGATCGGTCTGTCCGGCGGCGTCGACTCGGCGCTATGCGCTGCCATGGCCGTCGATGCGCTCGGTCGCGAACGGGTGCATTGCATGATGCTACCCTATACCTACACGAGCAGCGACAGCCTGAACGATGCGGCGGCGACGGCTGAGGCCCTCGGCGTGCGCTACGATATACTGCCAATCCATTCGGCGGTCGACGCGCTCGACAAAAGCCTCGAGAAGGTGTTCGGGGACAGACCCAAGGATGCGACCGAGGAGAATTTGCAGTCCCGCGCGCGCGGCACCCTGCTGATGGCGATTTCGAACAAGTTCGGTCCCATCGTGCTCACCACCGGCAACAAGTCCGAGGTGTCGGTTGGCTACGCGACGCTCTATGGCGACATGAATGGCGGCTTTAACCCCATCAAGGATCTCTACAAGACACAGGTCTATGCGCTCTGCCGCTATCGCAATGCGACCCGGCCCAAGGGCTGTCTGGGGCCGGAAGGCGTCATCATCCCGGAGAACATCCTCATCAAGGAGCCGACGGCTGAGTTGAAGGCCAATCAGCGCGACCAGGACACGCTGCCGCCCTACGATGTGCTCGACGACATCCTCACCGCTCTCGTCGAGAACGAGACGTCGCTCGCGGAGATTATCGCGCGCGGGCACCCGCCCGAGCTCGTGAAGAAGGTGGAGCGCATGCTCTATCTCGCCGAGTACAAGCGGCGGCAGGCGGCCCCGGGGGTGAAGATCACCGCGCGCAATTTCGGCCGCGACCGCCGCTACCCCATCACCAATAAGTTCCGCGAGAGATTGTGATGGGGAGGGCGGAACGCAGGTGCATGCACCACTCCCTCCCCCTAGAACGGGGGGGTTGGGTTGGGTT
>JBOHJE010000012.1:0-18687 GCA_050728375.1 Methyloceanibacter sp.
CTTCGCCGTCATTCCGGCGAAAGCCGGAATCCAGAAGTCCCTCCCTGGCGCTGGATTCCGGCCAATCCCTGGCCGGAATGACGAGTCCGGACATGTATCGGTTATTTACGGGACAGCACACTAGCTGCCCATTGATTGGGAGTGGCTGGCTAATGCGAGCTTCAATTCATTGATATCGCTCTCGCTGAGTTGCGGGCTGAAGTGCTTTATGCGGTCGATGAAGTCGGTAGTCTCAAAGTATTCCCCGGCACAAGAGGCGTGAACGAAACCCGACGGTTCGAAGCGGAATTCTTCAAAGTACACCAGTGGAATGCGCCAGTCCTTCCGCTCGATGCGTTGCCGACAGTTTCTGCATCGCGCCTGAGCGGTGGGCGCGCGCTGGGCACCGTTTACGCGAGGCAAGCGCCGGTGCGCGATACCGAATTCGGCGGCCGATACCAGAAATTCAGCGTCGTCCAGGTCTTTGTTCGTCAGGGCCTCGAGGAAAGGTTCCGGGCGTTTGTAAGCTGCGCAAAGCAGATGAAACCAAAGCGTCATCTCACCCTCGCCGAACATGTTTGGTACGCGTTCTCCGAACCGGAGTTCGCCCTTCGCGATCTTCTGGTCACAGCCGCGACACTTGGCACGACCGCTCGACGCTGTTTCGATGACGTGGGGCATCGTTGCTGTTACGCCCGTGTGAACACCACATCCGCATTATAGGCTACGCCGTCTCTCACTCTTAAGCACGTTCCGCTGGCGGATCACGCTCGCGTTTCGAGAGGGACACGCATACACGAAAACTCGAAAAGTAGGCCTATTCGTCCTATACTCCGCGTCGCCGATTGACCATTCGGCCGCAGGGGGGATTGCCGTGGCTCGACAGATGCGAATTGCGTCCGGCGTCGCGTTCATCGCTACCGGAATCATCCTTGCCGGCTGCGAAACCTTAGAAGGGCTCGCCGGGCTGGCGCCGACGATCGATCAGATCAATGCTCCGGCCCAGCCGGCCCCTGCGCCGGTCATCGTCACCGCCCGCGTCGATCCAAGGGGCTGGACCAATCACCAAATCTACTTCCGCCATTCCGCTACCCTCGCGGGGCTCGCGAGCGATTCCGGGGAGTTGGAGGAGCCGTCCTGCACGCCCATCGCCGGCTCGAGCGCCTTGAACTGCTCGGCTTCGGTAGGCGGTGTTCCCGCCGGTCAGCGCTTCTACCAGTGGTACATCGATTACTGGCTGCCGGATGGTTCGCAGAACGATGCGGCCACGATCGACCGGCCGGTTCCGCCCGGCGAGTTGGAGCTTACCGGCGGCGGTACACCGCCACCTCCACCACCGGTAACCGGCGGCGAGGAAGGCGGACCGCCGCCCACCGCGGCGCCCGTAATCATCAGTCCGCTCGACGGCGCGGTCTGCGTCGGAAATCCGGTGGGCAACACCGCCACTGTGACGTTTGATTTTGAGGAGGTCGAAAACGCGCGCGGCGGGTCCGGAGAGTATCAGGTCGAGATCCGGCGCCAAGACGCGCCGACCTGTATCCCGAACTGGAGCGAGCCAGGCAGCGGCTTCGACAACTATCCGGAGTGCTGGATCGCGGACACCAACACCCATTTTCATGCCGAGAGCCTCGACCAGAACACGTTCTATCGCTGGCGCGCGAGGGGCAGCGATGTCACCGTCGATCCCATCGCGAGCGGCCCCTACACCGCGTTCCAGACGTTCAAGACCGCCGGCCCGCCGACCGCGCCACCAAGCTTCACCGCGCCGACGGAGGGTCAGGTGATCACGCTGCCGGCCGGCGTCGTCGGGCAATCCTTCACCGCCTCCTGGTCGCCGCCGGAATGCGAACCAGCCAGCTTCAATCTCCAAGTATTCCGGAACGACGGCCCCGCGAACCCGGTGGTCACCGGAACCGGCAACTCCGCCACCTTCGGGATTCAGCGGAACTCGAGCTACCGGCTGCGGCTGATCCAGCATACGGCCACCGGCGATGCACCGACAGCCGAGGTTAACTTCAGCGTAGCGCCCTGACCGCCCCTGCGCAGAGTCATCCTAGACATCCGCCTAGCCCCATTGGCAACGAGCGTTCCCGCGCGGCGGCAAAGTGCGGTTCGACCAATGCTAGGCTTGGTGCTGCGGACCGCTCGCCCCCAAGCGCGGCTCCGCGTGCGGATCCCTGGACCATTTCGCGCGGTCGCCCGCGGCCGATCTTCGAGTCCGCCTATCGGCCGCAGGTTCGCCGCATCACCACCTGTTCAGTCGCATCTGCGCTCTGGCGAGGGAGGCGCGCCCCAGGACGAGCCAGAGCCAGGATTGACCGGCGTAGCGCTCCCGCTGCAGCAGTACTGCTCGTCGCCACCCAGGACGACAGTGCCTTGCGGTGCGCAGTATTCGTCGAAGGCCACCTGCCCGGTCGCGTTCAGCGTGTTGGTATCCACCTGACGCATCCAGTCGTGGCCCTGTGAGGATCGCTGGAAGGCCTTGTACCATTCGTTGTAACAGACCGGCCATTCCTGAGGGGTGCCCGGAATCCCGACGGGCGGCGGTCCGCCGCATGGCGCTTCCGACCCCTCGACCTTCTTCGCCCAGCAGCACTCGTCGAGTTCCCAACTGCCCGCGTTGACCTCACAGTTCGACCCGGTGCAATTCGCGCACTCCCTTCCAAAGGCACCGAAGCATCGCTCGCCCGGGAGTTCCGGCGCGGTTGTCGCAGGCGCGCCGCCGCCCTCCGGGGCGCCTTGGTGACGGCTCTCGGGGGGTGGTGCCTCTGTGCCACGACCGCCGGAACTCTCCCCTCGGTCTCCGAGCGTCGGGCCGCTCCGAATTCCCCTTCCCGAACCGACGGTCACTCGCACTCCGCCCTTCAGCATTGCGATCGGCTGCCGTCCGCTGGCGAGTCTGAGCTGGTACTCGCCGACCGGGACCGTCCTGTCCGCCTTGATCAGAACGGTCCTCGTGCCACGCTGCACCCGGCCCAGCGCAGTGGTGATGCCTCTTGCCCGCTGGCCCCGCCACACCACATCGGCGGCGGTGATCCTCTCGAGGTTCTCGCCGCTGAGCGTCACCGTTACCTGGGCTCCGCGATCCAGAAGAACGACTTCCGGACTGACGGACATCACCCGCGGCTCCCGGCGGTCAAGCCGACGGAAAGCGAGAGGAACAAAGCAAGGCTACCCGTCGTCACGAAGAATCGCTTTTTATTCATCTCGAACTCCTGTGTTGAGTCCAGTCCTCGCCCGCAGCGAGTCCGCACTGGGCGGCGTGGGAAGAAAGACCGCATCGATCAGGGCGGCGGGGGCACCTTCTCCCGCCAGGTGTCCGGGAAATCGGGCGAGTGGTAGATCGCCCGGTCGTATTCCATATGGAAGCCCGGCGCCGGCATGACGAACGCGAACTCCTGGTCGGCGATCGCTATCCGGAGGTCCTCGTATACGTTGTCGGTGACGCCATGATGGATGTAGCCGGCCGACAGGAGGAACCGCGGGATCGGGTCTCGCCCGTACACCCACCGGCGTGCACGGTTTCCGAACCGCGTGTTGAACGAAGTCGCCCAGGCCCCGTTGCCGATACGCGGCGCGCCGAAGGTGACGACTCCCTGCACCGGAACGCCTTTGGCGTCGAGAAGCTGCGCTGCCAGCGCCGCGAGCGCGCCCCCGAGACTGTGGCCGGCGATCCACAGCCGCTGGTTGTTGTCGCGGTGCTGGTCGACGACCTCCCACACCGTCGCCCAGGAGGCTTGGTGGGAGGCGAGGAAGCCCGAGTGGAGCATCGCGCCCTGGCCCCAGATGGCTGCCGGCACCAGCAGAAACGAAGTGTCGGTGACAATGTCGGCGACATCGAACTGACCGGTCTCGATCGCGATGTGGGTTTCGGTGCCGCGGAAGACGAGCACCACCAGCTCGTCGTTGGACATGATTGCACCCTGCGTCGACGGACCGGGAGCCGGGACATCGATGAAGTCGACGGACTCGAAGCCCCAGCGTTCCAGCTCCTCCTCGAAGGCGTCGTCGTGATCGTCCGGCGAGTCTCCGATCTGATCGGCGTAGATGAGGGTCGAGAGGAGCGCCAGAAGGTAGGCATTCGGCCAGGCGTGCCCGGGCGCGTCGGCGTCGAAGAGTTCCGCGAGTGTCGGCTCCGCGTCCGGCGCGCGGGAGACCGCGGGCGAGGACGGAGCCGCAACGACCAGAATACAAGTGCCGAGGAACTTCCAGGAGCCGGATGCCTCGCGACCCTCGAGGCGTCCGGTCGTCCCCGGAGGCGCCGCGGCGTCGGCCGAGACGACGATGTTTCGATTCGGAACGGGTTCCGTAACGCTTCGGTCGCGGCGCACCGACGGCGGCGGAGTCGCGAGCGAGGCCGAGAGCGTTCCGTGGAGAGCCGGTTCCGCGAGCGTGCGGCGGGCCGCCGGAGAGCAGTTCCCCGCGACCACCCGAACTTCGGCGAGCGCCCCAGAAGGCAAGGCGGGCCGAGTCACGGTGCCGCCGGGGTGGACGTCGATCTGGTCGGCCACGAGATCTGCCGGATGGGGCGCAGTCTCAGCCTGGCGCGCGCGATCCGTTGCTCGTGGGACTCGCTCCCGCCCGGCGGGGTTCGGGGCTTCCTTCACCGGGATCGACTCTTGAGATTGGCGCCCGCTGGGGACCAGCTTCTGGGTCGGCGCGGTTGGCTTCTCCTGGAGCAGCGGCTGTCTCGGAGGCTCGCCCCAGGACTCGATCGGCCCGAGCAGTAGTGAGGCGGCAAAGAGCAATGTGAGCGCTTTAGGCGCGATCGTTGTTTTCATCTTACCTCCACCGGCTTGTTCGGTATGAGCTGCTTTTTCGGACTGTCGGTCGCCGGCGCCGTCTTCTCGACAGCGCGAGGGGCGGGTTTGTCGGGGTCGTGCGGCGCGAGTCTCTCCATCGTTTGCGCAGGCGCCCCTTCGACCGACGCCGGGGGCCGCTCACCGCGCAGTACCGACTCTCCCGCGGACTCCCGCGGGTCGGGACGCTCCTTCGCCGGCTCACCGCCCTTCGGGCGCTCCGGCACGGGCTTGTTCGTGACCGGGCTTTTTTTGAACGGAACCCCGATTGGGGCGACAGCCTTTCCCGCGCTCGGCGATTCGAGAGTCGCAATGGAGACCGGCCACTCGGTCAGGCTCGCGGCGTTCAGCGCGAAGCTGGCCGTCTCGCCGCCACGGAGCCAG
The DNA here is from genome assembly GCA_050728375.1 of Methyloceanibacter sp. Classification (GTDB taxonomy): domain Bacteria; phylum Pseudomonadota; class Alphaproteobacteria; order Rhizobiales; family Methyloligellaceae; genus Methyloceanibacter. Next base: position 5,163 of record JBOHJE010000012.1, read on the forward strand.
CGGTTGGCGGTCTGCCCGAGAAGCGCGCCGGTCGCGACCTTGGGGCTGCGCCGAAAGGCGTAAACCTCGATCCGCTCGAGGTACCACTCGGCCGCGACCGCCTCGCCCAGCATGGTGACGAAATCGTGGTGCGAACGCGCCTCCTGGCGCGCCTCTTCGATCTTCGCCTTGAACGTGTCGAAGAGCTGTGCCCGATCGCTCGGCGTCTCGCTGTCCGACTCCCAGGCCTGGGCGACGATGCTCATCGAGCCGTAGGGCGGGACCACAACCTGCCACGTGAGATCGAGCTTGTGCTTGCTCCCCGTGTGCGTGTTGTCGAAGGGTCCTTTGCGCTGCGCCTTGGCCGTGTCGCCGAAAGGCACGACCATGCTGAAGACAAAAGGCTCGTCGGATTTATCCAGCGAACGGTCGCGCGGGTCGGGGCGTTGGTCGGTGAAGGCCTCCTCGATGCACTCGAGATCGAGCACCTCGACCTCGTATTGGGTTCCACCTTCCTTCGGTCCGAGATTCCGGATCGAGCCGCGGACCCTGTAGTCGCCCTCGACGCCGCCATCGACGCGAACGGTAAACGCCTCCTCGCTTCCGCTCGCCGGCAAATCATCCGCTTCGAGCTCGAGGATTTGGGTCCCGACCAGGTCCGCGTGACCCGCGATCAGGTTGAGAAGCGCGTCCTTCATGACTTCCACGCCGTCCTCGACGGCGTTCCCGAAGTCGGCCGCGGCTTGCGCGGCGATGTCCTGCGCCTTCGGCGCGTCGTTGTGAATCTCGAGCGCCGCGGGCAGCGCCGAAAACGGGCCGACGACATAGGTCGCGTTGGAACTTATCTCGAAGTCGTTCCAGTCGAGAAGGTCCTTCTGGACGGACGAAAGACCGGGGGTGTCCTCGGCGGGCCCATAGTTGAGGCGGAAACGGCAAGGGGTTCGGTCCGCGCATGGGTTGCCGCCGCCCGTGGCCTTCGCCGTCAGCCAGAGGTCGGCGTCGGTTCCGGCGCCGGGGATGCTGCCGGTCTCGAGCTGCACGCGCAGGTAATAGGCATCGGCGAGGTCCGCCCGCGGCGGGTAGGGACCCGCCGAGGCAAACGTGTACGGCAGGCGGTGAAGCTCCTCGAATGGCCTCTGATGCCGAGCGAGGTCGGGCGCGAGCGGCGGCTTTTTCTCGAGCGTGCCCGGTCTTGATCCTGTTCCAGAACATCTCCCCCGCCGGGATCTTCGCGAGGTTCGCCTCGAGGCTCTGGAGCCAGGCCTGAGAGGCCCGCCGCGCGAGATCCTTTGCCGAGCCGAAGAGTTCGCTCGCGGCGATGTCGTCGACACCGCGCGCCGTGCGCCCAATCGCGGCGAGCCAGGTGTTGTCGAGATTGATGCCAGGGGGCTCTAGGTAGACGACGCCCTGAGGGAGGTCCACCTGGTAGACGCTGTCCTTGAGCATCGGCGGGTTGGGCGACTCGGCCTGCGCGCACGTACGCCAGATGGCGCAGGTGCCGGCGTCCCCGAGGGGTGTGAAGATGCAGGCGGCAGAAGCAGGTCTTGTATCGGCGCCTGACTCATCGCCGTGCAGGCCAGCCCGTACTTGCCGTGTGGCTTTCGTCCCTGCTGCGGCTGGTGCTCGTACCAGCCCGTCCACACCTGCAATTGGTCTCGGGTTGCGCGTTGCACATCCAACCAGGCCTGCTCGCGCCGTTCCGGAGCGTCGAGCCAGTTGGAGTGGGAATAGAAATCCTGGATCGCGTGGAGCGAGACGCCGACGGCGTTGTGAGCGGCCGCGACATCACCATGCTGCATCGCCCACACGACCGCTGCGAATGTGCCCTGGAGGAGCTGGTCCCAGGTAGCACGCACCTGCTCGGTCGTGACCAGATCGTCGAAGTGGAGTTTGCCGAGTTCAGGCGCGGTGGCGATCGAAATGATCAGTCTTGCGGGGCCGGGCCGGCTCGCCCACCAGAGTGCATTGTAGAGGTAGGAGTCGATGTAGTCGGAGCTCCACGCGACCGAGGCCGCCGCGGGCTCGCTGAACCCGGCGGCAAGCGCGGCGTCGAAGGACATCGCCGGATGGTGCCAGTTCGCGCGATAGGCGGGCCAGTCGGATGACTTGTGCCAGGCGTCGCCGGACGCGGGGATCGGGAATCCGCCGAGCATGGCGGGATTCTCACCGCCGAAAGGAGCGGCGGAACGCGCGGGCACCAGCGCAAGGGCAAGAGCGACAGCGAACGCCAAGGGTCGCACGGACGCAAGTACCTACCTTCTTGTTTGCTGAAGAGCAAAGTACTCAGGACCCTGCCTGCTGTCAATTACCCAGTGTTAGCGGGTGTTTGCGAAATCCGGCCGTGATTCAGGCGGAGGAATCGAGGGTTAGTGGTCGAAGAAAGCGAGGGATCGGAGTGTGCTTACCGAGAAGGATCTCGAGCGCCTGCTGGCCGAGTGAGGGCGATACTCGACACCAACATCCAGGTCGGCACCTTGTTCACCCTGTTCGTCGTGCCGGTGTTCTACTCGCTGATCGCGGCTCAACATCGGCCCAGCCCTGCGAATGAGGAGATCGAACAGGAGGCGCAAACTACCCTGAATGCCATGTCGGCCGCCTGTATGGACCGAGAGTTAACGGATCGACAGCCGGGCTGCGAGAGTTTTACCGGTAAAACGCACGATGCTAAACTGCGAGCTGGGTGATTTCGACGAGAGGCAACACTGTATGGCAGCGATCGTGTCAGGAAAAGGGCAAGTTGTTATCCCGAAAGCGGTGAGGGAGGCGCTTGGCATTCAGCCCGGCAGCCGGGTCGAGTTCGAGGTGGCCGGCGGGGAGGCACGACTCAAAGTGATCCGGCGAAAGAACAAACGGCTCGACGAGGTCGTCGGCTGTCTCGGGTACACCGGACCTGCGATCCCGGTGGAACAGTTGAGCGGCGTGGAAGCCGCGCGGCGACTCGCCAAGCAAGGCAAGTTATGATCGCTTTGGACACGAACATCCTCGTGCGCGTGGTCGCCGCCGATGACGTGCGGCAGACTGCGACAGCACGCGCCCTGATCAACTCACAGGCATGTTTCGTGACGCTCACCGTTACGCTGGAGCTGGAATGGGTGCTCCGCAGCCTCTATGCCTCACCACGGAACAAGATCGCTCATGCAATCGGGTCGTTGCTCGATCTGCCAAGTCTCCACTTCGAACGGGAAGACGATGTCCTTTCAGCGCTCGAGCTTTATCGCGCAGGCTTCGATTTCGCGGATGCTCTACATCACGCGGCGGCCGCCGGCTGCGATGCATTCGCGACATTCGATCGCGACTTGATCAAGCGGGCGAAGCGCCGCTCTCTCATGCCCCCTGTCGAACTGGCGCGAAGCTGACGGCCGGTTGAGGCGCGGACGATTTGAGGTCAAGACAGTGAACATCAAGCCGATCAAGACCAAAGCCGACTATCGGGCAGCGCTCAAAGAGATAGAGGCCCTGATGACAGCGAAAGCAAACTCTCCAGAGGGAGAACGCCTCGACGTCTTGGTGACGCTGGTCGAGGCCTACGAGAAGAAGCAGTTCCCGATGGATCTGCCCGACCCGGTGGAGGCCATCAAGTTCTATATGGATCAGAAGGGGCTAGCACCCAGAGATCTGGAACCGATAATCGGCCGTCGCAATCGTGTTTACGAGGTGCTAAACCGTAAGCGGCCGCTGACCCTGAAGATGGTCTGGCGCTTGCACAGTGAACTGGGGATCCCTGCCGAAAGCCTCATCAAGCAGTCGGGGGAATTTCACGCGACGAGACGGCGGTAACCGAGCCGCATATGCGGCGGTACGTCATGGGGCCAGAAAGACACGCGGCGCCTAAACTCAAGACGATCGCGTAACTGGCGCAGCGTCTGGATATCGGCCTTGGATTACCACTACTGGCTATGCACGATCGTCCACATCCTGGCGAATTCATCACGCAGGTGTATTTGGAGCCTAATGGAATCAGCGACCGTGAGCTGGCAGCGAAGCTCGATGTCGAGATGCACATAGATTCCGAAACGGCGTATCATCTGAACAACATCCACTGGAGAATCGCTAAATCAAACAGCCTATTATTCATAGCGATCCTGATATTCAAGGCGGCGTCCCGGTGTTCGTCGGCACACGCGTCCCGTTGAAGAATCTGTTTGACTATCTCGAGGCTGGAGACTCGCTTGATGACTTCTTGGCGTCGTTTCCTTCAGTAACACGCGAACAGGCGGTCGCGGCGCTGGAACTCGCCCGCAAAACCATCGCGCCGGATGCGCGTCCTGCGTGACGAGTCTTTGCCCAGAGAGCTCAAGGCTGAGCTTTACGGGCACGCAGTTCGAACTGTGCAGGAGATGGGATGGTCCAGCATGAAGAACGGCGAATTGATCGGATCTCACCACGATCAACATCTACTCGCAGGTCGGGCTGATCACCCGCTTTGCGGCATTTTATGACTCAGCCGTGACTCGGGGGACATGCTCGCATGTCCGGCTAATGCACGAACGCTTTTGCCAAGATCCTGCGGCTCTCGACACACAAGAAAGTCCCACTGGCCAAGCCGGCCCCAGTGATTGACCGCGGTGACCCACCGTCGTGCTCCTTGATGTTTGGCGTCCGTGTCACCGTGCGCCTGTCCTTTGATTTCCACGACCAAAGTCTGCCCATTCGCTAGCCGCACGAGAAAATCGGGTTCGTACGCGTGAGACTGTCCGTAGAACTCATAGGGAATGTTGAGCTCAAGGTGATCGTTGCGCGCATAGCACAGTACTACGCCCTCCTTCGCCAGCTTCTCCAGTTGAAAGACTGCGGCCTGTTCCCAGGAGCCCGTGTCGCAGGCCACAAGGTTGAGATGACTCGCCTCGGTCGCCTGCACTGGCTTCGCGGTCTTGAAGTGCACGCTTTCGGTATTGCCTACTGGACGATAACGATTGAGTCGCGGCAAGAGAGGTGCCTCTCCTTGCTCTTCGTTGGGCGTGATCGCTGCAACAAGCAGCCCCACAACGCGCTGCGCATACGTTTGCAGCCCGACCTCTGCGGGTTCGCATCCGTTGTAGTCGACGCGCGTGTCGAGATACCGCTGGACTATCCTCAAGACCTGAGGGAACAGGACACTTCGACCTTGGCGCTGCAGGCTCTCCCGGCCTGCGTGTGTCGCCTCCGTCAAGACTCGCGCCACTTCGCGAGCGATCTCGAAGGCGATCGTCTGAGGATGGACCGCGTCGTAATACGTCTGCCGGTCGACTAGCTCGAACCCGAATCCGCCATGCCCGCCCAGGTGTCCGACCTGATACCCCACTTGCGGTCTCACGAAGGCAGCCGTAGGCGTTGACCAGGGATCGAGCCTCAATCGCTCAACTTCCTCCACGTTGCACTTGACCAAATTGCGCTGCAGGTCGACGACGTAGCCCTCGACGATCGGAAAGCGAATCTCGAAGCCCTTCCGTTCGGGCAGCGCCATTACTTCATGCTTTGGCTTGTCTTCCGGCAAGGGTCCCTTACCGGGCTCGCGACCCCTGAACGGAATCAATGAAAAGGGCACGCCGAAGATATCCACATATTCGGCGGTAAGTCGTCCGCTTTGCGGGTCGGGCGTGTAATCCATGCGGCGCAGGCCCCGGCCAACGACTTGCTCGCAGAGCAACTGGCTATGGAATGCCCGTAGTCCCAGGATGTGAGTAACGTTGTTCGCGTCCCAGCCTTCGCTGAGCATATTCACGCTCACCACACAACGGATGCGCTCGCCAGATGCGCCGGGTTTGCCCACGGTCGAGACAATCTTGCGCAGTTCCTCCGCCGCCTCTTTCCTGGTTGCCCTGGGGTCCTCGCTCTCCGCAGCGGCCAGCAGGTTCGAGTCGATCCTCAGCGTGACCTCGCCGCCCTTGTTGTTCCATAGCTCAGAAAATCCCGGCAAACCGCTACCGTAACGTTTCTGCGGCTTCGGCTTCTTCTTGCGCTTTCGCGCCTCGTCGTCCTCGTCGTCCTCCATCACGTCCGCCGCGATGAGTTCCTCGCCCGAAATCATTCGATGGAAGTGCTCGGCGATGTTCGTGTTGTCGGCAACGATAATCATCACGGGCGGCGTGCGCTCCTGGCCTGGTGCGGCCGCCTGGATTTGGAGGAAGCGCTCCTTCCACTCGCCGGCCAGCGTCAGCAGCGCGTCTTCTGCCTTGCGATATACGACCTCAGGTTTTGGCTTGCCGCCGTTCAGCCGCTCGCCGGGTCTTAAATCACGGGTGATGTGTTCCCAGAGCTTGAAATACTTCGGGTCCGGCCGTCCTGTGTTGTCGATCGCCGGCAGCCGCGGGATCTTCGTGATTCCGCTCTCGATTGCATCCACCAGGCTGAAGTCGCTGACAATCCACGGAAACGGTGAGCCCTCCGGATATCCGCTGCCGTGGATGTAGAAGGGCGTCGCTGACAGATCGATGCAGAAGCCGATGCCACATGCCGCGTTGATCTTGTCGAGTCCCGCGACCCAGACCGTTGCTTCTTCCCGATCTGCCTTCTCTTCGGCAGTCAGGGTCTCCCCTTCTGGCACCGGCGCTGGGCGATACGCGTGATGGCCCTCGTCGTTGAGCACCATCAGCGGCTCGGTGTCCCACAGGTCGCCTAACCGGGCCCTTGCGAAAGCCTCAGGCGTTTCTGCACCCAGCCGGCCGACGGTTACGCCACCGACTTTGATGACCTCCGCTTCCGGGCTGAACCAGTGCCAGTTGGTCACCAGCACCTTGCCCTTCGCAAGTTCAGGCCGCAGCGATGTTGGAACGATGTCGAACTTCTCGTAGTAGTTGTCCGGGTCACCGGCTCGCAACACTGACAAACGTTCTTTGATGGTCAGATTCGGGCAAACCACCAGCGCACGCCGGGAAAAGCGGGGGTCACCCGGCTTTGTTCCGCGATTGCAGAACGCCCATGCGATGAGCATCGACATGACCACGGTCTTGCCGCTGCCGGTGGCCATCTTGCAGGCGTAGCGCGTGATCGCCCTAAGCCCCGCCTCGTTCGGAATGTCCACCAGCTTCGGATGCTGTGCAACCTTGGCCACCCACTCCTGAGGTCGCGGGTTACGCCCTTGCGAGAGCGCGCTGAAGTCATCGAGCGAGAGCTGTGGATTCCAGCGCGGCTTCTTGCCTTGCGCCAGGATCTCTCGCAGGTAGATGATCGTTTCGACAGCCTCCAGCTGGCAGAAGAACAACCGCCTTGCGCGATCTTCGCGCCACCAGTGACGCAGCAACTTCTTTGTCGTCTCGCTTGCGCTTTCCCACCCGGACTCCCGCCAGCGTCGAATGTCATCGCGAAGAGCATTCACCAACGGAAGATCGTCGCGCTCTTCTTCCGCCAGAAACGCCATCTGCTGCTGCGCGCTTCCCGTACGCTCACTTTTGAACCAGTAGCTCGCTGATCGCCGACCCGGCGTCCTGGTCGGGATTCCGGTCGTGGTGTCATACAGCCAATGCTGATCCGGCTCCTTGTACGGCAAGCAGAGGATCGGATTCTCGACCGGCTGGATTGGAATAGGCTGCTGCGCCATGGCCCTAATCCCGCTCCGGCATCCGGATCACGCGCAGCCCCTCGTTGCCGCGCGGATCGATCACCTTTACCGCCACGCGCCACGCGTCAGCTTTGGCCAATCGCGCGGGTCGCGGAAACGGCAGGCTCGTGAGGCCACTCAGTGCTTCGAAGGCGCCCTCCTCGATCACGTTCGCGTCGCCAAGCGCCTTCGCCAGCTTCTTCCACTTGGTCCTGTCGGGGAAAAACGCCTGGCAGATGCAGAACGTCCATCGGTCGTAATCCGTATCCAGAAACCACGCGGCGATGCGCTCCTTGTCCGTGGGAAATAGCATGTTGCTCACCGGGTCATAGACATCCATGCCCTCGACCTCGATGACATATTCGCCGTCCGATCGCTTCGTCGGGCCTTTCACACGCGGCGCGCTGAAGACGGTGAAGAGCTGACTGCCGGGCTGCGTCTTGAGCAGATCGCCCATCGCCACGTCGGGACGAATCAACGCCATGTGGAAGCGCAACCTCGGATGGCTCTCGCTTTCGATGATGTCCTGCGCCGTGGCGTCGAAACCGAAGCCGGCAAACACCACGTCGTCGTAGCCTTTGCGGTTCGCGTCGCGGATCACGTCTTCCACCTGCATCGCCGTCACGTTGCCCACTTCCGGTCCGATGCTCACGGCCGCACGTCGCTCTTTGTGGTCGCTGTTCGCCCATTCGCCCTCGGCGTGGATGAGCGAGGCGCCGGTCACGGCGTCGAGCCGGCCGAATTTCATGTTCCTGTTGCCGGCGAAGTCTACGCCGCTGGCCTTGAGCAGGCGGATGATCTTGTCCAGGTGCGCCTCAGCGTTTGTCACCGCTGCGTCGCCGTCGAAGGTTTCCAGTTCGTCCGGCGCGCCGCCGATTGGCGTATCCGGGCCCTCCTCGACCGCGATGACGCCTTCCATGGTGAACGGACCGCTGACCCGCACCACGCCTTTCGCCGGCTCGGGCTTGTCCACCAGTTCCTCCATCTCTGCGTTGGCCGCGATGCAGGCGTTCACCTCGTCCATCTTCGCGCGCCACGCCGCGCGGTAGGCGGTGAGCGCGTCCCGCAACGCTTCCGGCCAGTCGGAATCAGTATCGAACGGCACCTCCCATTCCTTCCAGTCGCCCTTGGGGATTGCTGCGCGATAGCGCTCGGCCTGCTTGGACGTAATGCCCTTGACCGGCTTGCTGGCGGGCACGGATTTGATGAGCGCGGGCTGCGTGCCCGGCAGCAGCCAGCGGCGGATGTCAGCGTCGGTCACGGCGTTCGCGCCTTGCTCGCGATGCTTCTGGATCAATTTCTCGACGAGCTTTTCCTTCAGCGGCGCGCCGACTTTGGCCAATTCGCCATTCAGCCGCTCCAGCTTCTCCGCGAGGATCGACTCGTGCTTGGCGAAAATGGGATCGAGCGACGTGTTCCGCGCGATACTTTTGAGCGTGATGTGCGGCACTGTCTTGCACTTGAATGTGAGCTTCCTGCCCGTCGTCTTGCCATCGCTGTCTAACTCGGCGATCCACGTTCCGTGCGGATTGCGATCCACATCCTCGGCGCTCAACTCACGAAGCTGGTAGTAATCGAACTTCGCCGTCATCAGCCGGTGCTTGGCCAGCGCCAGGGCGACGCGGCTGGAATCGCAGGTGATCCAGCGCCGACCCCACTGCTCGGCCACATACGCCGTCGTCCCGCTCCCGCACGTCGGGTCCAGCACCAGGTCGCCGGGGTCGGTCGTCATCAGGAGACAGCGTTCTACAATCTTCAGCGCGGTCTGAACGATGTAGATTTTCTCACCGCCAAGCTGGTTCTGTCCGACGGTATCGCTCCAAACATTTGCTAGTGGAGTGACTGGGAAATCGAGCAGCGTTCGCTTGTATGAAAGCGTCGTGCGGTCGCCACCTATCAGGCGCTCTGACAAGAGCAGCCTTTTCATTCCTTCCTCGTTCGTTTTCCAACGCGCCTTCGGTCCAGGTGTGAACTCGTAGCCATCGACCTTAACTTTGAACCAACTCGCCGCGCCTTCGCCCTTCTCGCGGCCCATGCTTTGACTGGTAATGTTGTCTCCCGCGAAGACGAGCGACTTCTCGGGCAGAAGATCTAGGCTGCTTGTCTCCGCTTCTCGCAACATTCGCCTCTCGCCGTTTGGTAACTCCACACGGGAATAACCAGTTGCACCTTCGTCGCCCGGCTTCTTCTGGTCGAAGATCGGCCTGAATCTTGTCGTTTCCCTGTTTCGGCCATACCAGAGAACGTAATCACAGGAACCGGGAATAAAGCCCGCTGTGCTCCCGGTAGTTTTCTTTACCGTGATTTGGCTGATGAAGTTCTTTGCGCCGAAAACTTCATCGAGGAGACACCGCACGCGATGCAGATTTTCATCGCTGATCTGCACGAAGATGCTGCCGGTGTCGGCGAGGAGTTCCTTCGCCATTGCCAGCCGGTCGCGCAGGTAGGCGAGGTAGGAATGGATACCAAGCGTCCAGGTGTCTCGGTAGGCTTTCACCATCTCCGGCTCGCGGGTGAGGTCCTGCTCGCGATCCTTCACGTCGCGCTGGCCGAGTTGCGGCTGGAAGTTCGAGGCGAATTTGATGCCGTAGGGCGGATCGACGTAGATCATCTGCACCTTGCCCGCGAGGTCTTCGCGCCGGGCGAGGCTCGCCATCACCTGCAGCGAGTCGCCGAGGATCATGCGGTTGGCCCAGTCCACGTCGTGCTGGTAGAACTGCACGGCCCTGGCGTAATCGTGCTGCGGATCGGCGAAGAGCTCGCGCTGCACGTCCTCGCGCGCCAGCACGCGCAGGATCGCCTGCGTGGAAACGCGCTCGTGCATGTGCAGCGCCACCGGCTCGACCTCGAACCATGGCTTCTCGCGCTTGCCGCTCCACTCCAGCCAGGGCTCGTGTTTGCGCAGTGCGTCCGCGAGCACTTCCGCCTCCGCGTCCGAGAGCGGGCGCTGGCGGGCGGTCTGTAGCAGTTCAGGCAGTTGGTCCGTCGAAGCGGCGTCCGGGGCCCATCGCAACACCGGCGGCAGATGCGGGTTGTAGTCGTATCGGATGCGCTGTGCCTCTTCTACGCGCCCTTGGGCCTCCAGCCCGGCCGGTGGAATGTTCTTGCGTTTAGCCGCGTGCTTAATGGCTGTAACGGCACCATCTGTGGTCCGTGCCGACTTAGCGCGCTTGCTGTCACCCTTCTTTGCCATTGCGAGTCTTCTCCCTCTAACGTTTTCTACCGGCCCCCCCGGCCCCAGAACCGCCATTCACAACCTGCGTCGATTACGACACCCCATGTTCCTTTGCGCCGCCGCCCGTTGGGGCGAGTAACTCTGGGCCGAGGCCGCCGATCAGCGAACGCCGATGGCAATACGAAGATCGGTGTGAATGTTGACTTGCCCATGTCGCAGAGCATCCCAGCCTGCGGCTGTGCAGTTTGTCGATACTGCGCGCGCCGCCATGTCGCGGTCGCGTGACTCCCCAACCCACGGCTTAACCCGGCCCTGGAGGAAAGCTAGCGGGATTTGCCGCCGGAGGCAAGCTCGTGGTATCTGCGCCCTGTCGATTCGGGGCGTCGTCAAGCGACTATGCAGGCCAGACAGCTAGTCCACCTGGTCAAGCCGAGGGTTTCGGCCGCGGCGAGACTGCGTTTAGCAACAGGACATCCAGCTCAGTCACTCGCGCTAACTGCGCGTCATTTCCTATGAATCCGCTCGCGCCGGCGTGCATCGCTGTAGCGATCAGAATCGCGTCCGGTGTCTTGAGCTTATACTGCGCGCGCAGCCTGGCGCCCAGGTCGGCGATTTCCACCGATACGGCAATCCAGCTCAGATTGGGATAGCTGGTCAGAAGGCCATAGAATTGATTCGTCAGATCGTCGTCCTCGTTGCGATAAGGCTGCACCAATACCTCCAGGAGAGATAACGTGGAGCAGATTCCGCGGTTGCGATCCGCCTCTATGGACTCGAATATCATCTGCGCGGCAGCCTGATACCGCGGGTGCGCCTCGATGAAATAAATCAAAATGTTCGAGTCCAGTCCAACTCGCTTGTGTTTCTTCAAGAACGCCCTCAGCTTGGCGGGGCTCACCACGAACGGCGTTCCTTTTTCAGGTAATTTTTCGGGTAGAGACCTCTTCCCGCCCCGCCAAGGGCCTGAGCATAGCTCTTTGGTTTGGGCATCAGAACGGTGGTCTTTCCTTTGACGACCACCAGCAACTCGTCTCCTCCTTTCACATGCATGGCCTCACGGGCTTCTTTGGGGAGGACGATCTGGTTCTTGGATGACAGCTTCAGATGCGGCATAGTGCATTCTCCTGAGCACAGCTTTACTTTTGTACCCGTTGTAAAGCATAGCAAGCGCATGCAGCCTTTGGAAAGCTGTGTTTCCCATCTCGGCCTCCAAGCTGATTGCGATAGGGAGCCGTATTGTCGATTCTGGGCTGCGTCGAACGACTATCCTGTAATCACGCAAATCCCACATCAGCACGGCATTGTGCGAAAGGAGATGAAATGGCAATTGAAATGACAGAAACGCCTCCCCGTCGCCTGTTGCAAAGCACGGGCGCGGTGCTCCTGGGGTTTCTTACGGTCGTTGTTCTTTCGGTCGGCACCGACCAGGTGCTGCATGTGCTCGAGGTCTATCCGCCGTGGGCCAGCCGATGCGCGACTGGAGCGATAATCTTCTGGCGCTGGCCTACCGGTGCGTTTACGCCGTCGTTGGCAGCTACATCGCCGCGCGGTTCGCGCCTCGCAATCCGATGCGCCACGCGCTGGTCCTGGGGGTTATCGGGTTGCTACTGAGCCTGGCCGGTGCGATCGCCACGATCCCGATGGACCTGGGGCCGGCCTGGTACCCGATCGCGCTCGTTGTCACTGCCTTGCCCTGTGCGTGGCTGGGCGGAGTTCTCTATCGCAGGCGGGCCGCATGAGAGTCGGTCATGAATTCATATTCTTGGTGCGGCATCATTGATAAATGTGTGCTCAACACGGCGATTCATGTCGCGCGCCGGATCGCGAAGGCAACACCTGTTTCCAAACCGAAGGAGAAAACGCAATGATGAATGCTGAACCGCAAAAAGAACATGGCTGGCTGCAGAGGATGGTCGGCGAGTGGACGTCCGAGGCGACCTGTTCGATGGGGCCGGATCAGCCGCCGTCGACCATGAAAGGTAAGGAAACTGTACGGACGCTGGGCGGTCTCTGGGTGCTGGCGGAGGGACAGGGCGAGATGCCCGACGGCGGCCCCGCGAACACGCTGATGACCTTGGGTTATGACCCGCAGAAGAAGCGCTTTGTGGGTACCTTCATCGCCTCCATGATGACGCACCTGTGGCCCTACGACGGCGCGCTGGACGCGGCCGAGCGCGTGCTGACCCTGGACTCCGAAGGCCCGGACTTCACCGGCGAAAAGATGGCGAAGTACCAGGACATTATCGAATTCAAGAGCGACGATCATCGGGTGATGACATCACGCGTGCTGGGCGACGATGGCGAGTGGCATCAGTTCATGGAAGCGCACTACCGGCGGAAACGGTAAGCATGCCGAACGTGCAATGACGAACCCGCCAGCATCAGTGGATGAGGTCATGAAAGGTGCAAGGAACCACGAGACGGATGAACGCACGGGGTCCCGCCCCGCTCAGTGCATTAGATGACCGGTTAAACGGATGACCGAGAAGATCGTTGTCGATACCCGGCGCTTAGACTATCTCATGACCAACAACCACCAAGTCGTATCGAGAACGATACGACGAACCACTGGAGAGAAGATCAATGACGACACATATGACCGGAACACGTGAAGAGTGGCTCGCAGCACGGCTCGCGCTGCTCGAGGCGGAGAAGGAGCTCACGCGGCGTAGCGACGAGCTGGCGCGGCGGCGGCAGGAGCTGCCGTGGGTTCGGATCGACAAGGAGCATCGATTCGAGACCGACGAGGGGAGCGCCTCGCTGGCAGACCTCTTCCGAGGGCGCTCGCAGCTCCTCGTCTATCACTACATGTTCGGGCCTGACTACACCGCGGGGTGTGCAACCTGCTCGACGAT
>JBOHJE010000013.1:0-5246 GCA_050728375.1 Methyloceanibacter sp.
CTTCTCCCCGGTGGGGAGAGGCCGGCCGCGCAGCGGCCGGGTGAGGGGGTCAAAAGGCGGCGCATGTCCCCCCTCACCCCGACTCTCTCCCCCAAGGGGAGAGGGGGTTCTTGCCCAGATCTTGGCATGTCCGCGCCAAGGCTGTTGTTCATGCAATCGTCGGGCGGGCTGACCTCGGCAAACCTGTTCAGAGGCAAGGACGCGATCCTGTCGGGACCCGCCGGCGGGGTGGTCGGAGCCGTCGAGACCGCGCATCAGGCTGGCTTCGCCAAGGTCATCGGCTTCGACATGGGCGGCACCTCGACCGATGTCTGCCACTACGACGGAATCTACGAGCGCAGCTTCGAGAGCGTCGTGGCAGGGGCGCGCGTGCGTGCGCCGATGATGCTGATCCACACGGTGGCGGCAGGCGGCGGCTCGATCCTCCACTATGACGGCGCGCGATTCCGGGTTGGACCCGACTCGGCCGGCGCCCATCCAGGGCCCCTCTCCTATCGCCGCGGCGGTCGGCTCACGGTAACCGACGCCAATGTGATGACGGGCAAGATCCAGCCGGCGTTTTTTCCGCACATCTTCGGGCCGAGCCAGGACCAGCCGCTCGACGATCCCGCGGTGCACAAAGCGTTCAAGGCGCTGGCGCGCAAGCTCGGCGACGGACGGGCGCCGGAGGAGATCGCCGACGGTTTCATCCGGATCGCCGTCGAGAACATGGCCAACGCCATCAAGACGATCTCGGTGCAGCGCGGTTACAGCGTCGGCGAATACGTGCTCAATTCGTTCGGGGGCGCGGGCGGCCAGCACGCCTGCCTGGTGGCCGACGCGCTCGGCATCGGCAGCGTGCTTCTCCACCCAATGTCCGGCGTCTTGTCGGCTTACGGTATGGGGCTTGCCTCGTTGCGCGCCACGCGCACGCAAGCCGTGCTTCGGTGTTTTGACGAAGCGGGCCTTGCCGCGCTCGCCGAGATCCGCGCGCCGCTCGAAGCGGCGATCCTCGAGGAGCTCGCAAGCCAAGGGGTCGAGGCCGCAGGCGCCAAAGTTACGGCCACTGCGCATCTGCGGTACGTTGGCACCGACAGCGCCCTTCACGTCCCTGTCGGTTCAATGCGGGGGATGCGCGCGCTGTTCGAGATCGCACATCAGCAGCGCTTCGGGTTCGTGACTCCCGAGAAGGAGATCGAGATCGAGGCGGTCGAGGTGGAGGGTGCCGGGGGCGGCAGCCAGGTCGAGGAGGCTGCGTGTCCTCCCGGCGATGCGCCGACATCGCCCGCGCCGCATAGCGAGACCAAGGTATTCACCGGCGGGGATTGGCACGAGGCGCCAATCTTCCTCCGCGAACCTCTGAGGCCGGGCAACCGCATCCACGGTCCGGCGCTGATCGTCGAGGACCATCAGACCGTGATGGTCGAGCCGGGCTGGCAGGCTGAGGTGACGCCTAAGAACCACCTGCTACTGACGCGCATCAGGAAGAGGGTCGCGGCGCGCGTCGGCAAGAGGCCCGATCCCGTCATGCTCGAAGTGTTCAACAATCTGTTCGTCTCGGTGGCCGAGCAAATGGGCTATGCGCTCCAGAACACGGCGCGTTCGGTCAACATCAAGGAGCGGCTCGACTTCTCTTGTGCCATCTTCGACAAGCGCGGCGGGCTGATCGCCAACGCGCCGCATATCCCGGTTCATCTCGGGTCCATGGATCGGAGCGTCGAGACGATCCTGCGCGAGGCGGGCGACAGGCTCAGGCCCGGCGACGTCTACATGCTGAACGCGCCCTATAATGGCGGCACGCATCTGCCCGACATCACCGTGGTCACACCGGTGTTCGGCGAGAACAGCCCCGATCTGCGGTTCTTCGTCGCGGCGCGCGGCCACCACGCCGACATCGGCGGCGTCGCGCCGGGCTCGATGAGCCCGCGGGCGACCACGATCGAAGAGGAAGGCGTCTATATCGATTCGTTCAAGCTCGTGGAGAAAGGCCGCTTCCGCGAGGATGCCGTGCGCGAGCTGCTGACCGAGGGGACTTATCCTGCACGGAACGTCGAGCAGAACATCGCCGACCTGAAGGCGCAGGTCGCCGCCAACGAGAAGGGTGCGGCAGAGTTGCGCAAGATGGTCCGCCATTACGGGCTCGCGACTGTGCGCGCTTATATGGGCCATGTGCAAGACAACGCCGCGGAAGCCGTGCGGGCCGTCATCGCCAAGCTCAAGAATTCGCGCTTCGCCGTCGAAACGGACCAAGGCAGCCGGATCGAGGTTGCCATCAGGATCGACCACAAGGCGAAGAAGGCCACGGTCGATTTCGCCGGCACGAGCCCGCAGACGGCCTCAACCTTCAACGCGCCGGAGCCGATCACGCGGGCCTGCGTGCTCTACGTGTTCCGAACGCTGGTCGACGACGACATTCCGCTGAATGCCGGCTGCCTGCGTCACATCAAGATCGTGGTCCCGAAGGGATCTCTACTCAGGCCGCGCTATCCAGCGCCGGTCGCCGGCGGCAATGTGGAGACGAGCCAAACCATCGTGAACTGCCTCTACGGCGCGCTTAGCGTGCTTGGCTCGGCGCAAGGCACAATGAACAATCTCACCTTCGGCAACGAGCAGTTCCAATATTACGAGACGATCTGTTCAGGTGCGCCGGCGGGTCCCGGCTTCGACGGTGCGGCCGCGGTGCAGACGCACATGACCAACTCGCGGCTAACAGATCCCGAGGTCCTCGAGCTGCGCTATCCCGTTCTCCTCGAGCGCTTCGAGATCGTGCGAGGCTCGGGCGGTAGGGGCGAGTGGCGGGCCGGCGACGGGACGCTGCGCGTGATCCGGTTTCTGGAGCGCATGGATTGCGCCATCCTGTCCGGCTTCCGCAAGATCAAGCCGTTCGGATCGAAAGGCGGAGAGCCTGGACAGACCGGCGAGAACTGGGTGAAGCGCAAGACTGGCCGGCTCGAGCGCCTCAAGGGCGCCGACCAGACCGTGATCGAGGCAGGCGAGGCCGTCGTCATCAAGACGCCGACCGGCGGCGGCTTCGGCAAGAGGAACCAAGCGAAACGAGTCAAGCGGGCGTAGAGTGGCTTGCTCGCTGGCCTTTGGCTAGGCGCCTAAAGGTCTAGAAGCTCGCCTCGGCTTTGTCGGTATTGAAGACGACGACGTTCTTTCCGGACTCGATCTTGGTCGAAGTTGTGAAGGAGTGCGGCACGAACCGGATAATCGCCCGGCAGGATTCGCTGCCCGAGGCGGCCTTGCCGACGCAGTCCTTGTCGAATTTTTGCTTGACCGACTTCGGCTCGACCTTGCGGGCGTCGACATAGACCGTTTCCTCGGTGGTGCATTCGTAACCCAGGACGTCGCCGCCCGCGCCGCCCTTCGAGCACTGGCCGACCAGTTCGACCTCCTTGCCGAGATAGCTCTGCGGATTGGACGCCAAGTCCTCGACCTTTACGGACTCGGCAGTGACGGCCGCCGGAAGGAGCGCCATGCCCGCCACGGCCCACGCCGCGAAGCAGTGACGCGGGCGGGTCTGTTTACGTCGTTCAATTTTCATCGATCTCACTCACCTCCATGACGATGGGCGCATGTTGGTGCGCCGTGTGCGCGCCGAACACTGTGCCGCGCACATGCACGTTCTTGCCGAGCAGCGGCTTGATCGCGGCGGCAATGCCCGGGTCGGAGGAATAGATGTGGATGCTCGTGACCGGGTCCACATTGTCGAATTCCTCCGTGCCGCGGAGACAGGTCGACGCCAGCAGCGCGAGAATAAAGGCCTGCTCGGGCGTCCGGCGGCGTCCTCGAAGGTCCGCTGCGCGAAGCTCCCCTCGGTGATCTCCTCTGAGGCGTCAGCCTTCAGGCACTCGGCAGCATGCACGAGCGGCGGGGAAAAAATAATCGCCATTGATAACGAAGCCCGCCGCAGCCTCATTGATTCCTCCATTTATCTGAAAATGCAAAAGCATTCAGCTAGGTCGTGTTTAAGAACGTTCGCCTCTAATTCATGCGATCTGCGCGGCTCAATGGGACGCCCACACATGTATCAGGTCCTGGCCTGCCGAGGGACCACCAAAGCTACTCTTTGGTCTCCCCCGCCATTTTGATCTGCACAGGCGCGACCTTCACGGCTTTTCATATCTACGCGAAGACGCGAGAGAGTCAGGGGCTGAAGCGGCTTGGGTGGGTATTCCTCGCTCGCCGCCAAGCTGATCACGTCTTCGAGGCCAAACTCGATGTCGATGGTTCTCAAGCAGAGATCGGCGCAAGCATCGGTATCGCGCTGTACCCCGACGATGGCGCTACAGCGGCACAGCTCCTCAGCAAGAGCTCGAGTTCCCTTGAGCTCCGAAAACTGCACCGAAGTGCAGGGACATTATTTCGGCCGCCCCGTCCCGATCGGACAGATGCAGGGTGCACTCATCTCGGTCGCGCCGAAATTGTTCATGCGGAGCAGATCGTCGAAAGAAAAGTCACCCCGATCAGTCGCGAGGCGAAGGAGGCGACGAGCCCGACTGGTCGGCGGCTTAGGAATCAACCACCACACTTAAGGAAGGGGCGGGGGACTTGCGTCTCGCGCCCCTTCCTTAAGTGTGGTGGTTGCCTCTCTACTCGATGCTCGCGCGCAGGGTGCTTCGAGTTTACGACGCGGGGTCGGTGCCGCCGCGGTTGCGCTCGGACATGAACTGATCGAACTCAGCCTTGTCCTTTGCGTGACGCAGACGCTTGAGGAACGCCTGGAACTCGCTCGCCTCCTCCTCGAGGCGGCGCAAGGTCGCCTCGCGATAGTCGTCGAAAGCGTGATTGCCGGTCGAGCCGAAGCGGCCGCCAAATCGCCGCACTTCGCTCGTGAGATACTCACCCCAGGCTCTCTTATTTTCGCATCCCATGCGTCCACTCCAGATCAAATAGGCCAGAACGCCAAGCCCAATGGGCCACCAAACGATGAAGCCGACGATCATGGCGGTGATCCATGCCGGCTTCCCGTACTCGTCAAGGGTCGCAACCAGTTGCATCGCGGTCCTTCCTTCGGTGTGAATGTTATTCACATTTACATAGATGTTGTCGAATGGCAAGGAGTCAAGAACGGTGTGGGCAAATTTTAATAGCCTGGCAAGCGGCCGCCGATGCGGGTCGAAAATTTTTAACCGTCGATGGGCAAGACTTGCGACAATGGGGGGATTGAGGTGAGCTGCGTCCAACGGGGATGTCTATCTCAATGAGTCTTGCAGTTCGCGGGTTCGTGGCCGCGAGCCTGATAGCGGTGGTCTGTACAGGCC
>JBOHJE010000014.1:0-4640 GCA_050728375.1 Methyloceanibacter sp.
GTCCAAGCCATGGTGTGGCCTCCTCGTTTGGACTCAGAATCCTTCCGTCAGCCTAGAGACGGCGTTTCGAACACTCGGAAATTACTGCTGAGAATGACCGCCCGGACGCGACGCAGAACACACGACATCTAGTGGCCGAGCGATTATTACCCTACTAGAACCGGCAAAACCCGGCAAGCGTCCGCCACGCTTGAAGGCTCCGTTTTCCACCGGAACACGCCGATTCTGCCACTTCTCTGGCGAGAACACAAACATCGCCGTGCATGGAAACGTGGAGAAGCATGGGATAAGCGCCGAACGAGCGCTGATTGACAGGGGGAAGAGCGAGACCTAAAGCTCTGACTTTCCTTTGCTGCCGCCCCGTCGGCGGCAATTTTGTTTCAAGGACACGTCTTTTCCATGTCGGCCCTTCTTCCGACCTATGACCGCAGCGAGCTTTCCTTCGCCCGCGGGGAAGGCGCCTATTTGTTTACGGTGTCTGGCGAGCGCTATCTCGACTTCTCGAGCGGCGTTGCTGTCACCTCGCTCGGCCACGCGCATCCTCATCTTGTGGAGGCGTTGATGGCGCAGGCGAAAAGCCTTTGGCACGTCTCCAACCTGCATTGCATCCCGGAGCAAGAGCGACTCGCCGAGCGGTTGTGCAATGCGACCTTTGCCGACATGGTATTCTTCGCCAATTCGGGCGCCGAGTCGGTCGAGTGCGGTATCAAGGCCGCGCGCCGCTATCACGCCGTCAACGGCGCGCCTAAGCGCTACCGGCTCGTCACTTTCGAGGGCGCCTTTCACGGGCGGACGCTCGCGACCATCGCAGCCGGAGGGCAGGCGAAGCACTTGGAGGGCTTCGGCCCGCCTGTCGATGCATTCGATCAGATTTCATCGAGCGACATCGAGGCGGTCGAGGCGGCTATCGGCGAGGCCACGGCGGGCGTGCTCATTGAGCCGATCATGGGCGAGGGGGGGTTGCGCGAGGTTTCCTGGCGCTTCTTGCAGGATCTGCGCGCGCTCTGCGACGAGAAGGGCATCCTGCTCCTGCTCGATGAGGTGCAAAGCGGCATGGGCCGTACCGGCCGTCTCTTTGCCCATGAGTGGGCCGGGATCGAGCCGGACATCATGACGGCGGCCAAGGGGCTCGGCGGCGGCTTCCCCATCGGCGCCTGCCTCACGACCGGGGCGGTCGGAGCGGGCATGACCGCCGGGAGTCATGGCTCGACCTTCGGCGGCAATCCGCTTGCAATGTCGGTCGGAAACGCGGTTCTCGACGTCATGCTCGAACAAGGCTTTCTCGAACACGTCGCGCAGATGGGCCTGAGGCTGAAGCAGCGGCTCGCCGCGATCGCCGAGGAGCATGGCGACGTCATCGCCGAGGTGAGAGGGCAGGGACTTATGGTCGGTCTGAAATGCCGGGTGGAGAATGCGAAGCTGATCGCAGCTCTGCGCGACCGGAGGATGCTGAGCGTCCCCGCCGGCGACAATGTCGTCCGGCTGCTGCCGCCCCTTATAGTTGGGGAGGAGGAGATCGACCTCGCCTGCGACATTATCGATGCCGCCTGCGCCGCTCTGAAGAGCGATGCGATGGTTCAGGCGTGACGCCTCTGGGGCCGAACTTTATGTCTCCCAGGAACTTCTCTCCCAGGCACTTCCTCGATATCGACACACTCGACGCTGGGACCTTGCGCTCGATCGTCGACAACGCCGCCCGCATAAAGAAGAGGGGGAGGGTGCTAGGCGCCTTGAGCATTCCACAGGCCTCGGTGCTGGCGATGATCTTCGAGAAGCCGTCCACCAGGACCCGCGTGTCCTTCGAGGTCGCCATGCATCAGCTCGGCGGCCAGTCGATCGTGCTGAACGCCCAAGACATGCAGCTCGGGCGCGGAGAGACCGTCGCCGATACGGCGCGTGTCTTGTCGCGCTACGTGGACGCGATCATGCTGCGCACCGGGCCGCACGCCGCCTTGACCGAGTTCGCCGATAACGCCACGATTCCGGTCATCAACGGTCTCACCGCCCGCTCTCACCCCTGTCAGGTCATGGCCGACGTGATGACCTTCGAAGAGCTGAAAGGGCCCATCGAGGGCCGCACAATCGCCTGGATCGGCGACGCCAATAACGTCGCGACGTCCTGGGTACACGCGGCCGCGCGCTTCGGCTTCAAGCTGCGCATCGCTGCCCCGCCTGAATTTGCGCCAGCGCCTGCGCTTCTCGCCTGGGCACGCGCGGAGGACGCCGAGGTCGAGGCGTTCGAGGAGTCGCTCACCGCCGCACGCGGCGCGGACTGCGTGGTGACCGATGTATGGGTGTCCATGGGCGACAACGACGAGAAGCGAAGGAAGCAGGCATTGCGTCCGTTCCAAGTTACGGCCGCGGTGATGTCGGAGGCCAAAAAGGACGCGATCTTCATGCACTGCCTGCCCGCGCACCGCGGCGACGAGGTGACGGCCGAGGTGATCGACGGCCCGCAGTCGGTGGTCTGGGACGAGGCCGAGAACAGGCTGCATGTGCAGAAGGCCATTCTCGCGTGGTGTATGGGCGCGGGGCCGCGGCGGCCCGGAGCACGGACATCCAGAGTTCCGGCCAGAGCGCTTCGCCGGAGCCGGCGCGCGGCAAGCGGCACCAAGACTCGCGGAGCCAAGCGGTGACCGAGCGCTCGCCTGAACCGCATGTCAGACTCGCCATTCCGGCTGACGACCTGATCCTGCCGTTCCAGGCAGAGCAGGCCGATGTTCTCGGGCGGCTCGTCAAGCTCGGTCCCACGGTCGATACGATCCTGTCGCGCCATGCCTATCCCGAGACTGTCTCCCGGCTCCTCGGCGAGGCGGTGGCATTGACGGCTCTGCTCGGCGCTGCGCTCAAATCGGAAGGCAAGTTCATTCTACAATCCTCGACCGATGGGCCGGTCGATCTCCTTGTCGCCGATTATCAGGTGCTTGGCGGCTTGCGCGGCTACGCCCGCTTCTCGGCCGATCGCCTGACCGAGCTCGGGGCCGACGACGAGGCATCGCTTCTCGGCAAGGGCCATCTCGCCATGACGATCGACCGGGGACCCGAGACCGAACGCTACCAGGGCGTCGTGCCGCTCGAAGGCGAAACCCTGACCGAGGCCGCCGACACGTATTTCCGTCAGTCCGAGCAACTGCCGACCTTCATCCGGCTAGCCGTGGCGCGGCACTATCGCGCCGGAGCCGGCGGCGAAGGCGCGTGGACTTGACGCGCCGGCGGTTTGCTGGTGCAAAAGCTCACGAGGGAAGGCGGTCACGCCAGCAAGCGCGACGCGGAAATGTTCGAAGAGGATTGGACTCGCGCGAAATCGCTGGCCGAGACGGTCGAGGATCACGAGCTGCTCGATCCCATGCTGCCGCCCGACCGGCTGCTCTACCAGCTGTTCCACGAGGAGCAGGTGCGCGCCTACCGGGCCGTGCCGCTCGAAAGCTATTGCAGTTGCACCCGCGCGCGCGTCGAGGAGCTGCTGCGAGGCTTCTCGGCGGAGGATTTGAGCGACATGGTCGTCGACGGCGAGGTTTGGGTGACATGCGAGTTCTGCAACGCCCGCTACCGCTTCGACCCATCCACCTTCGCCGACGCTTAGTGACCCACTCGTCATTGCCAGGCTTGACCCGGCAATCCATTCCATTGACGGATCGGCAGGTAACGGCAAGGATGCTCGGATCAAGTCCGGGCATGACGGCTAGGCTGCCTTAAGCGCGTAGCGTATCAGCCAGCCGCGCAAGAAATTTCATGCACGCATCGAGCTGGGCTGTCGAGACGAACTCGTCGGGCGCGTGTGCCTGGGCGATGCTTCCCGGTCCGCAGATCGCGGCCGCGCAGCCGGCGAGCTCGAACAGCCCGGCTTCGGTCGCATAGGACACCGCGCTGGTCGCATTGGTCCCGGTGAGTTGGAGCACGAACGCCACGGCCTCCGAGCGAGGGCGGGCCGCAAAGGCCGGCACCGAGGTCTCGCCGCGCGTCTCCACAGAAGCATCTTCCGCCACCTGCCGCATCCGCGGCAGCAGCGCCTTCTCGGCGAACTCTGTGAGATCGCGCGGCACCTCGGCGAGGGGCGCGTCCGGCAGGCTTCTCACCTGCCAGCGAAATTCGCAAAACTTGGGCACGATATTCGCCGCGATGCCCCCCTCGATGACGCCGACGCTCACGGTGGAGAAGGGTGGATCGAAGCGCGGATCGTGTTGTGTCATGCCGAGGTCCGCCGCGAGCCGGTCGAGCTCGCCGATTAGCGCGGCCGCAGTCGAGATCGCGTTGACTCCGAGCGCAGGTAAGCTCGAATGGGCTTCCCGGCCCGTAACCCGCGTCCGGTAAGCGTCGATGCGCTTATGGGCATCGATCACGGTCATGTCCGTCGGTTCGCCGACGATCACTGCGCGGGGGCGCGGCAGGTCGGCCCCAAGCCGCGCAAGCAGCGGACGCACGCCGGCGCATCCGACCTCCTCGTCATAGGAGATGATGATGTGGATTGGCTCTTTCAGGGCGCGCGACGTGAAGAGAGGCACCGAAGCCAGAACGCAGGCGATGAAGCCCTTCATGTCGCACGTGCCGCGGCCGTAAAGCTTCCCCTCCCGCTCGGCTAAGGTGTAGGGACCGCTGGCCCAACGCTGTCCTTCCACGGGCACGCAATCGCTGTGCCCAGA
>JBOHJE010000015.1:0-2139 GCA_050728375.1 Methyloceanibacter sp.
TGACGAGCAGCGCCTTGCGTGCGGCGAGCCATTCTTCGCGCGATGCGATCTTCGGATGTGGTTGTGTGCTCGTCGTCATGATGATCGCCCCTCTGACTGCGCGTATTTGTCGCTCAGTCTGTCGGGGAGCCCGATGTCTTCGGTCGGACGAATCTCGAAGCCGCCGCCTAAGCGGACGCCCGGGTGCTTGGCCATCAACCGGATGGCGTGGTCGAGGTCGTTGGCCTCGAGCACCATGATTCCGCCCAACTGCTCCTTTGTTTCGGCATAAGGGCCGTCGGTGATCGACACCTTGCCGTTGCGCCAACGCAAAGTGGCCGCGTTCCTGACGCTTTGCAACGCTTCGCCGCCGATAAAGTGGCCGTTCTTCCGCAGCACGTCGTCGTAGGCGAAACACTCCTTGATCATGGCGTCACGCTCGCCTTGGGACATCGCGTCCCACTTTCCCTCTTCCATGTAGCCAAGGCAGATGTATTTCATGGTTCCTCCTGTTTCAACGGGATTGCCTGTTCGGGCTCTATAACGGTTCAGTCCGAGAAGTGGGCACAGGCTTCCTCCTCGGTTATGCAACACATGGCAGCCTCTGATTGACTCACGGTTTGTCATCTCGACCGAAGGGAGAGATCCGGCCTGCCGTCCCGAACGAAAGTGAGGGATCTCATAAAGATCTCTCGCTGCGATCGAGACAAGGATTTCTCGTTACGCTTCGAAATGACACCTGTTTGAAACTTCACCAGATAGTCGCTCGGCGGAGACCAAAATCGACAGCCGGTTTAACGGGCGGGTTTTCTATTCCCGATCCAGCACGCCGCGGTCCCAATGCCGCAGCAGGAACAGCGCGATCAAGGCGCCCAGCACCGGCACGCCGGCGATGAACAGATGGTTCGCGGGATCGCCCCAGGGATCGAGCAGTTGGCGCCACGACACGATCATGCTGACCGCGTGCAGCGCGAGCGCCGCGCCGTAGGCCACGGTCCGGTAAGCGCCGAGCACCAGGCAGCCGGCGATGGCGACCTCCGCCGCGCCGAATACGTAACCGAGGATTGGCGAGACGTCGAGGCCGTAGAAATGACCCCAGATGGCGACGGTGTTCTGCGGCACGACGAACTTTTCGATGCCCCATTGCAGCAGAAACAGGGCGAGCGTGATCCGCAGCACCAGCAGCGCGCGGGGCAGGGTTTGCGCGAGCGTTTCATCTTTCATGAGCTTCTCCGATTGGACGGTGAGTGGCGCCGATGGGCGGGCGGTTGATCCGCCGGCAACCTCATGGTAGCGCGTCTTGAGATTCTCTCGTCGGCAGTTGTGGCACGACAATCACGACGTCGCTCAGCGCTGGTCGTACTCGTCGTGGCGGCGCCACCAGATGCCCGTCTCGTTGCGCCCCTTGGGTGCGCGGTCGAGCCACTGGTACATGCCCCAGAGGCCGTCCAGTCCGCGCGCATAGGTGGAATAGGCGTGGTAGACGACGCCGTCCTCGAGCACGAACGCGCTCATGCCCGGCCTCTCGCGCGTGTACGTGGCCACGTCGGTTCCGGTCATGGCCGCGTTCTCGGCGACAGGTCCCTCGCCGCGTTTCGTCAGGGAGTCGCCGATCCCGCCTGCCGTCCACGCCGCCTCGCGCCGGTAGTTGTATTCGACGCCCCCCTCGCGCTGTTGCTCCTCGGTGAACGAGACGTTGAAGTCGGCGTTGAAGTCGCCGCCGAGCGAGGACGCCCAGGGAAACGTCCACCCCAACCGCCGCTTGTACGCCTGCAGCTTCGCGAGCGGCGCCCGCGACACTGCCGATAGCGTGACGTCGTGATTCGCCAAGTGGACGACGAAGCCGTTGAACCCGTCGGCGATCGTCGAGCAGGTCGCACAGCCCGCCGTGTAGTCGGGCCCGAACATGAAGTGGTAGACGAGGAGCTGCGAGCGCCCTCGGAAGAGGTCCGCCAGCGAGGCGCTCCCCTCCTCGGTCTCGAATAGTTACTCCTTGTCTATCCGAACCCACGGCAGTTCCTGCCGCCGCCGCGCCAGCTCGTCGCTGCGCCGCGTGAGCTCCTTCTCCGCCTCGAGCAACTCGAGCCGCGCTGTGAGCCATTCATCACGTGCCCCGGTCTTGTGCTTCGTCATCGGCCTTCTCTCCTCCCTCGAGTGTCC
>JBOHJE010000016.1:0-24778 GCA_050728375.1 Methyloceanibacter sp.
GGAGGGGAACGACATGCAGAACGTTGTCGCCATTCGTCATGTCGCCTTCGAGGACGCCGGCATTTTGGGGCCGGTTCTGGCGGTTCGCGGCATCGATCTGTGCTATCTCGAAGCGGGCGTGGACGATCTCTCGCCCGCCCAGCAGGCCGATCTCCTGCTCGTACTCGGCGGCCCGATCGGCATTTACGAATTCGACCGCTACCCGTTTCTCAAGCACGAGCTCGCCACCATCGAGGCCGCGGTCAAGGGCGGCGTGCCGGTGATCGGCATCTGCCTCGGCTGCCAGGCCCTTGCCGCCGTGCTCGGCGCGCGCGTCTATCCCAATAGCCAGAAGGAGCTCGGCTGGGACGAGCTGACGCTGACGCCGGAGGGCAAAGCCTCGCCGCTCGGTGCGGTCGAGGGCGCGCGCGTGCTTGATTGGCACGGCGATACATTCGATCTGCCTGCCGGAGCCACCCGGCTCGCCTCGACGCTGATCACGCCTAACCAGGCTTTCACTTACGGGTCGAAGGTCCTTGCCCTGCAATTCCATCTGGAGCTGCCGGAGCGGGACATGGAGCGCTGGCTGATCGGGCACACGCTCGAGCTCGCCAATTCCAAGGTCGATCTCGCCAAGATGCGAGCCGAGACCGCCAGGCACGCGCCGAAGACCAACGAGTCCGGCGTGCGAGTGTTCAACGCTTGGCTCGACGCGCTCTAAAGCACGCCGTTCCAGTGCCACAGCACGATCAGTCCGATCCCGACCATCGCGTCGATGATGACGCACCAGGGGATATACCATTGCGGGATCGGCACGAGACGTAGCTCCGCGCCGTTGTGGTGGGCGAAGTCCCAAACGCCATGCGTGAGATAGGCGGCGGGCAGAAACCACGGGCTGACGGCGATTCCCAGCAACGCTGCGATCACGAACAGAAACGCGACATTGAATTCGATCTGCTGCTGGATGTTCGAGCCGCGCATGGCGGCGAAGCCGAAATACACGCCGGCGATGACGCCGAGCAGTATGGCGGCGAAGGCGAGCGACAGCTCCGGCGGGAGGAAGGGATGCGGCGCCAACGACACCACGCCGACGGCAATGGCCGTCGCGATCGGCCTCCGGGCGAAGATCGACGGCTCGGCGGCGGCTGTCATGCGCGACCCTATTGGCCCGTCATCACTACCGACATGCCGACTTGCGTGGGGAGCTCCGTGGTCTCCGCCTTTTTGACGACCTCGCCCCTCGCGTTCCACCACGTCGAGCTGTAGGCGATGCCTTCGGCCGGCCTGGCGAGATGCGTCCACACTTCTTCGCCCGGATAGTAATAGACCGCCCACGGTCCGAGCACGCCCTTGGGGATCGCGCGCCAGGTAACGATCACCTCGTCGCCCGGCTTGGCATCGCCTTTCTTCACCTCAAGGACCTGAAACTTGGCGAGATAGCCTGGCAGATCTTCACCGGTTCGATCGTCCTTCGTCACGCTGGTGCAGATCACCGACAGCACGCGCACCAGGGCCACGAGGTCGCTCTTCTCCAGGAGCTCTCCCTCAGACATGGGCGCAGGCAGCGCGAGGGCCGGCTGGACGACCGTCAGGAAAAAAGCGAGCAGGCTCAACAGTCGAAGCATGGTCTTAGGATCGTTATTGGCGGCAACTCGCTCAATCCTGTCGTTTGTCGGGCGACGAACAAAGTCATTGCGCCGGACGCCCGCGACCAAAGAAGCATGTGCCACCAGAGGACGAAGGGCAGCGCCAAACCGTCTAGCAAGGAATGAACCTCTACGCCATCGACTCCGGTTTGGGGGTACTCGTTGAAGGAGGCCTTGGCCAAGCCCGACGCTTGGTACTTCAATTGCGGCAAGCCTCTGTGCACGGCGGCTTACGGCGTTGCCGAGGCGGCGGCGGTCGCGGCCTGCGCGACGCTGAAAGGTCCGGCGGTGCCCATCTGCATCGCCGCCGCACATGCGACGGGGAATCTCCGCAAGCGTGCTGACGCCCCGCACCTAGTGGCGCGGGTCAGTCGCGGTCGACCAGGCCGCTGACGCCCTCGTGCTCGGCGCAATGGACGCAGCAATAGATCGTCTCGCCGTGCTGCACGCCGTGGCCCACGATGCGCACGCCGCAATGCGGGCAGGTCGGCGCCAGCGCCGCGATGGCGCATTCGAAGCTGTCGAAAACGAAGCTGCGGCCGCCCATGGTAACCTCGAAGCTCTTGTCGTAGTCGTTGCCGCACTGCGTGCACCTACCCATGTTCTCCTCCGCTCCGGAACGTCGCGCCTCAGAGCCTAAACCGATTAGGAACCAACGCCGTTCCCAAAGTCTCGTCATGACTGGCGATGAGGGCGAAGGATATCGATGGCCTAGTCGTGCCCGGGACCGTGGCCCTCCACCTTCTCGCCGACCGGGGTGAGTAGGTACCATTCCTCGCCGAAGCCCTCGAGTTCCTGACCGTTGACATCGCCGGCCTTGGTGTCCTTGACGAAATAATAGTAGAGGCGCCAGCCTGTTTCGAACCGTCCTTGCGAGACGTGGTGCCGAGCAAGTCGGCGTTGATCGCATCCCCGCCGGCCGGCGTACCCGTGGTCACGAGCGGAGGCGCAAGCGCCATACCAGGTGCTCACCGAGTCGGCGCCGCCTTTGCCCTGGGTGTCGGCCTTGAAGAGATAGAGCGACCGGCCGTTCGCGTCGGCGATGTACTCACCGAGCGTCTCGTTGGATGGCCTCGATGTCAGCGGCGACGGCTCGAATTGGAAGACCGAGCAAGGCTACGGCAATACCGATTTTCGACAAAGCCCTGAACATCAGCTCTCCGATCCGAAATGTGAATTTGAAAAGGTAACTCAGAAACGCTGACACGGTTCTGACAGCCGCCGAAAGTCGGGGAGACTTTTCGCCTTTCACCCTAATGCGCACCCACGCTCAAATTGGAGCCGGTACGTCCCCTCGTCCCTTACATACAATCCGGCGCCCTCTTTTTATCTCAACCATGAGTGGCGGATGCGCTTCGGCGAGCCACTGGTTCGGATTCATGATCCTTGCAAGGCGCTCCCTCTCCTCCCACTTGGCGCTTTACGCTCCCTTTCCTGGGCGTTCTTCCTCTTGGCCTGGACGGCCTTTTTCTTGGCCTTCGATAACTCTTTCGCTTTTTGTCATGCTCGGCCCGTTGGAAGGCCGCGCGGCCGAGGTAACAAAACCCCACGCGGCTCGGAGCGGATCAATCGCCGAATGCGTTGCGATCCGCCATGCGCGTCGAATGTACTCGACGTCTAACGCCGCGGCTTATTGAGTCTGCGCACCAATGCGTCTCTCTTGACAAAAGCAAGGATAGCACCAAGCGGCTCCGACCGAAGCCGTTGGGAACACAGTCGGCGGCTTCGAGAAGGCAGGGTGCTCGTCGGGATGATATATTAATGCGCGGCTTCCCAGTTGTCGCCGGCGCGGGCATCGACCTGGAGCGGCACCTTGAGCTTGAGCGCCGGCTCTGGCGCCTTCTCCATCACGCCTCTCGCCACCTCCATGGTCTTGTCGACTTCCTCCTCGGGGGCCTCGAAAACCAGCTCGTCATGGACCTGAAGCAACATGCGCGCCTTCAGCCCCGCCTCGTCGAGCGCCTCGGCCATGCGGATCATGGCCCGGCGGATGATGTCGGCAGCCGTGCCCTGGATCGGCGCATTGATCGCGGCGCGCTCGTAATTGCCGCGCAGGCTCGGGTTCTTGGTGTTGATCTCGGGGTAATGCACCTTCCGCCCGAACAGCGTCTTTACATAGCCGTGCCGCCGCGCCTCGGCCTTCATCGCCTCCATGTAGTCCCGGATGCCGGGGAAGCGCTCGAAATAGGTGTTGATGTAGTTGCCGGCCTCGCCGCGGCCGATGCCGAGCTGGTTGGCCAGGCCGAAGGCCGAGATGCCGTAGATGATGCCGAAATTGATCGCCTTGGCGCGGCGCCTAATCGCCGGGTCCATGCCCTGGATCGGCACGCTGAACATCTCGCTCGCCGTCATGGCATGGATGTCGAGTCCGTCGGCGAAAGCCTGGCGCAGCGCCGGCGTATCGGCCATGTGGGCGAGCACGCGAAGCTCGATCTGGCTGTAATCGGCGGAGATCAGCTTGCGTCCCCTGTCCGCGACGAAAGCCTTGCGGATGGCGCGGCCTTCGGTCGTGCGCACGGGAATGTTCTGCAAATTCGGCTCGACCGAGGAGAGCCGCCCCGTCGTCGTCGCGGCAAGCGCGTAAGAGGTGTGCACGCGCCCCGTCTGGGCCTGAATGTAGGTGGGGAGCGCGTCGGTATAGGTGCTCTTGAGCTTGGCGAGCAGCCGCCAGTCGAGCACCTTGCGCGGCAGCTCGTGGCCTGTGGCAGCAAGCTCCTCGAGCGCCGCGGCGTCCGTGCTCCAGGCGCCGGTCTTGGTGCGCCTGCCGCCGGACAGGCTCATCTTGTCGAACAGGATCTCGCCGAGCTGCTTCGGCGAGCCGATGTTGAAATCCTCGCCGGCCAGCTCCCTGATCTCGTCCTCCAGCCGGGCGATGGTCTGAGCAAAGCTGCCTGACAGGCTGGCGAGCGTTGCACGGTCGACCTTGACGCCGGTCCGCTCCATCTCGGCGAGCACCGGCTGAAGCGGCCGCTCCAGCGTTTCGTAGACGGCGGTGACGGCCTCGGCGGCGAGGCGCGGCTTCAGGATCATCCACAGCCGCAAGCCGATATCGGCCTCCTCGCCGGCATATTCGGCGGCGCGGTCCACGCTCAGCCGGTCGAACGTGACCGCGGCGCGGCCGGACCCGAGCACGTCCTTCTCGGTGAGGCAGGTATAGCCGAGCAGCGAGCCCGCGAGCTGCTGCGGCAGGTGCTCGGCCCGGCCGGCGTCGAGCGCATAGGACATGAGGCAGGGATCGTCGATGGCAGTGAGCGCGATGCCGTAGCGTGACAGCGCGATCATGTCGAACTTGGCCGCCTGAACGATCTTCAGCACGCTCGGGTCTTCGAGCACCGGCCTCAGGAGATCGACCGCCTCCCGCATGGGGATCTGCCTGACCCTCTCGCCGCCGAGATCGAGGCAGTCGCTGGCGCTGTGCGCAAGCGGCACATAGGCCGCGCTTCCCGGCGTGAGTGCGAGCGCCACGCCGACCAGCTCGCCCTGCGTGGGATCGGCCGATTTGACCTTGGCCCTGAAGGCGAAATGGCCCTGATAGCGCGCGGCCCGCATGAGGTTGGCGAGGCGCGAGGCCTCCGTCACGGTCTCGTAATTGGCGCGGTTGAACGGCACCGTCTCGAGTTTGCCGGCGCGCTCGACGGCCAGCTCGGCGGGCGAGCCTCCCTCGACCTTCCGCTCACGCGGCGGCCCGGGCTCGCCCCGCGGCGCGCGCCGCAAGGGATGGTCGTAATCGTCCTTCTTCTTCCGCTGTATCGCAGTGGCAGGCGCCGCGCCTTCGGGAGCCTCGACGCCCAGCCCATCGGCGATGCGCCGAAGCAGGGTGCTGAACTCGAGTTTTCGCAGGAAGCTGAGCAGGCCCTCGGCATTGGGCTGGCGGACTGCCGTGTCCGCCAGCGGCACATCGAGCGGAACCTTGCAGTCGAGCATCACGAGCGTCCTGGAAAGGCGCGCCTGATCGGCGAAGTGGATGAGATTCTCGCGCCGCTTCTCCTGCTTGATCTCGGAGGCCCGGGCGAGCAGCGTTTCAAGATCGCCGAACTCGCTGATGAGGAGGGCTGCCGTCTTCACCCCGATCCCGGGCACGCCCGGCACGTTATCGGTGGAATCGCCGATCAGCGCCTGCACCTCGATGACCTTCTCCGGCGGCACACCGAAGCGCTCGACCACCTCCGCCTCGCCGATCAACTTGTTTTTCATGGTGTCGTACATGCGGATGCCGGGGCGCACGAGCTGCATCAGGTCCTTGTCGGAGGAGACGATGGTGACCTCGGCGCCGGCCTCGATCGCCTGCAACGCGTAGGTGGCAATGAGGTCGTCGGCCTCGTACCCCTTCTGCTCGAGACAGGCGACGTTGAATGCCTTAACGGCCTCGCGAATGAGCGGGAATTGCGGGCCGAGGTCTTCCGGCATGTCCGGCCGGTGCGCCTTGTAGTCCGAATAGAGATCGTTACGGAACGTGTGCTCCGAGAGGTCGAAGATGGCGGCGAGATGCGTCGGCGGGTCCAGCTCCCCGGTCTCGCGGAGCAGCTTCCACAGCATGCCGCAGAAGCCGTGCACAGCCCCCACGGGAAGCCCGTCGGAGGGGCGCGTGAGCGGCGGCAGCGCGTGGTAGGCGCGGAAGATGTAGCCGGAGCCGTCGATCAGATAGACGTGGTCACCGCGCGCGACCGCTTTGCCGGTGGCCTCGGCATTGCTGTCGGGGTCTACCATGATCGCAGGAATATAGGCACTGGGCCGCGCCGAAGGGAGTCGCTTGGCGCGGTCATCCACTCCTCTTACCCGTTATGCCCGGACTTGAATCCGGGCATCCACGCCGTTATCGCTGTCGAGAGCTCTGTCGAGCGCTAGGGCAGCCGCTCGAGCTCGGGCTTGTGATTGGTGCTGCCGGGCGCGAAGGCCTTGTCGGTGCCGCCGAAGGTCCGCGCGATATAGTCCTTGAAATAATTGTCCAGGAACGGGAAGGCGCGGGCGAAACGGGTAAAGTCCCTCTGGGCGATGAACAAGAGGACGCTGTCCTCAAGCGCCACGACCAGCCCGGTGCGAAGCGCTGAGCGCACCAACACCCGCTCGCCGAAATGGTCGCCCGGACCGAAGACCTTCTCGAAATGTTCGCCGGTCTCGGGATTGTCGATGGTGAGCCTGAAAGCGCCCCTGATCACCGTATAGAAGCCGTCGATCAGCATGCCGGGCTCGAACACCTTGTCGCCCTTGCGGTAATGCACATAGCGAGTGGCCGGCGGCGTCGATTGGATCTGCACGATGTTGGGTGGCATCACCGTGTTCAGGAGCCAGGTGATGCCCACCCTGAGCTTGGTGAAGAAGCCCGGCAGAAACGACAGATAGAAGCCGCGCCACAGAAGCCAGGCGAGCGTGCCGGACAGCTTGACGCCGTACACGTCGGCGACCGCTTTACTCATGCCGAGAGAGGCGAGCGAGCCCTTGGAGGTATAGGCGAACGGCTCCAAGTCCTTGCCCTCGACCTTGGCAACGACATTGGCGGCAAGCTGTCTGCCTTCGCGCACGGCGAATTGCGCCGTCTGGGTCGCGTAGTACGCCGGCTCCTCGCCGGGCTTGTCGACCAGCGGGATGAGAGCCGCATCGCCGAGCGCCCAGACCCCGTCATGGCCGGGCACGCGCATGAAGCGGTCGGTTTTGATGCGGCCCCAATGCAGCTCGAGCCCCAGCGTCTCCACCAGCCGGTGCGGACCGTTGCCGATGGTGGCGACGATGGTCGAGGTCGGGATGATGCGGCCATCGGTCAGCTCCACCGCTGAGCCCGTCGCCGATTTGGTGCCCACGCCGGTCAAGACCTCGACGCCGTGGATTTGGAGGCGCCGCGTGGCGTATTCCGCGAGGTCGGCCGGAAACGAGGGCAGGATACGGTTCGCATATTCGATGAGGTAGAAGCGCACCTCGTCGGGCCGGATATTCGGATAATATTTGAGCGCCCGGCTCACCAGCTCGCGCGTCTCGGCGACCGTCTCGACGCCCGAGAAGCCCGCGCCCACCGCCACGAAGGTGAGAAGTTGCCGCTTCACCTCCGGCTCGGAGGTGACGTCAGCGGTCTCAAGGCAGCCGATGACATGCGTGCGTAGGCGGTGCGCGTCAGCCAGGTCCTTCATGGTGAGCGCGTGCTCGGGCAGCCCCGGAAAGCGGTTGAGGTCAACGCCCGTGCCGAGCGCGATCACGAGCTCGTCATAGGCGAGATCGATGGGAATGCGCCTGACGCCCTGAACTACGGTCACCGTCTTCATGGCGAAGTCGATGCCCATGACCTCGGCCTGCCGCACCTGGAGACGACGGAGCAGCTGGCGCAGGGGCACGACCGCGTCGGCCGAATGGATGCTTGCCGCCGCAACTTCGGGCAGGAGCGGCTGGAAGACGAAATAGTTATTGGCGTTGACAAGCTCGACGTCGAGCTTGCCGCGCCCGTAGCGTTCCAGCGCCTTGGCCGCGAACACGCCGCCGAAGCCGCCGCCGATCACCAGGACCTTCTTCTTCCTTTCCATGGGCTGCCCAGCCTTTCTTATCTTAAGGGATACCTAAACCTATGCGTTTCGGCGTCAAGACGGGCTTTGGCGGGAACTCGTGGCGCCGCCGGTCCTCAAGAATGCCCGCCGGCCAAAGGACTTGCGGAAATACCGCTCTTCTATCGGTTCGATAGCTCTAGCCGTCGTGGGGGGCCGGACCGGTCCCCCCAGCCACGCACCGTGTTTGCTAAACCGGGCGCGTTTGATTACCTTCCGTCGCGAAGCACCCGTAGCTCAGTTGGATAGAGCGTTGCCCTCCGAAGGCAGAGGTCACAGGTTCGAATCCTGTCGGGTGCGCCAATAATCTACGCTACAGCGCGCCACAAGTGCATTGTAGCCGACGAAGTTCTCCGAACTACGATCGCCGCTGTCGCGGAGACGAGCACATGTGGGGTTTCTGCGCCGCCCTGCCAAGCAGGTCGAAGAGCCACGTCAGGCCCACGTCGCTCATCGCTACCTTCGGAGCGACGCCATTGAGCCGGAAGCGGCCCAGCGAAAGCGGCGCCTCCAGGCCCACGACCCCGAAGCGCGGCGCGTGCATGGCAACGAACCTTCTCGGCAGCGCGGAGATCATGTCGGTTTCGGCAACCACCGCTAAGGCGAACATGAAATTCGGGATGGTCAGCGCAATCCGCCGCGAGCGACCTTGTTCCGCGAGAACGCGGTCTACGAAGCCATAGGCGTCGCCCGTGAGCGACACCACCAGGTGCTTCATTTCGCAATATCGATCCAAGGTCGGGGCGTCCGCAAACGGGTGTCCGGCGCGCACCGCGACGACAAAATCCTCTTCGTAGAGGGTGCATTGGTGAAAGCGCGCCGGGATGTGGTCGGAGGGAATGATCGTGATGTCCATCGCGCGCGCCTCCAGATCCGCGAAGGCGTTCCGCCAGGCGCGGTCGGGTGAGGTTTCCCCCTGGGTGGGAAGCAATTGACGTACGCCGATGTCGATGCCGGGGGCGCGGTGGCACAAGTCGGCGAGCAGCGGCAGCAGAAACACGGCCGAGACACCGTCCGGAGCGCCGATCGTGAAGCGGCGCGTCGAACGTGCGGGATCGAACGGTTCGGCAGTCGCGATCACGCTCCTCGCCCGCGCCAGGATGTCCGCGACCGGAGCGGCCAACTCCGTTGCGCGCGCTGTGGGAACGACGCCCTTTGGCGTCCTGAGGAATACTGGATCGTTGAGGAGTCGGCGCAGCCGGCCGAGTCCGTGGCTGACAGCCGAAGGCGTCAGGCTCATCCGGTCAGCCGCCCGGCCGACGTGACGCTCCTCAAGCACGACCTCCAAGAGGACCAGAAGGTTGAGGTCGGCGCGCGATAGATCAATTTCATTCATCATATGGCTGAAATCATATCACTGGATTCAGTACACCTGAAGATGCATCTCCCGACCAGGCGAGGCCGCATTCAGCGGCATCCCATCGATGGCGATCAGGATAGGAGCGACCATATGTCCGCCTCACGACGTTCAATTCTCCCCGCAGCAGGTCTCGGCCTCGCATCGTTGGAAATCGGGGGAGCGAAAAGCGCTTCAGCCCTCGCTCGCGCGAAATCCGTCACCGGTCAGGAGGTTGCCGAACTCATCCAGCGATCCGAGGAATCGAATTCTGCGCTGATGCGTGGGGACATCGACGGATACACCGCTTTGATCAGTCTCGCGGAAGACTTCACGCTGATGTCGCCGTTCGGTGGCACGCCCACGCGCGGCTCAGACCTCACGCGCGAATGGCTGGAGGCGATGGGGCGGTTCTTCAGGAACGGCAGGTTGGAGCAGGAGGTGGTCCAATCATACGGTTCAGACGATATGGTCGTTCTCGCGACCATCGAACGGACCAGCGTCGAGGTCGGGGGCTTGCCGGCTCAGGATTGGTCGCTGCGCGTCACTTTGGTCTACCGCCGCGAAGGGCCGGAATGGCGGCTGGCCCACCGGCATGCCGACCCTCTCGTGAAGGGCATAAGCTTGGAACAGGCGGCCACGCTCGCCCGTTGACCCGCCGCTGAAGGCCCGTCACAGCACATATGACGGAGTTCGGTCCGGATTTCCCGTGGTTCCGAGCCGCTGCCGCGCGCCCTCTCGCCCGTACTCAGTCTTGTCGGCGTTGGGGCGCCAATTCCCAAGATATTGTCCTGCTTTTTTGGGGCTAAGGGCGAACCGAAACGCCCGTTGGACGTTGGATGCCAACGTGGGGCAGGGTTTACATCTGGGGATACTCTAGGGCGACTATGGTTTTTCGATCATTGGTCGGCTATTTTCCTGATCCCGCGCCAAAAGGGTTATTCCCAAGAACAACGAGGTGCGAGTCAACCGAGGAGAGATTCACCATGCGCAGGTTTCTTTTGATTGCTTCTGCCGCCCTGATTGCACTTGTCGGCCTGTCGGCCAACCAATGCGGCGGCGGTGAGGAGAAAGCGGCTCCGGAGACCCCTCCGGCTGAGTCAGCACCTCCGGCCGAAACGCCCCCGGCAGAGGCACCTCCGGCAGAAACGCCGCCGCCTGCTGAGCCGCCGGCCCAGTAAGGCAATTTACGCTTAAGGCGAGGGCCGCTTGCCCGTTCGGCGATGCGGCCCCGCTCTCTCGTCTAAGGTTTTTGCGCCGGGAATGCGCTCACCAAAGGCGCAAGCTTCCGCGCATTGTCCCAGTCCCCGCCATCGGGTGTGAGCCCAAGCCGCACGATCACCAGATCGCGCGAGGGGATGACCGCGGTTACCTGTCCGTCATAGCCAAGCAGATAGTAGGCGTCGTCAGGCATCGGCGGCTCGCCATAACCGGGTGATTCTGGAAGTTTGAGCCACACTTGTGCGCCGTATTCTTCATGCGGCGAAGGCGTGGTCGGCTTGAGCGTGTAGTCGAGCCAATGCTCCGGCACCAATTGCTCGCCTCGCCACTTCCCCTCGCGAAGCAGGAACAGGCCGAGCCGCGCCCAATCGCGCGCCGAGGCGTAGAGAAACGACGAGCCGACAAAGGTGCCCGAGACGTCGGGCTGAAGAACGGCGCTTCGCATGCCGAGCGCCCCAAACAGTCGCTCGCCGGGATAGCGCAGATAGTCGCGCTCATCGGCAAAGGTTTCGCGCAGCACGCCAGAGATGATGTTGGTGGTGCCACTCGAGTAGGCCCACAGCGTGCCCGGCCGATGCTCGAGCGACTTCGACGCCGCGAAGCGTGCCGCGTCGGGCTGGACGTAGAGCATCTGCGTGACGTCGCCGAGGTCGTCGCCATAGTCCTCGTTGAAGGCGAGGCCGCTCGACATCCGCATCAGGTCGTCGAGCGTAATGGCTCGGCGCGGATCGTCGTTCCCGCGCCACTCCGGCATGAGCGCTGCGTCCTCAAGGGCCAACGCGCCGTCTTTCACCCTCATGCCGATCAGAATGTTGGTCGCCGTCTTAGTCATGGACCAGCCGGGGAGGGGCATGCTCGCATCGAAGCCTTCGGCATAGCGCTCGGCCACGATACGCCCTTCATGCACCACGACGAGCGCACGCGTACCGCGGCGGTGCGCAGGATCGGGCTCCGAGAACAGGGCCTCGATCGCCGTCTCGACCTCGCCGCGGTTCACGCCTGCCGACAGCGAACCCGGATTGACCCGCTCGCCATCGGGCCAGAGCCCGTCTCCGGCCGGCTCGGGGGCGCCGAACAAGCCCGCGCCTTGCGCCCGAAGTTCCGCTTCGCTCTCGCCATGGAGTAGCGTGCAGCCGAGCCCCTCGCGAAAGATGGCGGTCTGGGCGGCCAGTCCGTGGAGCGACGCCGTCACGCGTTTGCCTTCGCGGTCGATCTCGGCCCGGAAATAGTGCAGCAGCTCGTAGGCGGGATTGCCCAGCTCCTCGCTCATGAGCCTTTGCGGCTCGCGGCCCGAGACGAACACGCCGGCGCAGAGCGTCTGCGCCATGAAGCCCGATCCGAGGAGAGCGACACGGTGGGCACGGAAGGCCGCAATCGTGCCGGCGGAGACGACGACGGCCAATATGAGCCAAAGCCAAGTCTTCCGGCGCGGCAAGGACATGCGCAATCGTCAACCTCGATGAATTTCCCCGGCCGGTGCGAGATTGGCCGATGTTAGACGGGCTTGGCGCCGCTGTTGCGCGTTCTTCGCAGGACTACCACGGTCGCCAGAGCGACCACGAAACCAATCCCCAAGAGGCTCGTGATGGCGGCGGTCTCGAAAATGTCGACCGTGCGTCAAGCGGCGCCGGTGGCATCGGCGACCGTCTCGCTCACTCTCACCAGATAGGTGAGCACGTGGCTCAGGGCGACGATCGCGTACATCAGGATCGCCTGGACGAAATGCGCCGTCGGCTGCGGGACCTGATCTCCCCGCCAGCGCCCCGCTCAAATTGAGCGCGAAGAGCTGCATGAACACACATAGGCGGTCAGGAACCAGCCGAGATAGTTCGTCAGCGGCACGCCGAAGAACCCCCCGCCGCGCTCCCAGATCCACATCTTCTGGACTGTCGAGGCCGTGGGGTTCATCGACAAATCCCAAAGCACCATGATGAAGGTGGCGGCGAGTGGCGCCGCGAACGCGGAGCCACGATCACGAACCTCGCCGACGATGATCATCGAGAGCACCACCCAGGCGAGATACCCGACGCCGAGATAGGCCGGGCCGACGAGGAGGGGCACGTAGCCGAGCTTCGGCTAACTAGGTCGGTGTTATGATAGGGGCCAAAGGGGAAGCCGGTGGCGACACCGAGATTCTCGAGCAGATTGCTCACGCCGAGACAGACGATGGCGAAGACGGCGATGCCGCGAGCGCCATAGTGCAGGGCCCCGTGGAGGAACACGAAAGCGAGCTTGGTCGCCAGATTGAGCGCGATCCAAACGAGATCGGAGTAAAACACGCCCGCGGCCGTGATCGCGGCGAACAGGCCGACCAGAAGCCATAGCAGCCCGCGTGATGAAGACATCAGGATTGGCCCCCAGGCTCGAAATTAGTCTAACGCCGCGGCCGCCTCGAGCACCTCGTCGGCGTGGCCTGGAACCTTTACCTTGCGCCACACTTGCCGGATCACGCCCTTCTCGTCGATCAGGAAGGTTGCGCGGTCAACGCCCATATATTTTCGGCATACATGCTCTTCTCGACCCAGGTGCCGTAGGCTTCGCAGACCTTGCCGTCCTCGTCGGACGCGAGCGGGAAGGACAAGCCGTATTTCTGCTTGAACTTGTCGTGGCTTTTGACCGGGTCGCGGGAGATGCCCACGACCTGAGCCTTGACCTTGGAGAAATTCGGCATGGCGTCGCGAAAGGCGCAAGCCTCGGTGGTGCAGCCCGACGTGTCGTCCTTCGGATAGAAATACAGGACCACGGCCTCGCCCTTCAGGTTCTTGAGCGACAGCTTGTCCCCGCCGTCGGTGGGAAGCGTAAAGGACGGGGCCTTGTCGCCGGCCTTCAACGTCATTGGTCTCCTCCTTACTCTTGCTGCTTCGCAGCACGCGGTCCGGTCAGGGCCGCGGCCACCCGCAAATAGAGCGGTGTAAGCCCGATCGCGCAGATGAACCAAGTTTGCCACATGCCCCAGGCAAACGTCGCAACCACGGCGAAGGCGGTGAAGGTCGCAACCCCGTAGGGTTGGGCGCCGAGCGGTAGCAGCACGATGCGCAAGGCGACGGCCACGCCTGCGAGGGCGAGCAGAACCGCGCCGACGAAGCCGAGCTCGAACCAAGTTTGCAGGAAGATGTTATGCGCATGCTGCCCGGTTGCCCGCTTGAACACGAAGCCTTTAGGCTTCTCCTTGGCGATCTTCTTCTCCTGATCGCGCAGCGTGGCGGTCGAGTCGACCCCGATGCCGAGCACGGGATTCTCGAGCGCGCGCTCGGCCGTGTACTGCCAGATGATGATGCGCGCCCGCGCCGAATTCGGCAGCCAGTTGGCGAGGTGCAGTTGCTCGCGGTAGGCCAGCAAGTCCGCGGGTATCACCAGCACGAAGGCCGCGCACCACAACACCGCGAGCGCCTTCACCACCGCGCGGCGCCAGCGCCAAGCGAGGAGAAGGGCGAGTACGGACAGGAAGATGCCAATCTGAGAGCTGTCATGCTCGGAGATGGCGATTGGCAGGGTGAACAGGACGAAGAACGCAGCGACCAGGAGACCGCGCCGCGGCACGTTTGGCAGCGCGCTCAAGACGAGCAGGCCGGGCCAGAACGCGAGCGTCAGGACGGTCACGTTCTGATTGAACTCGGAGCGGCTCAAGCGCACCACCTCGCCAGCGACGATGCTTGCATGCTTGGCGCTGTCCGGCCGCAGCAGGTCCACGGTGTTCATCGCCCAGCTCGTAAGCGTGCCCTTCGTGCTGAGCTCGATGAGGAGATAGATCGCGCCGAGCGAGACGCCGACCACGAAAGCGATCGAGGCCCGGCGTATCTGCCGGTCGTCGACCGTCGCGGCGGCTGCCGTGCCGGCGAAGCCGATCAGCACGGTTCCGAGCAACACGCCCGCTTTGGCGTAGGCGAGGTCCTGGTCGAGCGACCAGGTGGCGTTGATAAAGACGTAGACCCCGAACGCCAGACAGGCGCCGAGCGCCAAGCTTGGCGCCAGCAGCTCACGCAAGCCGTGGCGGCGGCGGTAGGCGGCGATGAATAGGGCAAGCGCGACCAGGAGGAGCAGCAGCGGCGTGAGCCTGGGCGCCGCCACGGTGACCAGTGGGGCGAACAGGAACGCCGCCGGAAACAGCTTGCTACTGGGCTCGGAGCGTCCGTTTTCGAAGCCGGCAGCGACTGCTGGCATACCCTTACCTGCTGCGAAGAGAGCGCCATCCTTATAGCGAGGGTGGGGGACAATTCCAGAGCCGACAATGGCTCCTCAAGCCTCAGCCATCTGGTAGCCGGCTCGTGTTAGGCTCCGTAAGGAGTGCCCAACGCGATGCAAAGCGGCCTGAACCAAGGCAAACCAGCTTGGCCGGCACTGCCTTACGCGGCTTGGCAGGACACCTATGCCACGCTGCATCTGTGGACACAGATCGTCGGCAAGATCCGGCTTACCCAGACGCCTTGGATCAATCACTCCTGGCAGGTGACGCTCTACGTCTCGCCTCGCGGACTCACCACCTCGGCCATTCCCTATGGGCAGAGGATCTTCGAGCTCGAGTTCGACTTTCTGGAGCACCGGCTCGGCCTCTCGACGGATGACGGCGCGCGAAAGGACATAGGCCTCTTCCCGCGGTCGGTGGCCAATTTCTACGCGGCGGTCATGCAGGCGCTGGCTGAGCTCGGTCTCGAGGTTGCCATCGACGAGAGGCCGAACGAGGTCGCCGAAGCAATCCCCTTCAGCGAGGACCGCACCCACGCCTCCTACGATCCCGAATATGCGCAGCGGTTCTTTCGCGTCCTGTTGCAGATCAACCGCGTATTTTGGATGTTTCGCTCCGGCTTCATCGGCAAATGCAGCCCGGTTCACTTTTTCTGGGGAAGCTTCGACGTCGCCGTCACCCGCTTCTCGGGGCGCCGCG
Organism: Methyloceanibacter sp.; assembly: GCA_050728375.1. Taxonomy (GTDB): domain Bacteria; phylum Pseudomonadota; class Alphaproteobacteria; order Rhizobiales; family Methyloligellaceae; genus Methyloceanibacter. The sequence continues at coordinate 15,589 of JBOHJE010000016.1, forward strand.
CGCCGCTCCACCCTGGCGGCGTCCCGAACCTTTCCGATGCGGTGACACAGGAGGCCTATTCGCACGAGGTGAGCAGCGCCGGTTTCTGGCCCGGCAATCCGGGAGCCAAGTATCCGGCCTTCTACTCTTACGCCTATCCCACGCCGCCGGGCTTCGCGGAGACCCTAATCCGCCCCGCTGAGGCGTTCTTCCACCCGACCCTGAAAGAGTTCGTGCTGCCCTACGACGCCGTCCGGACGGCCGACGATCCCGACCGCGCGCTACTCGATTTTCTGACGACCACCTACGAGGCCGCGGCCTCGACCGGCAACTGGGACAGGGCAGCGCTCGAATGCGCCCTGGGCGTGCCGGGCGTGCCACGCAAACTCTGACAGACAGCCCCGCCTAGCCGAGCGTCTTCGTCATCCTGACATGCGGGATGGTGTTCTCGTCGAACGGCGCGCCTTCGGGCACGTAGCCGAACCTGAAATAGAACCCCTTGGCCTCGATCCTGGCGTGCAGCACCATGAGCCGGAAGCCGGCGTCTCTGCCCCAGGCCTCGGCATGGGCAAGTAACCGCGCCCCAATTTTCTCCAGTCGGCGGTCGGGCACGACTGCCATCTGCTTTAGCTGGAGCGTGGCCTCATCGAGCGGCCGCAAGGATACCGTGCCGATCACCACACCATAGGCGACGGCGCAAAAATGCTGGCGCATGGTGTCGTCGTCGAGCTCGTCCTTGGACAAAGTGAGGCCGAGCGGCTTCCGCAGAATCGTCTCGCGGAGCGCAAGAGAGCGGCGATAGAGGTCCGATCCGAGCGGCGCCTCGAACACCGGGATGGAGGCCTCGTCGGCCATCGGCGCTTACTCCTGCTTCGCCAAGTGCTCGACCATCGACCAGATGGCAGCGATCTGCGGAGCCTCCTTGCCGAGATAGTCGAGGCCGGTATAGCCCCACCAGTCCCAGCAGCCTTCCGGATTGTAGGCGCCGGCCGTGACTTGGGGGAAGAGGATCACTAGGCGATTTGAATCGGCGATTTCGGCGAAGCCGCTCTCCTTGACGAAGGTGTCGCCGACCGCCTCTCGCGACTGGCTGCAGCCGTGGAGCGCGATGTGGACGCGGCAGCCCGGCTGCTCGCCGCAGGACGACGGCACATACACCACGCCCTCCTCGGCCAAACCGTCTCCGGGATCGGAGAATGGGTTCTGGTCGAACACGATGAAGCGGCCCTGTGCCGCCGTCGAAGCGGGCTCGAGCGGGCCGTAGATCCAGCCGAGTATGGCCTTGGCCTGATCGTAATCGCAGTCGCTGACATAGGGCTCCTCGCTGATCCCGCAGGCGGCGCCGCCCTCCTCCGTGATGAAGGCATGCCCGCCATTGCTTTTGATCAGAGTGACGTTGCCCTCCGGCACGCCCGCTTCCTTGTAGAAGCGCTCGGCGGCTTCGACCACCGGCCGCGTGACCGTCTGATCCTCGTTGCCCGAGAAGAGATACACGTTGTGCGCGGCCAAACCGTCGAGTGGGTCGATCTCTCCGCTTTCAGCCAGCTCCTCGGCGCGCTTGACCAACTGGCCGGGATCGGGCCTGCCGAGCGTGGTCTTCATGCATTGGTAGAGCGCCTGGGCGGAGTTCTGGCCGACGGCCGTAGGCCAGAAGGGGAAGAGGTGGGACCAAGAAGACTCGGCGCACGCGAAGGGGCCACCGGCGACGATGCCCGCGCCCTTGACGTCTTTCGAATGAGCGATCTCGATCTGCCCGGCCATGTAGGCGCCGGAGGAAAGACCCGACACCGAGGTGGCGCCGAGTTCGGTGCCGAGCTGCGGCAGGGCCTCGGCGGCGCGGCTCGCGCGGGGCTCTCCCGCGAGACCGGCGAGGATTGCCGCGGCGATGAGGCTTGAGGCTCTTCCGACCTTGCGTCCGTCCATGCCCAACCTCCTCTCTACCCCTCGCCGAGGACACGATCCCGCCCCGGTGGAACCCGCCGGGAATCCCCCTTGCCCTCGCTCGAGGTCATTCTGCCTCACCGGCCTAAAAACCTCTTGCATAGGGGGGACACGAGGTGCAAATAGCGCGTCTTGTTGGACTCGACATCTACTGGTTGGGGAGGACGCCATGTCCAGTGACGCCCTCTTCCAATTGGGGATGGACTTGGATCATGGTTCAAGCACCGCCCAAACGGAAGAAAAGCTTTCCCGGTGCATCGCTCCCGCTGAGGGAGTGGAACGCAAGGACTTTTTCTGTGAGCGTGATGGGGTCCGGTATGCGGGTACCCATCTCATCATCGATCTGGTTCGAGCAGAGCGGCTCGACGACCTAAAGCACATCGAGCTGACGCTCAGGCGCTGTGTGGAAGTAGCGGGAGCAACACTCCTCCATATACATCTCCACCACTTCACGCCCAATGGCGGTGTCTCTGGAGTCGCAGTCCTCGCCGAATCGCACATCTCGATCCACAGCTGGCCCGAATATGGCTATGCCGCGCTTGACGTGTTCATGTGCGGCCATACCAATCCGCGGGCGGCCATCGACGTCTTGAAAGAGGCATTCGCGCCTCGCAGGGTGGTCGTCAAAGAGCAACTTCGGGGCAAGGAAATTCAGCGATGGAACGGTGGGTCGAAGAGACGCTTCACCGCGGTTTCCGTGTCCGCTTGAAGGCGGACCGGGTCCTCTTCGATAGCGAGACCGAGCACCAACAGCTGATCATCTTCGAGAACGGCGACTACGGCCGGGTGATGATGCTGGATGGCGTCGTCCAGCTCTCCACCCGGGACGAGTTCGTCTATCACGAGATGATGGCGCACGTGCCGCTGTTCGCTCACGGCAAGGCGAAGAAGGCCTTGATCGTCGGCGGGGGCGACGGCGGCGTGCTGCGCGAGGCGCTCCGCCATCCCGAGCTCGAGAGCGTCACGCTGTGCGAGATCGACCGCAGCGTGATCGACCTTTGCCGCGAGCATTTCCCTGACATCTCGGCCGGCGCCTATGACGATCCGCGCACCCGCATCGTCATCGCCGACGGCACCAAGTTCGTGCACGAGACGGACGAGCGCTTCGATGTAATCATGGTGGATTCCACCGATCCGATCGGGCCCGGCGCGGGGCTGTTCACCAAGGAGTTCTACACCGACTGCCGGCGCGCTTTGGCCCTCGGCGGCATCCTCGTGACCCAGAACGGGCTGCCCTTCCTGCAAGCCGCAGAGCTCAAGCAGAGCGTGAGCTATTTCCGCGACCTGTTCGACGACGCCTTCGCCTATCTCGCCACCACGCCAAGCTATTTCGGCGGTCCCATGTCCTATGGCTGGGCCAGCGACAACCCACGGCTCAGGCAGCACAAGCGGCGGAAGATCGCCCGGCGCCACGAAAGGGCGGGCTGCTTCCCGACACGCTATTGGCGCCCCGAGGTTCATGTCGCCGCCTTCGCGCTGCCGAACTACGTCCGCGAGCTGGTCGAGACATAGAGTACCCGGCGTCTGCGAAGCTTATCCCTCCCTCGCGGGGAGGGGATAGCCCTACCCTCCCTCGCTTGTGGGGAGGGACAAAGCTAAAGCCGCGCGACCTGCGGCAGGTCACCTACGAGTGGACTGCAATAGTCGTGGAATGACGCGCTCACGTCGTTGGGGCCGGAGATGAATTCCTTTGGCATGTGCTTGGTGTACCGCGCCACGGCCGAGAGCTCGGTCCGGCCGCAGGCGCTGCGATAGGGCGCGCCCGCCTCGCTCGTGCGTAAGACAATCACCGAGGCGCTTGCATCGCCCTTGGCGGCGAGCTCGGCGGCGTGGCGTCCAGCCGCGCGCGCTTCCCCGGCATCGACCGGAGAGGTGTACGGCCAGCAGCGCTGGAGATAGCCGAACGTATCGGCCCGCACGCGCGGCGCCTTGCCGCCTGCCGGGGTCAGCCCCTTCTTGATGAGGTCGGCAAGACCGTCGCCGAGCGCGCTGGAGCCCGACAGCTGCACGTTGCCATGGGCATCGACCTCGCCGGAGCGCATCAGCTTTGGGCCGATCTCCTGGCCTTGCTCGTCGCAAATGCCCTCGCTGATGGCGATCTGGCAGCGCCCGAGCTTGGTGTAGACCGCTTCTACGTCGGTGAGGAACTCATCGACGATAAACGGAACCTCGGGAAGATAGATGAGATGCGGCGCCGGCCGCTTGGCGGGATCTTCATCGGCCGCGCGGACCTCGCGCGCAAGCGATGCGGAGGCCGCGAGGAAGCCCGCCTTTCGGCCCATGATCACATTGACCTTGATGCCGCCGAGGCTCGCATTGTCGAGCGCGTCACCCATATGGGCGAGGGTGACGAAGCGCGCCGCCGAGGGGAATCCCGGCGTGTGATCGTTCTCGCGGAGATCGTTGTCGATGGTCTTCGGCACGTGGAAGCAGCGAAGCTCGTAGCCCGAGGCATTAGCCTGCTCGCTCACGATGCGGCAGGTGTCGGCCGAGTCGTTGCCGCCGATATAGAAGAAATAGCAGATGCCGTTGTCACGGCAGCCTTGCAGGATCTTCGCGCAGTAATCCTCATCCGGCTTGTCGCGGGTCGAGCCGAGCGCCGCCGAGGGCGTGCCGGAGATCGCTTCGAGCTTGGCGTTGCCGACCGAGGTCAGGTCTACCAGGCCGTCGCCTACCGGCTTCAGCAGTCCGCGCACGCCATGGCGCATGCCGAAGATGCGCTTTACCTTGCCGGACGCAACCAGACTTCCCTCGAGTCCCTCGATCACGCCCGCGAGCGACTGATTGATGACGGCGGTCGGACCGCCCGATTGGCCGATTGCCACGTTTCCCGAAATAAGATCAGCCACCAAACCCACCCCTTTTTTGTGGACGCGCGAGGAGGTGAGGTCTAGCCGACGCGAACGCTCTTGGCTAGGCGGCGCTCCGTCTTCGGTGCGCTAGGAGAGTCGCAGCAGATGCAGGCTGAACAGATTTTCGTCGTCCGTCCAGGCCACGACCGGACGCCAGCCCGAGCTGCTTGCCAAGTCCTGAAACTCAGCAAGCGTGTATTTATGTGAGTTCTCGGTATGGATGCGCTCGCCGCGCCTGAATGCGAACTCCCGTCCGAGCACCCGTACAGTTTGTTTGGTGAGGCTCTTAAGGTGGATCTCGATGCGGCCTTCACGCTCGTTGTAGGACGCCTCATGCGCAAAGCGTGAAATGTCGACATCGCCGCCGAGTTCGCGGTTGACGCGAGCGAGAAGATTGAGGCTGAAGCTCGCGGTCACGCCCTGGTCGTCGTCATAGGCTGGAAGCAAGATGTCGAGGCTCTTCTTCACATCGACGCCGATGAGGAAGGCACTGCCGCTGCCGAGCAGGCGCGTGGCATTGGCGAGAAACGCCTTCGCCTCGTCATGGCCGAGATTGCCGATCGTCGAGCCCGAGAAGAAGCCGAGCTTCGCGCCGCGCGAGCCGCTCGGCAGCTTGCGGGTCGCGGTGAAGTCCGCGACCAGAGGCTTGATCGCGAGATCACGATGTCGCGCGGCGAGCCATTTCTTGGCTTCCGCGAGGCTCGCCTGGGAGACGTCGATGGGAACGTAGCTATGCACACTTTCGAGCGCGCTAAGCAGGAGACTCGTCTTGCGGCTCGAGCCCGAGCCGAACTCGACGAGAATCTCCGCGTCGCCCGTGATCTCGGCGATTTCGGCGCCGAGCGTCTGCAACATCGCGGTCTCGACGCGGGTGGGATAATACTCATCGAGCTTGGTGATTTCCTCGAACAGCGCCGAGCCGACAGCGTCGTAGAGAAAGCGGCACGGAATGCTGCGTGGCCGCCGCGCGAGGCCCTTCAGCACCGCTTCCGCAAATTCGGCACGTTCCTTCTCGTCACGCGCCGAGCGCAACCTGGAGGCGCCCGGCCGGACCTCGGCGAGCAAAGGATGAAGGTCGCTCGCCACTATGCGTCCGCCGCGAGGCGCAAGCCCGTGAACTGCCAGCGCTGATGCGGATAGAAGAAGTTGCGATAGGTGCGCCGGATGTGGCCGTCAGGCGTGACGCAGGACGCGCCCCTGAGCACGAACTGATTGCACATGAACTTGCCGTTATATTCGCCGACGGCGCCGGCCGCGGTCTTGAAGCCCGGGTAGGGGAGATAGGCGCTCGCCGTCCACTCCCACACATCGCCGAACATCTGCGCCAGCCCATCGCCTGACTTGGCCGGCATCGGGCGCAAATGATCGGTGCCGAGCGTGCGGCCTTCGACTGGGACGCTCGTGGCGGCGACTTCCCACTCGGACTCGGTGGGGAGCCGGTGGCCCGCCCAACGGGCGAATGCATCCGCCTCGAAATAGCTGACATGCGTGACGGGCGCCGCAGGATCGACCGGCCGGAAGCCGTCGAGGCCCATCTGCATGTAACCGCCCCCCGCCTCCTCGAAATAAAGCGGCCGTTGCCAGTTCTGGTCGCAAACGGCGTCCCAGCCGTCGGCAAGCCACAGCGCGGGCGTGCGGTAGCCGCCGTCCTCGATGAACTCGATCCACTCGGCATTGGTGATCGCACGGCTGGCGAGCTTGAAGGTGCGGATCAGTTGATCGTGGCGCGGGCCCTCGTTGTCATAGGCGAAGCCCTGTCCCTCGTGACCGACCTCGAACACCCCGCCCTCGAAACCTATCCATTTAAGCGGGGCCGGTTTGGCGATGGCGACGCCGGGCTTGGCCTCGCGATAGGCGGGCTTCAGCGGTTCTGCCGCGAACAGCGCCAAGATGTCGGTGAGCAGAAGCTCCTGGTGCTGCTGCTCGTGATTAATGCCGAGCTCAATCAGCTCTTTTGCCTCGCGCGGCAGGTCATCGTCGAAGAGACGCGCGAGCGCCTCGTCGACATGGGCGCGATAATCCCGAACCTGCGCGCAAGAAGGGCGCGTCAGAAGTCCGCGCTTGGGACGCGGATGCCTGGGGCCCACGCTCTCGTAGTAGGAATTGAAGCAATATTCGAAGGTCTCGTCGAAGACCCGATAGCGGGGCGCGAAACGCTTCAGGAGAAATGCCTCGAAGAACCAGGTCGTGTGCGCGAGGTGCCACTTGGTGGGGCTCGCATCGTCCATGCACTGGACGACCTGATCCTCGTCGCTCAACGGAGAGGCCAGCGCAAGCGACACGCCGCGCGTTTCCAGCAGACGATCACGGAGAGAAGTCGGCCTTGCTTCGCCTCGCCTCTGGGGCTCGGAGACGACCGCATTGCTTAGACTCATGGTGCTACCTATGGCTCAAGGCCGCACGCTGTAACGTGCGATTTAGCAGCTTGTTCCGGCATCCGAAATGATGAAGCATGCACGAACATATGACGAATATTTGATTTCTGCGGAGTCTCCCGTGCTTGACTCTGACGTTGACAAAGACCCCCTGCATTGCTTCGACCGGCGCCAATCGTCGGTCGCCGCCGAGATTCAGCGCGGCGTGTGCCGCCAGATGCGCGCTCTCGGCAACTGCGTGGTCACGGAGCTACCCCTCGCCAATGGCAGGCGGGCCGATGTCGTGGGCTTGTCGCCGGACGGCGACGTGCTGATCGTGGAGATTAAGTCCTGTCTCCTGGATTATCGCACCGACGGTAAATGGCAGGACTATCTCGATTTCTGCGACCGGCTCTATTTCGCCGTGAGCGCCGATTTCCCTTGCGAAGTCATTCCCGACGAGGCAGGCCTCATCCTGGCCGACCGCTACGGCGCCGAGCTCGTGCGCGAGGCGGCCGAGGAGCGACTTTCGGCAGCGCGGCGGAAGGCCATGATGCTCGCCTTCGCGCGCGCGGCCGCGCTCCGCTTGCAACACCACCTCGATCCTGCTTGCGGCTTCGAGGCTTGAGCGGTTCCTCTTAACCGCCCCGTGCCGCCTTGAGACAAAGAGCGGCTAGCTGCACGCAGGGTAGCAGGCTGACGGCCCCTCCTTTTCTCTGAAGAACTGATTGAGGCACGGGGAGATCGCCACCGAATCGAGTTCGTCGACTGAACGCGATTGCGCGTAGCCTCTCATCAGCAGACCAAGAAGCAGCGCCACAGGGGGTTGCTCGTAGTCCTTACCTTGCCACTGCCAAATGCGGCCCTTCTCGGTATTGTCGGCGTGCCACGGTTTGACCTCCACCGAGCCGATGCGGACCGTCGGAGACGCGCTTGAGTGCGTGCTTCCTGCTCTGTGCCAATCCGGCGATCCAAAATTTTCGGTTTGAGCCAATGACCTCGAACACGGGTCGTACCGCCTCGATGGCTTGCACGAGTTGGCTACGCGTTTTGTCGCAAACACGAGCAGCCGGCTTCGCCAGTCTGCTCGGACATCTCGACGGCGATGAACTCGACGGTGAGTGGCGTACAGCACACAATTTCAGAAAGGGAAATTCTCGTTCAGAAAGGGAAATTCTCGATCTCCTCTAGCTGGGGTCATCCCAATTGAATTTGCTATTGCGCCGTTGGCTGCTTAAGGGCCAGTGGGTCCTCAGGTGTAGGCGCACGCAAGCCGGAATCCAGCGCGTGAAGCGACTGGGATACCGGCGCCGGCATGACGAGTAAATCGCGGATGGTTAGGGCTATTTCGGAGCGCGCTTGGCGAGAATGCGCTGAAGCGTGCGGCGATGCATGTTGAGCCGGCGCGCCGTCTCCGAGACATTGCGGTTACAGAGTTCGTAGACCCGCTGAATGTGCTCCCAGCGCACGCGGTCCGCCGACATCGGGTTCTCGGGCGGCGGCGCCTTCACATTCGAGGACGAGACGAGGGCGTTGTAGACATCGTCGGCGTCGGCGGGTTTCGCCAGATAGTCCACGGCGCCGAGCTTCACCGCCGTCACGGCGGTGGCGATATTGCCGTAGCCGGTCAGCACGACCGCCCGCGCATCGGGGCGCACGTCCTTCAAGGCGGCGATGACGTCGATGCCGTTGCCGTCCTCGAGCCGCATGTCGACCACGGCGAAGGCCGGAGGGCGGCGCTTGAGGGAGGCAAGGCCCTCCTCGACCGAGGGAGCCGCCTCGACCTCGAAGCCGCGCGTCTCCATGGCGCGAGCCAGCCTAGCCAGAAAGGCGCGGTCGTCATCGACGATCAAAAGGGTGTTGCCCTGAGGCACGCGATGAGTTGGCGGCGTGGACGAGACCTGCTGAGTTTCCATGTGTTGCGCTCCTGTGACCCTACTTGGCCGAACCTCGACGCGTAAGCTCCCGGACATGATGCGGATTTTTGTTGGGCTAGAGTTAGGGTCTTTCCCCGCCGGGGGCAAGACTGGCGATTGCGCCGCTAGCCATCACAGTGGATGAACG
>JBOHJE010000017.1:0-3555 GCA_050728375.1 Methyloceanibacter sp.
GATGTGAGTGCCGGTGTCGTCGCCCCGGCGAGGATCGCCGTTTCGCGCCATCGTCAGCCTCTATGTGGCGTCTGGTTTACCATCTGCCAAGGAGGGAGCGATCGCTCGCCCTTCCACCGGACCATCCTCGTCCATTCTAGCTTCATCGTAATGGCCATCGCAAATCGGCCTCCTGAGTCTCCCATACCATAGAGGGAGTTGGAGGGAGTTGCCGACAGGAAAACGGCAAAAAAAAAGACCCGGGACATGCCCGGGCCTTTTCGAACGAAGACGGTGGAGCGTGCTGCGAGTTACGCGACCTTCTTCGAGAAGGCTGCTTCCATCGGCTTATAGGCGTCCTTGGCCAGTCCAACATACATCTCACCGAGCTTGGACATCTCGGCTACGTAAGTGTCGTATGCCTTCTTGGCGTACTGCGACTGGATCTCGACGGCCTGTTCGATCGACTTGGCGCCGATCAGCTGCTCGAAGGCGTAGGTCGAATCCTCGAACGCCTTCTTGGAATAGTCGGTGACCTCGGCAGCGATGGCCTGGAAACCCTTGTTCATCTCGCCAAACGAACGAACGGCTGCATCGTAGCCGTCTTTGCCTACCTTCTGAAACTCTTCGAAACCTTTGAGCATGGGGAAGACCTTCCTCGAATCCGACTAGGGTGTTTGCTGCGAACGCGAACGATATATATGCGTTGCACAACCAAAATCAACCCATTTTTTTTGCACTGCACAATACCCTCAGGCGCCCGGCTTAACGCTTTAACAAGAGACGACTTTTAGCCTTCGCCTTTCCTGCCCTAGAAGCCCGCATTGGCGCGGCCTAGACGGCCGGGACGTGCGGCGGCACCGCACGGGGGAAGGTTCGTCACGGGGGAAGGCTAAGGCCTTTAGCGGTTAGTGGGAGTCTTCAAGCCCAATCTTGGGGCGCGCGGTCGTCGAGGGGCCTGCCTCTGTCTCGCGCTTTTGCTCAATCTCACGGCAGTTGTTGCACCGCTGAGCGAGGCGGCCGCGAAATCGTCGTCGTTCAAGGCTGCGATCGTCGTCGACGTGAACAGCGGCAGCGTTCTCTATTCGCAGTCGGCTGACGCACTCCGCTCGCCGGCGTCGCTGACCAAGATCATGACCCTCTATATCCTGTTCGGCTATTTACGGGCCGGCAAGTTGACCTATGAGACAGAGCTCGTGGTAACGCCGCACGCGGCCGCCCAAGCGCCGACCAAGCTTGGGCTGAAGTCGGGATCGACCATCCGAACCGTGGACGCGATCAACGCGCTTATCACCAAATCCGCCAACGATGCTGCCGCCGCGATTGCCGAGAACGTCGGCGGCACTGAGGAGAATTTCGCCCGGGTGATGACCCAGACCGCGCGCAGCCTGGGTATGAGGAGCACGACCTTCCGCAATGCCTCGGGACTGCCCAACGACGAGCAGCTCACGACCGCGCGAGACATGGCGATCCTCGCCATGCATCTCATCCGCGACTACCCGGAGTACTACAAGTTCTTCGAGACGCGGTACTTTACCTACAAGGGTGCCAAGCACCGCAACCACAACCGTCTTCTGTTCGGCTATCGCGGCACAGACGGCATCAAGACCGGCTACACCCAGGCGAGCGGCTTCAACCTTACGGCCTCGGTCCAGCGTGACGGCAAGCACCTGGTCGGTGTGGTGCTCGGCGGCCGGACCGGCTCGCAGCGCGACGCAGCCATGCGCTCGCTCCTGGACAAGCAGTGGTCCAAAGCCTCGAAGGGCCAATCCCCCAGCCGATCTTTGGTCGCCTCCCTGTTGGGGACCTCCTCGCCGCCGCCGCCCTCGCGTAAGCCCGCCTTCGCTCTTGCCGGCGCCGCACCGGCGATGGGTCTGGCCGAGCCCAGCGAAGAGGGCGATGCCGAGGATCCGGCCGAAACGGTCCAGGCGAGTCTCGCTCCGAGCGCAGCCCCGTCCAGGGGGGGTGGGTCGGCGAAAAAGGTCCGCTATGCTGGAAACTACCATGTGCAGGTTGGCTCGTTCACCTCCCAGTCCGATGCCGAAAACAGGCTCGGTAAGGTTCAGCAACGCGCCCCCGACTTGCTGGACGGCCACCTGCCCTTCACCGCCGCCTTCATGAGGGGCGACACCGAGTGGTACCGTGCGCGCTTCGCGGGCTTCTCCCAGGGCGACGCGCAGACCACCTGCAAGGCATTGAAGCGGATGTCGCTTGAATGCATCGCCATGCCAGCGGAATAGACGAGCGGGCAATCGCGCGCCTATTTGCGGCCGAGCAGAACCTCCTTCGCCTCGTTGATGCGGGCCGCGAGGTAGGTCGATCCACCCTGGTCTGGGTGCAACTTCATCATCAGCTTGCGGTGCGCCTGCCTGATTGCCGCCTCGCTCGTGCCCACAGCCACGCCGAGCACGGCGCGAGCCTCCTCAGCACTCATGTGGCCTCCGGCGGGACTGCGCTGCCAGGCTCCTTCGGCCTTGCGCCTTTCCACTTGCTCGCGCCAGCCGGAGACACGCCAGTCGAGATAGGCCTCTAACAGCGCCGCTTCCTTGAACCGGTCCGTGTCGAATTCCTGGTAGAGGTCGAGCACCTCACGTTCACTGAGCGACGACAACCTGCGCCCGGCGAACGAGCCCGCCAGGCACGTGCCATCCATGCGCCCGCTGTCGTGGTCGAGCTCCATCTCGAGGCGCTCGGTGCGAACGTGAGACTTCTGTCCAGGCGACCTTTGGGCAGAGCCGGCAAAACCTCCGAACACGCCTCTTCCGCCGAGCAGAGCCAGACCGAAGGCAGCTAGCGGGATCGCGATGGGAATGGCGCCACGCAGCATAAGGAAACCGGCCAAGGCGAGGACCGCAATCCCGCCGGCCTTGCGCAAGCCGAAAGCGAGGCTTTGCGGATCGGCACGCACCAACAAGCGGGCGGCAAGCAGGAGCAGTGCGAGAAAAGCGCATCCAGCGAGAAAGTAGGTCATGCGAAGGTCCGTCAGCGGAGCTGCTGAAGAAGGCGCACCGCGCCGCCGCTCCGTATCTCGTCGCTGAAATCCTGAAGCGCCTTGCGGCCACCGGTGGCGTAGACCGCGACCGCCGTAAGCAGCTCGCGCAATTGCCGCGCCGAGCCCGCATCGAAATGGCAATAAGCACCGTGCGACAGCCTCGCGATCTCGCGGAACGCGTGCTCGGCTACTGGCTCGCGGCCCTCCTGGAATAGGAACACGGGCATGTGGACCAGACCAAGCTCGCCCGCCAGCTGGCTCAAGTCGTCGACATTCTCCTCCATGCAGTCGCCGACATAGACCAGCGCGTTCACTTTGGTCTTTTCAGTCTCGCGGCGGGCATGGTTGAGGACCTTGCGGATCTGCGTATGGCCGCCCTGGCAATGCATTTGACGCATCAATTTCGCCAGCGCGTCGGGATCGCTCACCCAACGGCTTGCCTGGCACTCATTGAACCCACGGAAATAGACGAGCTGCACGTCGAGGGCGCCGACCGCTTTGACGCCTCGGAACATGCCGGCTTGAAGCTCAAGCGCCACGTCCCAGGACGGCTGCCGGCTCATGGTCGCATCCATGGCGAAGAT
>JBOHJE010000018.1:0-7198 GCA_050728375.1 Methyloceanibacter sp.
AGGGCGGCGGTTGTCCTCATGTCGGCACGCCTCGTTGCCTTCACTGCCACCAAAGCCGCCTTCCGCGCCCCCTGATCCCTCTGTGCAGTTCCGACGCGGTCAAAATATTCCCTTGGCCAGGACAAGCTGTTCCGGGTTCCGAGTCGGAATACGCGCCTCTACCTCAGCGTTGGTGAGCCCCTTGAGTTCAGCGAAGAATTCGTCGCGGTCGATTGCCATGTCTCCTCTCCGCAGCGGCGCACCTGAGCGGCCGGCGCCCCTTTGCTAAGGGAGGCTGCGCCACGGCTCACGCTCTAATCCAGGACTATGTCAACACGGATCACAAAATGACGTTTGTGTTCTCTGTTTCCTGGTACGGCGATATTTTCTGACCGCCCCGATTTCTTGGGCCGCCCTGGCAAAGCCAGATCTCCGCCAAGTGACCGGGCTTCCCTCTGAAAGCGGCCAAAAAGTGAGGGCCGAAATGCTTGGCTTTCGGCCCGACGCTTCTTTTCGGTACGACTGTGGCTCCCTTGTCACAGCTTTCTCCGCAAAAGACTCTATAGTCGAACATAGAATCGAAAAGGGAATGGGGGACTAGCCATGCGTGTCTTTATAGCCTGCGCGATCATCATCACGGCGACACTCGGTCTGGGCGGCTGCTTTGGCCACCACGAGAAGGCCGTTGTGACGGAGCCGTTGAAGCTTGGTTAATTGACGACGAGATAGCCTGAACGGGTCTATCTCTACGGCAGATGCCAACCCCGGTCGGGTTCTCCTCGACCGGGGTCTTTCTGTGCGAGGCGCGGGAGCTATGCCAACACCGCCGCATTAAAGGGCGCACAAATCGGACCCCGACCTTCCGGCCGCGGACCCGTTCTGCAACTCAGTGATTCGTCTTAGCGGAAACTCGGGCGATAGGACCAGGCGGGCGCTGGGGCGTCGATGCCGGGTCCCGGAATCGGAATCGAATTACCATAATCGGAGATCTGGCCGCCATCGCCATCGCCGGAGAAGGGCATCGCCAGCGAGCTGCCGTTGAAATCCGGCTGTGGGAGGTCCTTCCCAAGGCCGTGGAACTCTGCCGGAGTTTGAGGCAGCTTGGCGTCCTCGCCTTGTATCTCAAACGCTTGGACCGAATCCGGCACATAGGCCAGCCCAACGGCCCACAGCACCAGGACGAGACCGAGATGTCGCATGGTTCCCTCGAAAACCGCTTGTCAGCCGAAACGATTCTACAGCGCTACGAAGCGTCGCGCTACCATGTGACAATCATGCGCGGCTTCCGGGGCGGCAAAGCGTGGCTCTCGCGCAACAGCGGCGGGGGCTCCCTCAATCTAGCGGCAAGAGGCTTGACGCAGCCCTAGTCAGGTTTCTGCGCTGTCTTCCACTGCCCGTTGGCCTCGTCGAACACGTAGCCCGGGGCGCTATCGAGCGCTTGCTTGGTGGTATCGAGGACGAGGTAGCGAGTGCCGCCCTTCTTCGTTACTTTCAGGACGTTGAAGGGCACCGCCACGTCCTTCTCGCCCACGCCCAGGAAGCCGCCAACCCCGATGATAACGGCGTGAACGCGGCCGTCTTGGTCAACCAACAGATCGTTAACCGCGCCAAGTTTGTTGTCCTTAACGTCGTAGACGTCCTCATTGGAGTAAGTGCTGATGGTGGTGACGCTATCCGGCACCGTGGTCATCAGCGTGTTCTTAGCCGCAGGCGGAGCCATGTCCGCATCGGCGGCCGATGCGGGCAGCGTCGCCGCACCGGCAAGCGCCAAGGCACCCGCGACTGCTGGAATAAGTCGGTTCATGAGGTTCTCCTCGCTGTTCTTTTTTAATTCAGAACAACGTCCTGTGCGCGGCCTCTGTTCCGCAAAGCCGGACGCGCTGATACAAGCGACCGCGATATGGCCACTCGTATCCTCTATATCGTCACCGAAGATTGGTACTTCCTGTCGCACCGGCTCCCCATGGCCAGGGCGGCGAAAGCGGCCGGCTACGAAGTGCACGTCGCCACCCGAATCAAGGTCGGCAAGTCTGCGATCGAAAAAGAAGGCTTCGTGCCGCACGCGCTTACCTGGAGCCGGGGCAGCCTTGGGCTTCGCGACAGCTTGTCCGCCATTTTCGCGCTGCGCAGGCTTGTGCGCAGCCTTGAGCCGCAACTCGTACACAACATCGCGCTCAAGCCCGTGCTGCTTGGCGGCGTGGCGTGTCTCGGCCTCGCGGGCACTGCTGTGGTCAATAGCCTGACGGGTCTCGGCTCGCTCTTTATCGGCGAGGCTCGCGTCAGTCCGACAGCGCGGCGCCTCGTTCGCTTCGCTCTGCGTCAACTTCTCGCCCGCAAGCGCACCAGGACCGTGGTGCAGAACCCCAACGACGAGGCTTTCGTCAAAGATCTGGGCGTCCCGGTCGAAAGCGTGGTCCTGATCCCGGGCTCCGGCGTCGACACCGAGCATTTCAAACCGCTGCCCGAACCGCAGCCGCCCGTCACCGCCGCCTACGTGGGACGCATGCTTGCCGACAAGGGCGTGATGACCCTGATCGATGCCTTCAGGCTTTTCGGCGATCGCGACGCGCCCTTGAGGCTCTTGCTCGCCGGCGATTGCGACAGGGAAAATCCAGGTTCGCTCGCGCCGGAGCAACTCCACGAGTTCGCGAGCGCGTTCGGTGTCCAATGGCTCGGACATGTGACCAACATTCGCGAAGTCTGGAAGCAGGCACATTTCGCCGTGCTTGCGTCGCGTCGCGAAGGACTGCCGAAAAGTCTGCTGGAAGCTGCGGCCTGCGGGCGTGCCATGGTGGCGACCGATGCGCCCGGTTGCCGGGAGATCGCGATCGAGGGACAAACCGCGCTCACGGTGCCGGTCGATAATGCGCCTGCGCTCGCCAACGCCATGAGGCGCATGGCCGAGGATAAGGCATTGCGCGATCGGTTCGGCACGGCCGCACGTAAATTGGTCGAGGCCAAATTCTCGGCCGACGCGATCGGTCGGCAGACTGTCGCTCTCTACGATTCGCTTGTCCCGGACTAAGCGGCCGCGTCGTTCTTGGCGCGCATCATTTTGACGATACCGTCATAGGTTTTGACGCGGGGGAGCCAGCCGATGTTCATCAGCTTTGACACGTCGACGACGAACTCGCCGGAGACGCGCTCCCAGTCGGCCTCCCTGCCGAACGAATTCATCATTCGCCTGACCGCGCCGCCTGGAACTTTCACTAAATGAGGCGAGCGCCCCAACCCCTCCCGCATCGCGCTCACGAGGGCGGCGACGCTGATCGGCTCGGCATCGGCCACCAGGAAGGTCTCGTTCGCCGCTTCTGGCGCGTCCATCGCAAGGGCGACGGCTGAGGCCAGGTTCTCCAGCGCGAGCAGTGAGCGGCGGTTGTTCAATCCTCCGAAAGGAAGCGGCATGGGGGTCTTCGCCAGGGTGGCGAGGGAGGCAATATTGCCTTTGACTCCGCGGCCATACACGACTGCGGGGCGCAGCACGGTGAAGGTCGCGCCGCTCTCGGCCACGAGCCGTTCGGCTTCAAGCTTGGAGTGGCCATAGATGTCGGTTGGCTCGGGCAGGTCGCGCTCGCTGATGGCACGCGCCGCCGAAAGCCCGGCTTGGGCGCGCACCGAGGACATGAGCACCAGGCGCTCAATCTTCCCCTTCGCTTGGAGGGCAAGCTCGCCTGCAGCATCAGCGTTGATGCGGTTATAGACCTCGTCGGGCAGGACGCCTGGAGCGTGCGCGATCCCCGCGAGGTGGACGACGTGGCTCACGCCATCGAGCAGCGGAGACCAATCCACCGGCCGCGCGAGATCGGGGAGGGCCACGCGTTCAATGTCGCTCCGAGAGATGATTTGACCAGGATTGCGCGCAGCAGCCCTGACGGCAAAGCCGCCCTGCGCCAAGGCGCCGATCAGCCGCCTGCCGATGAAGCCGGAGGCCCCGGTCACGAGAACGCGCCAGACCATCATCTGCCCCGCGAGAAATTCCAGAGTACGTAGGCCGTGGCGAGCACGCCTGCGCCGAGTAGTGCAAAGTCGGCGGCGAGAGAACGCGCCAGTGCCGCGGCAATCGAAAGTACCATGAGGAACAGGCAGAGCATGAAGATCCTGCCGGTCACGCGCGGCACGGCGAGGCCCTGGGTCACCGCGCGCTGATAGAAATGCCTGCGATGCGCTGAAAGAATCGGCTCGCTGTCCGCGATGCGCCGGAAGAGCGTGATCGTCGCGTCGGCAAGACTGTAGAGCGCAAGCAGCAGTCCCGAGGCGAGATGCGCTTCAGCCACGAAGATCAGCATATAGGCGAGGCAAAGCCCAATCGGCAAACTGCCGGCGTCGCCGAGAAAAATCTGCGCGGGATGTTTGTTGAAAATCGCGAAGCCGAGCGTGGCACCAAACAGCGCGAGCGCAAGAACTCCGATGTTCGCCGGAACGATGCCGAGGGCGTGCAGTATGGCAACGCCGAGCGTTATCGGCACGACCTGGGCCACTGTCATCCAGTCGAGGCCGTCGAGGAAGTTGATGGCGTTCACGAACCAGACGATGCCGAGCACGGTCAGGCCGCGTTCGAGGTTGAGCGGAACAAGTTCCGGCGAGAGGCGAAAATCGGCGGGCAGGGTGAGAGTGACCGCGAGCGCGGCAAGGGTCTGTCCGATGATCCGCCACCACACGGACAACGCGTGGGCGTCGTCGAGGGCGCCGAGAAGGGTCAGCAACGCGGTGGCGGCGAGCACCGGAACCAGGCTCGGCGGAGGCACCGCGGCCTTGAGCATGATCGCCCCGAGACACACCACGAGAAGCGATAGCATCAAGGCCAAGCCGGCACCTTGCGGCGTTGCCGTCACGTGCGAGGAGCGCTCATTCGGATGGGCGAGCAGGTGTCGCGCGAGGAGCGACTTCAGGACAAGGATGAGACCTGCGCTGAGGGCCGCGCTGATCGCCGTCACGGCGATCCAGGAGACCAAGGGAGCTTGAAGCATCAGCTCAATGGAGCGTGCGCGAGACGGGTTGCCATTCATCCTTGGCAGAGGCCGTCTGAACGCTGGCCGCCGGCACGTAGCCTTCGACTGTGGCGCGAAGCATATCCTGCAGCTCGCTCTCGTCGAGCCTCTGGATCGCGTCCTCGAGACGTTCGAGTGCCGCGATCAAGTCTTCATATCCGATGATCGGCTCCGAGTTCTTGAAGATGCGCGGGTGGCTGGTGCCGGTCGTGTTCTCGCCAATCAGAAGCTCCTCGTAGAGTTTTTCGCCGCGCCGGAGGCCGACATATTCGATGGCGATGTCGCCATCGGGATGGGCCTCGTCGCGCACCTCGAGACCCGATAGGCGGATCATAGTGCGCGCAAGCTCGTCGATCTTGACCGGCGTACCCATTTCGAGGACGAACACCTCGCCGCCGGTCGCCATGGCCCCCGCTTGAATCACCAGCTGCGCTGCCTCGGGCATGGACATGAAATAGCGTACTACCTCGGAATGGGTGACGGTCACCGGGCCCCCGGCCTTGATCTGACTCCTGAATAGCCTGACTACTGATCCTGATGAATCGAGCACATTGCCGAAGCGGACCATGGTGAAAATCGTCTTGGGCCGCTCTTGCGCCAGCGCCTGAAGGATCTGCTCCGCGAGCCGCTTGCTGGCGCCCATGATGTTGGTCGGCCGCACGGCCTTGTCGCTCGACACCAACACGAAGCGCTCCACTCCGAGTTCCTTGGCAGCTTCGGCCACGACGAGCGTGCCGAACGTGTTGTTCTGGAGCCCGACGAACGGGTTCACCTCGACGATCGGCACATGCTTATAGGCCGCGGCGTGATAGATCACCTCGATCCCAAGCTCGTGAATGGTGCGCGCGACCAGCTTGCGGTCGAGCACCGACCCGAGGATCTGTACGACTTCGGTCTCTTCGAATGTATTGGCCTCGGCCTGAAGTTGACGGCGGCGCTGGAGTTCGCCGATTTCCATCGAGATCTCGTAAAGGGCGACCTCGGAGATATCGAACAGGACGAGGCTCTTCGGTCCAAGTCGCAACAGTTGGCGGGTGAGTTCCGAGCCGATCGAGCCGCCGGCGCCGGTGATCATCACCACCTTGCCGTGGACCTGCGCCGTAAGGAGCTCGAGATTGGGGGTGACGGGATCGCGTCCCAACAAATCCCCGACATCGATGGGGCGAAGGTCGCTCACCTCGACCCGGCCGGAGGCAATCTCCTCGAGGGCCGGCAAGGTCTTGACCACGACCGGGAAGGCTTCGAGAGCCCTGATCGCCACGCGCCGTTCGCCGCGCAGCGCCGAGGGCGTGGCCAGCAGGACCTCTTTCACGTTCTCGTCGGAAATGACTTTGCCGATCTTCTCCGGCCTTACCACCTTCACGCCATGCACCATCTGGCCCTGGAGGGAGGGGTTGGCATCGATAAAGGCGACGGTCTTGTAGCCGCCTGTCTCGTTCAGGGCTCGCAGGAGCTGAATGCCAATGGTTCCGGCGCCATAGATGATGACGCTCTTCCGCTCATCGAAGCTTACCGGTTTATGTTCCGGCGCTGACCTGAGCAGGAGAGAGCCTGCCCACTGCCGGCTAAGGCGAATCAAACCCGCGGCGATAAGGCCGTAGATCACCACGACCGACCGTGGCTGGCCTTGAATGCCGCTCATCAGCACGATCAGCGCCCATAGTACTGCGGCGATGATCACCGCGACATAGATGCGGGTCGTGCCTTCGGGCCCGATAAAGCGGGTGACCAGCTTGTAGAGTCCGCGTTGGTAGAAGACCCAGACGCCGGCCACGGGCGCGGCCGCCATGAGCAGCAGAATGGAAAGGCTTTCCGGGACATAGAGCTGGCTTAGCCGCAAGGAATAAGCGGCCCACAACGCGACGCTGAGCATCGCGAAGTCGTTCAGGATCAGAACCGTCCGCTTGAACCAGCGAGGACGTTCGATCAGCCAAACGGCCAGACTCATGAGGGCCCACCCCGTCCCCGACCTAAGGCCGATTGAATGACATCATGCACATAGGGAGAGTGCGCTGAACCATAGCCGAAGCCTTGCGCCAACGGAAGCAAGTGGTTAGGGGGCTCCCATGCGGGCGCCGAAGCCGAAACGGCCGGAATCGAGGTCATCTCGGCTTTCAACGAGCCCTGCATGCGGTGGCGGAAGGTGGAACCAAGGATGTAGCATCGGCGGCGCGCCTCGCGAAGCTCGAAATCGAGCCCGGGACGCGCCGACGCAAGGGGAGAATCAATGC
>JBOHJE010000019.1:0-8274 GCA_050728375.1 Methyloceanibacter sp.
GGACATTGAGACCGCCCGTATAAGCGCCGAACGCCGGCATAACGAGCCGGTTGCCGTCGGTCGCGAAGCAGCGGCGCCTGATCAGCATGCCGCGCCGCGAAATGCGGGCCACGGGATGCAAATGGCCGGCGATCTCTCGCGCAGACCCGTTTCCGGACGGTTCGTGCCGCAGCGTGATCTCACGAATGGTCAGCGTCGTGCAAACCGTCCCACCGACGCATGGCGGCAGATGCGAATCATGGTTACCGGAGATCCAGTACCACCCACGCCCCTCCTGAAGCTTGGTCAGAGCCGAGAGATCGTCGGGCGCCAAGTTCTCGGCGCATTCGCTGCGGTGAAAGCTGTCGCCGAGCGCAACGACGCGGGCTGGATCGACATCCTGGACGATCCTGCCTAAGCGTCTCAGGGTCGTGCGGGTGTCGTAAGGCGGCAACAACATTCCGAGCGCGGCGAAAGCGGCGCCCTTCTCCAGATGCAAATCGGCAACGAGAAGCGTCCTCTCCGCCTCCCAATAGAGGGCACCGGCAGCAAGCGGCGTGAGCTCGTGACCGGAGACGAAAATGCGCGAGCGCAGCGTCGGCGCGGTCTCCGGCATAAGGTCAAGTCTTGCGCGCAGCATGTTCCCCTAAAGCCTCCGCGACGAGTTCTTCGGCTGTTTCACGCAACAGCACCTCGCTTGCCTCTCCGGGGACGCTCTCACGGCCGATCTCGAGCATGACCGGAACTGCGAGCGGGGAGACGCGGCTCAAGCCAATATGCCTGATTCGTCCACCGATTCTTTTCAAGAATTGTCCCAGGCGGCCGATATCGATGAGACCGGTCGCCGCATCGGCAAATGCCGCCTGCAACAAGATGTGATCAGGCTCGTGCTGGCGCAGCACGTCATAGATGAGGTCCGAGGAGACCGTCATCTGGCGTCCGCTCTTTTCCTGTCCCGGATGACGCCGCTCGATGAGACCGGAAATCGTGGAGCAGATACGGAAAGAGCGCTTCATCAGGCTCGACTCGCCAAGCCAAGCATCGAGATCGTCGCCGAGCATGTCCTCGTCGAACAGCCGCGCTAGATCCAGCCTGCCGTCCCTCACCATTTGTCCCATGTCGTTCAGCGCCCAGATGGCGAGGGCATATTCGTTGGCGACGAAGCCGAGGGGAGCGGCGCGGGCTCGCTCCAGCCTCCTGGTCAGTAGCATGCCCAGGCTTTGATGGGCGAGCCGCCCCTCGAAGGGGTAGCAGACGAGATAATGTCTCTGCCCGCGCGGAAAGGTCTCGACCAGGATCTCTTCCGGGCCGGAAACGATAGAGATGTCGGACTGTAGCCGAAGCCAGTCGGAGACCTGATCGGGCAAGCGCGACCAGCGGTCGGGATGCGCAAGCACGTGCCGCACGCGATCGGCGAGATAGGTCGAAAGCGGGAACTTGCCGCCGTCATAGGCAGGCACTTTGGGATCGGTCGCGCGCGCGCGCGTCACGATTGCATCGGTCTCGCGCAGACCCTCGAAGCGCAGCACCTCGCCGGCGAAGACGAAGGTGTCTCCCGGCAGTAGCTGCTCGATGAAATATTCCTCGACTTCGCCGAGCACCCGGGCATGTTGGAGGGCTTGAGCGTGCTTCCCTTCAGCCGCGCCAAGCGAACGCGCACCATCGGCGCCTCGACGATGGTGCCGACATTGAGCCTGTAGGCTTGCGCGAGGCGGGGATGGGAGAGGCGCCAAAGCCCCTCCTTCGTCCGCCTGAGCTTTGCGTAGCGCTCATAATTGGCGAGCGCATAGCCGCCCGTGGCGACGAACTGGACGACTTTGTCGAACCCCTGCCGCGTGAGACCTTGATAGGGCGCGGCGCTCGTTACTTCGCGATACAGCCGGTCCGGGTCAAACTGCCCGGCACAGGCCATGCCGAGTACGTGCTGGGCCAGAACGTCGAGCGCGCCCGGCCGCGAAGGTGGCGTGTCTTGCGCTCCGGCCTCGGCTGCCTCGAGCGCCGCTTGGCACTCCACGGCCTCGAAGCGGTTGGCCGGCACGAGCAGCGCCTTGCTTGGCTCGTCGAGCCGGTGGTTGGCTCGGCCTATGCGTTGGGCAAGCCGGCTCGCGCCCTTGGGGGCGCCCACATTGATGACGAGATCGACGTCTCCCCAATCGATGCCGAGATCGAGCGTGGAGGAACACACCACGGCGCGGAGCTTGCCGGCCACCATCGCGGCTTCAACCTTGCGCCGTTGCGCCACGTCGAGGGAGCCGTGATGGAGCGCGATGGCGAGATTGTCGTGGAACAGCATCTCGGCCTGAGACCGCGTGTTGACGAACATCAGCGACAGGCGGTGCGCCTTGATGGCCTCGTAGATCTCGGGGAGCGCATAGCGCGCCGAATGGCCCGCCCAGGGAAGCTCCGCCTCAGATCTGAGGATGCCGATGTCCGCCTTGGCGCCCCCGCCGGCGTTGACGATCTCCGCGAGCCGCGTCGCCGTCTGGTCGCGATGCGCCACTAAGTAGGCAGCAAGCTCCGATGGGCGCGCGACCGTAGCGGACAGCCCAATTGCCGTCAGCTCCGGCGAATGAGTGTGCAAGCGCGCGAGGTCGAGAGCGAGAAGGTCACCCCGCTTGCTGGAAGCCAGCGCATGGAGCTCATCCAGGATGACGAATTTCAGATCGGCGAACAGGCCGGCGGCACTTTCATGAGAAAGCATGAGAGCGATTTGCTCGGGCGTGGTGAGCAGGATATCCGGCGGCGAGAGCCGCTGGCGCGCCCGGCGCGCAGGCGGCGTATCGCCCGTGCGCGTTTCGAGCGTTATAGGCAGCCGCATCTCGCCCACCGGCGTATCGAGATTGCGAGCGATATCGGTGGCAAGCGCCTTCAGCGGCGAGACATAGAGCGTGTGAATGCTCCTCGCCGGTGCAGCTTTTTTCGGCCGCGCGGCAAGATCGACCAGCGCTGGAAGAAAGCCTGCCAGCGTCTTGCCGCCCCCCGTCGGCGCGATCAGCAATGTGTGGCGCCCTGACGAAGCCCCATCCAGCAAGGCGAGCTGATGGGCGTGCGGCTGCCAGCCTCGCGCCTGAAACCATCCAGCGAAAGGCTCGGGCAGCCTCCCGAGCGCGGTCTTCTCAGGCGGCAGGTCCAATATGAGGCTTCGGCCGGCGCTCACGCGAAAATCGTCCTTCTTGATCTTGACGGCCGCCGGAACCAAGTGTGTTAAAGTTCGAATCGAAGCTCACCATTTCCGAGGATAACGGCATTCATGGAACGGTTTTTTGGCGGCAATCCCGCGCTCGTTCTCGTTAGGCTCATCATCCTATCGCTGATCGTGGGCGTCGTCCTGGCGGCGTTGGGCTTCAGCCCCTACGACATCATCCAAAACATTCGAGATCTCGCTGCCCGGATCTACGACATGGGCTTCGCCGCCGTGGAAAAGGCGATCCGCTACTTCCTGCTCGGCGCCGTCATCGTGTTCCCGATATGGATCGTCATGCGCCTGCTCAGAATGTTCGGGCGCGAGGGCAGTAGCGACGTCGTCGACGCGCGCCGTAACCGCGAGGCTTAGCCACGGTTTCATACCCCCCTTAACCCTGCCCTGCCCGGGGTTGATCCGGGCACCCACGCCGTTAGGCCTCAGCACGTGGCCCACGTCAATCGAATGGATTGCACGGTTTTCGCCCGCCGAAGGGCGTTGAGGCGCCGATGCGGACTCGATGCTGCCGCCCGCAGGCGGGTCAAGCGTGGCAATGACGGCTCTGCTTTTCTTCAGAGAATCTCTAGAACCTTCTCGGGTGGGCGTCCGAGCGCGGCCTTATCGCCGTTCACGACGATGGGCCGCTCGATGAGAATCGGGTTCTCCGCCATGAGCGCGACCAAGGCCTCGTCGTCGAGCGGGCGATCATTCAAACCAAGCTCCGCGTAGCGGGCCTCGCCCTTGCGCAGGATGTCGCGCGGCTTAAGCCGCAACTTCTTCAAGACGCGCTTCAGCTCTGGGGCGGAAGGCGGCGTCTTAAGATACTCGACCACTTCAGGCGCAATTCCTTTGTCTTCCAAAAGCGCAAGCGTTTGGCGCGACCTAGAGCAGCGCGAATTGTGGTAGATCGTGACGGTCATGCGGTGACTTCCGGCAGCCGGCGTTCAGCCCACTCCCCTGCCCGACGGCCGGTCAGTCCTGACAGCCTGTCAATGCCGCTGGCCTCCATTGCCTGGACCAGGGCCTGCTTGATGCGGCCGATGAGCCCAGGCCCCTCGAACACCAGGCCCGTATAAAGCTGAATGAGGGTGGCCCCTGCCTCGACCTTGGCGAGCGCGGCGTCGCCGGAATCGATGCCGCCGACGCCAATCAGCGGGAGCTTGCCCTCGGTGAGCTGATAAACCCGGGCGAGCATGCGTGTGGCGCGGTCGAATAGCGGCCGCCCCGAGAGGCCGCCACCCTCCCGTGCGAAGGCCTTGTCGTTGAGATTGTGGCGCGCGAGCGTGGTGTTGGAGACCACGATGCCATCGGTGCCACTGCCGACGATGGCACGCGTCACCTCGGGAAGGTCCGCGTCGGCCAGGTCCGGCGCGAGCTTGACTAGAAGAGGCGGGGCGCCAGGGCCAAGTTCCCGTCGCGCGGCCTCAACCCTCTTCAGCAATATGTCAAGCGCTTGGGGCGCCTGGAGGTCGCGCAAGCCCGGTGTGTTCGGCGATGAGATATTGACGGTGAAGTAGCTCGCCACTTCGACCATGCGCTTCACGCCCTCGATATAGTCCGCCACACGGTCGGCCGCATCGCGCCCGGCGCCGATATTGACGCCGATAATGCCTTGGCGGCGCTCCTTGAGCCTTGCCAGGGCCGCAAGCTGCCCCTCGTTGTTGAAGCCGAGCCGGTTGATGACAGCCCGGTCCGCGCTCGAGCGGAACATGCGAGGGCTCGGGTTCCCGCCCTGTGGACGCGGCGTCACCGTTCCCACCTCGACGAAGCCGAAGCCCATGGCAAGCAGTTCAAGCGGCACGCGTGCGTTCTTGTCGAAGCCGGCGGCCATGCCGACCGGATTGGGAAAGTCGAGCCCAAAGACCGTCTGTGCCAGTCGCTGGTCGTCAGGGGCATCGGCGCTGGGATAGAACCCGAGCTCCAGGCTCTTTACGGCAAGGCCGTGGGCACGCTCCGGATCGAAAGCGAGTAACAGAACCTGGGCCCAGTCGAACAGAGTGTTCACGCCATGATCTCTTCAGGCAGAAGATGGCGGCCGTCGGGACCGAGCTTCAGCGGCGCGACCGAAATGATCGCGTCGAGATCGAGCGGCGCATAGAGATGCGGAAACAGTGCGCCGCCGCGAGACGCCTCCCATTTGAGGGAAGACCCAAGCCTCTCTGCATCGAGAGCAAGCAGGAGGAGCCCCTCCATCCCCACGAAATGGGCAGCGAGAGTTCCTTCGACCTGATGGCCGGCTGAAAGATGGATGAAGCCGTCGCGGAGATCGTTGGCTGAGCCTGTGAAACCGCCTTCTGCCTGCGCTGTCGCGAATGTGGCCTCCGACAAGATCTTGTAGACGAGCTCTGCCATGACTACCGGCCGATACTAGCCGCCCCCACCAAGGTCAACAAGGCGCTCGCTAGGCGCTGCCGCTCTGAGGTAAGCCCCTCACTTGGATCTTTTCGGCTTGTCCCCGGGCTCCCCGTCACGCTCTGCGATAGCTTGGGTGAGACACCACTCGGCCATCGACAGGTCCTGATTTATCACCTCGGGATTGCTAGCCTTTCGCGCGCGCTCAATGAACTTCTTCGCTTCAATGAGATAATCCATTGAAACCTCCCCATCTCGCGGCGCTTGCACCTATATGGGTACGGGGAAAGGGAGAGGGAATGGCGCGCTAGGCGCCGAGGCGATGAAAAGCCTACACTGGGAGGCCACGGCGTTGCTGTCGCCATCGGAAAATAGGCTGGACGAAATAAGTCATGATTCCTAGACGTAGGTATTATTTCCCTTTAGTCGGCGTTTCGAGTTGGAGGGCGCCTCTCCCGTGAACAGACTCACCCATGCGAGAGTGTGGTCAGCCATCGACGCCTTGGCCCGTCGCTATGGCCTCTCCCCCTCTGGGCTCGCCAAGCGCGCCGGCCTCGATCCAACGGCCTTCAACAAGTCGAAGCGGGTGACCGGAGAAGGGCGTCCCCGCTGGCCGACCACGGAGAGCATTGCCAAGGTGCTCCAGGCCACCGGCGCCTCGTTCGACGAGTTCACGGCGCTCGTCACTTCGGAGCCGCGGGGGCGCCGCAGCGGTGCGCAGCCGATCCCCCTGATCGGCTTGACGCAGGCCGGCGGCGGGGGCTTCTTTGATGATGGCGGCTTCCCGGTGGGCGGAGGCTGGGACCAGGTCCGGTTCCCGCGCGTCGATGACGAGAACGTCTATGCGCTGGAGGTTACCGGCGACAGCATGCAGCCGCTCTACCGCGACGGGGATATCCTCATCGTCTCACCCAATTCCTCGGC
The DNA here is from genome assembly GCA_050728375.1 of Methyloceanibacter sp. Classification (GTDB taxonomy): domain Bacteria; phylum Pseudomonadota; class Alphaproteobacteria; order Rhizobiales; family Methyloligellaceae; genus Methyloceanibacter. The sequence continues at coordinate 6,437 of JBOHJE010000019.1, forward strand.
GCGCAAAGGCGACCGCGTGGTGCTGCGCACAACCGACGGCGAGGTAGTGGCCAAGATCCTGATGCGGCGCACGGCGAAGACGGTCGAGCTCGCCTCGCTCAATCCGGCCCACCCCAACCTCGTCTTTTCGGTCGAGCGGATCGAATGGATGGCGCGCATCGTATGGGCCAGCCAATAGGCCATCCCCGGCCGGTTAAATAGGTCCGTCAGTTGCGGTAGCATGCGAGCATGCAGTTCGCCGCCCGCCTTTTTTCGGCATTTCTCGGCCTTGCGGTGGTCGGATTCCTGCTTTGGGCCATCGATTTTCCCTTCGGCGCCCAGGAGGCGCGGCAGCCCGAAAGATCTCTTTTCCCGCCACAGCCAAAGAAGCCATCCTCCCCTCAGGTGGCGCCGAAGCCGCCTCCGGCGGAGTCCGTCGCGTCCACGCAAAAACCGCCGATGCCTGATAGCACGAAGACCATTCCCGATCCCGCCCCTCCGCTGCTCGCCCAAGAGAGAGCAGAGGCTGAACGACAGGCCGCTCTTCAGCAGAAGGCGGAGACCGTCGCCAAGCCAAAACCCAAGACGCAACGCTTCTACCGGGTCGTGGTCCGTGACGGGGAATCGCTCCGGGCCGGCGACACAGTTGTCACGCTTGCCGGGATTTCAGGCCAGTCCGCGGACGCGACATGCAAGGACGAGCGCGGCAAGGCGTGGCCATGCGGTGCGCGAGCCCGCATGGCGCTGACCCGGTTGATCCGCTCGCGGGCGGTCACCTGCGAGGTGCCGGCCGGCGGCAATCCGAAATTGTTCACCTCGCGCTGCTCGGTCGGCGACACGGACCTGTCGACCTGGATGGTGCTCCAGGGTTGGGCGACGCCGAAAGAGCCGGCAGAACAGGCGCTTGCCGATGCGGCCGAAACCGCGCAACAGAACCGCCTCGGTATCTGGCGCACTCCGGCGCCATCCCCATGAAGCTGGCCTCTCACGCTCTCTGCCTTCTGATGCGACAGCGGCGCCGGCGATGGCGCAACAGGAATTCCCAGCAACGGCGGCCGAGCGTACGGCAGTCGCGGACTGTCTCGAGCGAACCAGCACAGAGCCCGCGCTTAAGCAAATGAGCAATTGCAGGGTCGTTGCCGCGACGCCGTGCCTTGACGCACAAGACGTCACCACTTTCTCGCTCGTGGCTTGCCATATGCGCGAGCAGAAGATCTGGGACGGTTGTCTCAACGATTGGTAAGGCAAGGCGCAGTCGGGCCTCGAAGGTGCACGAGCCGACGCACTGAAGGAAGTGCAGCGCGCTTGGATCAAGTTCCGGGACGCGAAGTGTGACTTCTGAGCGAAGATGTACGAGGGCGGCACCATCGCCTCGGTCGTTGCTGGCGATTGCATGCGGGTGGAAACGGGGCGCTGCGCCATCGAGCTGCGCGCGATCGTTGCGGATCTGGATCACTAAACAAAGTGCGGACCGGGCGAGACCCGATCCGCACTTTTGACTCGCGGGCGCCGAAACGGCGCGCCACGCGGCTACGAATTATCGCACACGACCTTGATGTCAATATTGGCTTCCTCATAGCTCGGATAGGCTTGCTTGCCGACCTGCATGCCGAGCTCTTCCTCGCTGACGAGCTTCTTCTCGACGATGCGGCAATGCTGATTCTTGTCCTTGATAATGACGAACTGGCTGGCATCGGCGGCGACGGCGGAACCGGCAAAGCCAAGAACGAGCACAGCGGCGAGCGCATATTTCAACGTCATGGGTTTCCTCCGAGTTGGGTGTCACGGACTAAACCACAGACGTTCTAAAGCGCGGCTAATCGGGCGCACGCAAAATGGCGACAAGTTTAGAAATCTTC
>JBOHJE010000020.1:0-3457 GCA_050728375.1 Methyloceanibacter sp.
GCCGCGCCATCATCCCCGCCAACGTCAATCACCCCGAAACAGAGCCGATGATTATCGGTCGGAACTTCGCGACCAAGATCAACGCCAATATCGGCAACTCGGCCGTGACCTCCTCGGTCGAGGAGGAGGTGGAGAAGATGGTGTGGGCGATCCGCTGGGGCGCCGACACGGTGATGGACCTCTCCACCGGGCGCAACATCCACCTGACGCGGGAATGGATCATCCGCAATGCGCCGGTGCCGATCGGCACGGTGCCGATCTATCAGGCGCTGGAGAAGGTGAAGGGCGATCCGGTCAAGCTCGACTGGGAGGTCTACAAGGACACGCTGATCGAGCAGGCCGAGCAGGGGGTGGATTATTTCACCATCCATGCCGGCGTCAGGCTCGGCTATATCCATCTCACCGCGCCCCGCGTGACCGGCATTGTCTCGCGCGGCGGCTCGATCATGGCGAAATGGTGCCTGGCGCATCACCAAGAGAGCTTCCTCTATGAGCGGTTCACCGAAATCTGCGAGATCATGCGGCGCTACGACGTGTCGTTCTCGCTCGGCGACGGCCTGCGTCCGGGCTCCATCGCCGACGCCAACGACCGTGCCCAATTCGCCGAGCTCGAAACGCTCGGCGAGCTGACCAAGATCGCCTGGGGCCACGGCTGCCAGGTGATGATCGAGGGGCCGGGGCACATCCCCGTGCACAAGATCAAGGTCAATGTGGAGAAGCAGCTTGAGCTTTGCGGCGAGGCCCCGTTCTACACCCTAGGCCCGCTCGTCACCGACATCGCGCCAGCCTACGACCATATCACGAGCGCGATCGGCGCGGCGATGATCGGCTGGTTCGGCACCGCCATGCTCTGCTACGTCACGCCGAAGGAGCATCTCGGCCTCCCCGACCACGACGATGTGAAGGCGGGCGTGATCGCCTACAAGATCGCGGCCCACGCCGCCGACCTCGCCAAGGGGCATCCGGGCGCCGCCGCACGCGACGACGCCCTGTCGAAGGCCCGCTTCGAGTTCCGCTGGGAGGATCAGTTCAACCTGTCGCTCGATCCGGAGACCGCGCGCAGCTACCACGACGAGACGCTGCCGAAGGAGGCACACAAACTCGCCCATTTCTGCTCGATGTGCGGCCCGAAATTCTGCTCGATGGAGATCACGCAGCAGGTGCGCGACTACGCGGCGAAACTCAACGACCCGTCGGCCGTCGGCGCGTCAGGCGATGGAGGATCATCGGAAAGCGCTGCCGTCGAGGGCGTCCGTCTCACCGAGGCCGATCGCCAAAAGGGCATGGACGAGATGAGCGCCAAATTCCGCGCTCTCGGCGCGGAAGTTTATGTGGAGGAAGACTGAAGCCACTGCTGACGTTTCGACCTCCGAGCTGAGCACGACGTTTTCCGCGAGGAGGGCGAAAAGGTCTACGTGAAGAGGGCTCAGGTCTGCTTTTGACCCGGAGCGGAACTGACTAGAACAGCTAGGTGAAGCGGCCTTTGGCGGCGTTGTCGCTGACACCGTCGTCAAATTGGCCTGAGTAGGAGACGCCCCGCCGTGGTGTTCGGGCCGCGCCAAGCTCGTCGATCTCTGCGCCCAATCGCTGAATGCGGCAGGCATTCATCATAATGATTGAGAGCAAACGAGGGATTTTCGCCAGTGAATGGCAGGGTGCGACAGTATCGGGAAATATTTGGCAAATCCTGGCCGCTTTCAGGGATGGAAAGGACCATCGGACCGACCCGTTCGGGTCTCGGTGGGCTCCGAACTCAGTCGGCCGCCGGAACGGGGCAGCTTAGATCACCCTCCTGGCAGCTCAGGTACCTCTTGAATCGTTGACCCTGTCTCTGGTGAGCTCCTCACGGCACGGCGTCGCCACCATAGGGTAGTCACTTCCTTGAGCAACACCAGAGCTCGAGAACCCACACTCGGCATCTCGAAAGGCGATCCACGCCCGTTGAGCCGCCACAAAGAGCCGCTTTGCATTCGCCTCGTCAGCAGGAATCTCTATGCAGTGCACGCGCGACATGCTGGATAGTAAGGCAGTCGCGCCGTGCGGATTTGGCCATCCCACAGCTCGTCATGGCGGCACCTATCAGTCCCTAAGCTGCTCGGGGACTTCGGCCGAGTCGGCGCGTTGCCGCTGGGTCTGCCGGAGACAGAGATCGTACTCTTTCGTGCCCTGTCGAAATCCCAGCTTTTGGCACCTCTCGAGATCGGCGGTGGTAAGAGTGTCGCTCGCGCAGCCGGCGAGCACGAGGGCAAACAGCGCTGCACTGCAAAGCGAGATTGTCAGGCCGTTGCGAGCTTCGCTGGATGGTTTGGCCATGGCGCTTACTCTCCCCAATTGGAACTTGGCTGTGAGATGCCTGACCGAAAATATTGGAAATGTGGAGGCGGCGGGCCGGCCGGCGTGTCCGCCGCATTGCGTTTTGGAATTGGAGCATTGCCGCCGGAAGTCAGCACCACCCGGCATTCCTGAGGCAGATCACCGAGGCTCAGGGGACGCTCCGGCTTGGAAGGCGGCGCGGGCTGCATTTCGGACACTCGCAGCTTGTGGAACCAATCATCGAGTTCCGTCCCGCAGCCGTCCCCACCCGATACCGGCGACTGAGACCTGCAGCGGCCTTGGCTTCCGCGCGGGCAGCCCAGGCGCACATGGAAATGATAATAGTGGCCCCACCACGGCCGCACCTTGGAGAGCCACCGCCGATCACGACCGGCTTGGTCGCAAAGCACTTGTTTGATCGCGGGATGCACAAAAATGCGATCGACGACGGAGTATGAGGCCGCGAGCCGGATCAGTTGTGTATTGGTCGGTGTCCACAGGTTCAGATCGACATTTAATGGGTCTCGCAGCATGGAGACCGCTGTTATCTGTTCACGCTCGTCGCGCGTCAGTGTCCGGTTGGGCATTGGCGTGAGCCAGATGTCCGCATCCAAGCCGATCTGATGGCTTGCATGACCTGTAAGCATTGGTCCGCCGCGTGGCTGCGCCATGTCGCCGATCAGGAGTCCGGGCCAACCAATGCTGCTGGCATCCTTCGCGAGTTGCTCAAGATAGGCCACGAGGAGTGGATGGCCCCAATTGCGATTGCGCGATAATCGCATGACCTGCCAAGCGGGCCCGTCTACGGGGAGCGCAACGCCTCCCGCGAGGCAGCCTCTCGAATATGAGCCGATCGCCCGGGCGGCCAGGGGTGCAGGCGCGGTCGTTCCGCCGAACAGCTCTTTAGCGGGCGTACCGGTCTTCACGGGATCCCGGGCGCCTCTCGACGTCAGAACTCCCCAGGTGGACTGTGCCAAGTCTTGAGCTACCGCCGCTCCACACAATAGCGTTAGTCCCGAGAACAAAACCGCCCGCTTGGCGAGAGCTTGAAGAATCCTCGTCACAACGTCTCCATTAAGCCGGCAGACACTTTCACAGTGCTTAATGGCGCCGGAGTGGCGCAACGTAGCGCTGCTTTATCCCG
>JBOHJE010000021.1:0-40159 GCA_050728375.1 Methyloceanibacter sp.
TTGGGCACGGCTTCGCTTCGGCGAAGGCAGAGTGGGGTGAAACTTCGCCCCCCCTCCCAGCGTCGCGCCTCTCTCATGCGCTACCGCTTCGCTGCTTGGGCACAAGCGCGACGCCGGACCTCCCCGCAAGGGGGAGGTAGAACAATTAGGTTTGCTGTTTGTCCGTGGCCGCGGCGAGCAGCTCTCTCACCTTCGCCTCGTCCTCGAACTTCAACACGATGGGGAAGGGCCGGGCGCGGTGCTTCAATTTGCCCAGCGGAGTCTCGCGCTCGTCAGGCAGCCGCGCCCAGTCCTTGGCGGTGGTAACCAGCATCGCCTTCTGCGCGTCTGCCGCCGCGAGCAGGTGGCACGCCTCACGCTCGGTATAGCGATGATGATCGGGAAAGCCGCGACTATCGATCAGCCTCGCGCCGTTCGCGCGCAGCGTGGCGAAGAACTTGTCGGGACGCGCGATGCCGGCGAAGCCGATCACCGGCAGCACACCGAGCCAGCGCGAATCGCAATCGGCCTCGATCTTGGCCTTGAGAACCGGCTTCCCGGCGCTCTCGAAGGCGGCGATCAGGTGCACCGCCTTGCCGCCTTCGCCGATGATGAGAAGGGCACTGGCGCGGGGCATCTGGGAATCGAGCGGCGCCCGCAACGGGCCGGCCGGCATGACGAGCCCATTGCCGAGGCCCGAGCTTGCGTCCACCACGATCAGCGAGAGGTCCTTGAACAGGCCCGGGTTCTGGAAACCGTCGTCCATGACGATGACATCGACTTCCGTCGCCTCGATCGCCCTCGCGCCTTCTGCGCGGTCGGCCGAGACCATGACCGGCGCGACCTCCGCCAGCAGCAAAGGCTCGTCACCGGCATCGGCCGCATGCTGGCCCTTACTCACGAAGGCGGAGCCCTCGATGTTCCCGCCATAGCCGCGGGTGAGGAAGCAGGGACGCTTGCCTACCGCCATGAGAAGCCGGGCCACGGCAATGGCGGTTGGTGTCTTGCCACCCCCTCCTGCTGTGAAGTTCCCGATGCAGAGGACCGGGAGACGCGACCGGTACAGCGGCTCACGCGCCATGCGCGCGCCGGAGATACGGCCATAGAGCGCGCCCAGTGGGGACAGCGCCGAGCCCAGCACCCCCTTATCGCGATACCACCAGAACGGCGCTTCAAGATGCATGCTGGAGCGTCGCTTTCGGCGGCAGATAGGCTTCGATCTCGGCGAGCGTGCGCGGCAGCGCCCCGCTCATGGCCGCGATGGCACGCTCGGCCCGCACCGTCATGGTCTCGCGGGCGTTGTTATCCTGGAGCAAGCCGAGCGTGGCGACGGCAAGGCTCTCGGCATCGCCCACCTGCTTGCAGCCGCCGACCCGCAGCAGCTCGGAATAGGAGTCGCTGAAGTTCCGCCAATTGGGCCCGGTGAGCACCGCCGCGCCGAGCTTGATCGGCTCGACCGGGTTCTGCCCTCCGCGAGGCACGAGCGAACCGCCGACAAAGGCGACGGGCGCGAGCGCATAGAACATGCCCAGCTCGCCGATCGTGTCCGCCAAATAGATGTCGGTCTCGCCGTCGGGGAGCCCAGTCTCGGACCGGAGCGCCGCCTTGAGCCCGCTCGTTCTGATCTGCTCGGCGATCATGGGGCCGCGCTCGGGATGTCGCGGCACGACGATGGTGAGGAGATCGGGAAGGGCGCGCTTCACTAGCCTATGCGCCTCGACCACGATTTCCTCCTCGCCGGGATGTGTGCTGGCAGCGAGCCACATCGTGCGGCCCGACAACGCCGAGTCAAGCTGCCTTTGGCGGGAGATGTCGACAGGCGGCGGCGGCGCATCGGCCTTGAGATTCCCCACGTCTCGCGCGCGATGCGCGCCGAGTTGTGCGAAGCACTCGGCCAGCCTGTCATTCTGGGCGAGCACGAGGTCGAAGGATGAGAAGAGCGGCCGGCTGAAGCCGGGGCGGCGTCGCCACGCCTTGAAGGATGCGCTCGACATGCGCCCGTTGATGAGGAGGAGCGGAATATTCCGCGCCTTGGTCTCGAGCACGAGGTTTGGCCAGATCTCCGACTCGACGAGGACAGCGAGGTCAGGCCGCCAGTGGTTCAGGAACCGCCGGACATAGGCCTGATTGTCGAGGGGCACATATTGGTGGAGCGCGCCCTTGGGCAGCCTCTCGCGCGCAAGCCGCGCCGAGGTGACGGTCGCGGTGGTGAGCAGGATGCGCACGTCAGGCCGCTCCTTGGCGATGGTCTCGATCACCGGCAGCGCGGCATTGATCTCGCCGACGCTCGCCGCATGGAACCAGGCGACGAAACCTTGGGGCCGCGGCACGCTCGGCAGCCCATAGCGTTCGGCGTGCCGATCTGGCTCCTCCTTGCCGCGCCGCGTGCGCCAGGCAAGGATGAGCGGCGTGACCGGCGCCGCGAGATGCGTCAGCACGCGGTAGGTCTTGAGCAGAAGGCCGGGCTTACTGGCCTCGGTCTTGTTCAGCGGGTCTTTTGCGCCGGCCAGCGCATAGGCGCGCGCCGTGACCTCCGCGAGCGCGCCTTCGATAGCGATGCGCCCCGTCTCGATCAGGTCGGAATCCTTTCCGGCCGATACCCTGACCGGATCGCCGACGACGATGGCAAGCGTCGAGAAGGGCAGGTTGACGACGAAGGCGCTCCAAGTCGGCAGCGTGAGGAAGCGCCGCGTGGCGATGGCGAACGGAACCACGGGCCTCTCCGACAGCGACGCCAGCGTGGCGATGCCTTCTCCGGCGCGGCGCGCAGGCCCGGGGGGTACGTCGGCGGTCATGGCCACCGTGGCGCCGCTCTCCAAGGCGCGCAACGATTCGCGCAAGGCCGTCGCCCCGCCGCGGTTGCGCCGCCGCTTGCCGGCGCCCGCGCCCCTGATGAGATCCATGCCGAACCGCTTCAGCACGGCGCCGATGATCTCGGCGTCGCCGTGGCGCGAGACCATGGCTTTGACGTCGGCGGGGCGCTTTGCCTTCAGATATGGCAGCAGCATGAACTGGCCGTGCCACATGGCGAGGATCTGCGGATGCTGATCGAACAGCTTGGCCTCGGTGTCGGCCGGCTCCCGCTTGATCGTGCTCGTGGCGTAGACGAGACGGACATAGGCCGAAGCGGTCGCGCTAACCAAGGCGACGGCGGGCTTCGATGCTAGCAGCCGTTTCAACATGTCGCTTTGACGATGCTATTCGCTGGCCACGGCGACAGGCTCGGCGCCTTCGTCCGGCGCAGCCGCAGCATATCCTCCGGCGATACCGAATTGCGTGCGATGAAGCCTGGTGTAGAGACCGCCCTTGGCCACAAGCTCGTCGTGCCGCCCGGCCTCGACGATGCGGCCCTGATCGAGCACGCAGATCAAGTCGGCCTTTTTCACCGTCGACAGCCGGTGGGCGATCATCAGCACCGTGCGGCCGCGCATCAGGCCCTCGAGCGCCTTCTGCACCTTGGCCTCGGCTTCCGAATCGAGCGAACTGGTCGGCTCGTCGAGCAACAGGATCGGCGCGTCCTTGTAAATGGCGCGCGCGATGGCGATACGCTGGCGCTCGCCACCGGACAGGAGCCCGCCCGCTTCGCCGACACGCGTGTCGTAGCCCTTGGGCAGCCCCATGATGAAATCGTGCGCGGCGGCAGCCTCGGCCGCGGCGACGACCTGCTCCTCGTCCATGGGCCGGCTGCCATAGGCGATATTGGCGCGGATGGTGTCGTCGAACAGGACCGGGTCCTGGGTGACGAGCCCGATCGCCTCGCGCAAGGAGGCGATGGTGACGGTCTTGATGTCCTGTCCGTCGATCAGCACCTGGCCGCGGTTGGGATCGAAGAAGCGGAGCGCCAGATTGACGAGCGTGCTCTTGCCCGAGCCGGACGGCCCCACCAGAGCGACGGTCTTGCCCGGCGGGACGGCCAGGCTCACGCCTTCAAGCACAGGGTTCTCGGGGGTGTAGGCGAAGGACACCTTCCTGAACTCCACCTCGCCATTGTCAAGTTGGAGCGGCTTGGCGTCTTTGGCCTCGATGAGATGCGTCTTGATGTCGACGATGCCGAATACGCGGCTCGCCGCCGCGACGCCTTCCTGAAGCTGGGTCTGAAGCGTGGCGACGCTTTTCAGCGGGCTGTAGATGAGCAGCGCCGCCGTCATAAAGCCCATGAAATGGCCGAGCGTGAGGTCGCCGCGCACGCCCTTGGTGCCCGCGAAATAGATGGCAAGCGCAAAGCCGAAACCGACCAAGAGCTCCATCGACGGGCTGGACAGCGCCCGGGCGCGCGTGCCGCGCATGGTGAATTCGAGCGCACGGTTGATGGCCGTCGCCGCCCGCTTCTCCTCCTGCTTCTCCTGCCGGTAGGCGCGCACGACGCGCATGCCGCGCAAGGTCTGCGTGACGAGGGCGGACAGGTCGCCCGTTTCCTGGAGCGACTTGCTGGTCGACTTCCGCATCTTGCGCCGCTGCCGAGATAACATGATGAAGGCGAGCGGCATGAAGATCAGGATCAGCAACGAGAAGCGCGGGTCCATATAGAACATCGTGCCGACCAGAATGACGACTTTCAGGAAGTTCTCGCCGAGCGTGACGATGGAACGGCTCGCCGTGGCGCGGATGAGATTGGCGTCGTTCAGGAAGCCCGAAAGCAGCCGTCCCGAATGCACCGTCTGGATCCAGCCCAGATCGGCGGCGGCGAGCTTGGCGAACATTTGTATGCGCAAATCGGCGATGAAGCGGTGGCCGAGATAGGCCACGGTGACGTCAGCCACATATTCGGAGATCGCCTTGAGCACCGTCACGATAACAATGGCGCCGGTGATCCAGTATACCATCTCGCCGTTCCTGGCGACGAACACGTCGTCGGCCGTCCTCTGGATCAGGAAGGGGATGGCGCCGGTGGTTGCCGCCGTGAGCAACATGGCGCCCGTGGCGATGGCGAGCAGGCCGATTCGCGGGCGCAGATGCTCCCGCCAGATGCGCGCGACGATGTCGGCCGTCGAGTAGTTGGCCTGGAGCTCGTCGGCGTTTCTGGAGATCGTGCTTACGTCCCTGAACAGCTGATCTTTCAAGCTCTTCCCCGATTTTAAGCGCGGGCGCTTGAGGGCCGCGGCCGGCTGCCCCCTTCTAGCACGCGCTCCGGTCCGCCTTTAAGGCCAAAAACCCCTCGCGGGGATTCAGCCTCTAGCCCCCAGCCGCGCCTTGCTTGTCCTGCGGATCGAGAAGCCGGTGCAGATGGACGATGAAATAGCGCATATGCGCGTCGTCGACAGTCCGCTGCGCGGCATCCTTCCAGGCGTCGTAGGCTTGCGCGTAATTCGGGTAAATGCCCACGATATCGAGCTTCTCGAGATCGCTGAACTCGAGCTTGTCGAGCTCAGTAAGCTCGCCCCCGAACACCAGGTGGAGCAGCTGCCGCCCCTTCGCCTTCGATCTGTGCTTTGGGGCCATGTGTTCCGCGTCTCCCCGCTTAACGATCGCCGCACTTTGCCGAAACGGACCCTAGAGGTCTATGCGGCTTGTGCGCTCGATCAAGAGGGGATGTAGGCCCTTGCCGCTCGCCACCAGGCTCGGAAAGCGCGGGGACTCGCGGTTGTAGTTGTGTGTCCCGCCGCGATGGTCGGTGACCACGCCGCCCGCCTCCTTGAGAAGGACGTCGGCCGCAGCGAGATCCCACTCGCACTTCCCCGACAGCGAGACGGTGGCATCGGCTTGACCAGAGGCGACCAGCGCGAGCCGGTAGGCGACCGAATTCACCCAGCGCGTCCTCACTTCCGGCCAGGGCTCCTTCCAGATCTTCTTTTTGAACAGGCCGCCGCTCGCGATCAGCCAGGCGCCATCGAGCGCCGTCTTGTCGCTCGCCTTGATGGGCTTGTCGCTTAGGAAGGCGCCGTGCCCGCGCATGGCGTGGAAGAACTCTCCCGTCGCCGGGTTGAAGATGACGCCGGCAACCGGCTCGCCGTTCTCGACGAGAGCGGCTGACACCGTCCATTCCGGAATGTGGCGCAGGAAGGCGCGCGTCCCGTCAATCGGATCGACCGTCCATACGCGCGCGTGTTTGAGTCGCTCCCGGTCGTCCAGGGTTTCCTCCGACAGCCAGCCATAGTCGCGGCGCGGTGTGCCGAGATCGAGCTTGAGCGCGGCGTCGACAGCCAAGTCCGCCTCGCTCACCTCGGACCCGTCGGGCTTGGTGTTGACTAGCACCTGCTGCTTGAAATAGGTGAGCGCAAGCTCCCCAGCATCGCGCACCGCAGTCTTCAGGAGTTCGTAATCCTCTTGGAGAGAGGGCGCAGAAGCCGACGTTTCAGCCGAAGTAATCGAGGTCATAGCCAAGGGGAACACTCTCTAAACCATGCGGGAAGCTACCGCGCGTTAACAACGTCCATTAAGCCTCCCGGAAAACTTCTGTGGCAACATCGCAAGAATAAAGGCTGTGTGAAGGCAGCCGACAGGGAAGCTAACAGCAAGGCGTCATCAGGGCCTCGAGAGCAAACCGCTCCGGGGCCCTATTGCTTATCTGGTGACCGGCGGGGGGAGAATTCAAGCGCGCGACAGCGCCCGCGATGGACGATGAAGTCCGGGCGGACGGGCTCGCCACGTTGATGAAGATCTCGAAATCGGCCCTGCCGTCACCCTTGCCGACGGCCGGCCGCTAGAGCGCTGCGGCGAGCGCCATGTCGAGGACCATGGCGCCGAACACGATGAGGCCGAATTCCCGATTCGAACGAAAGCGCCGCAAGCAGTTCTCGGCGTCATCGATATCGAGAGTCGCACCCTGCCAGCCGAGCTGGGCGCCCGCGAAAACCATGCCGAGCAGAAAGATCGCGCCGCCCCCGGCGATGAAACCCCCAAGCGTGATGCCGGTCCACGCGGCGCCATAGAGCAAGGCGAGCCATGCCCCGGTGGAGCGGCCGAATTTGAGGGCGGTCGATTTCAGGCCGATGAGGTCATCGTCCTCGCGATCCTGGTGCGCGTAGATGGTGTCGTAGCCGATGGTCCAGCACACTGCGCCCGCATAGAGGATCAACGGCGCCCAATTGAGCCGGCCGAGTACGGCGGCCCAGCCCAAGAGCGCCCCCCAATTGAAGGCAAGCCCGAGCACGGCTTGTGGCCAATGGCTGACCCTCTTGACGAAGGGATAGAGCGCGACGACCGGGATCACGCCGAGCCCAAGCCAGACGGCGAAAGTGTTGAGGCTCAACAGCACGGCGAGCCCGACGAGACATAGGCCGAGCATGGAGGCGATTGCGGCCGCGAGCGTCACCTGGCCGCTCGGCAGCGGTCGCGACCGCGTCCGCGCCACGCTCGCGTCGATGTCGCGGTCGATGATGTCGTTATAGGTGCAGCCGGCGGCGCGCATGACGATGGCGCCGACGGCGAACAGAAACAGCAGCCAGAGATCGGGGTGGGGTTCGTCGAGGCTTCTGGCTGCGAATGCGACCGACCAGAAGCAGGGCAAGGCAAGCAGGAAGAAGCCGATCGGCCGGTCGGCGCGCGCGAGCCGCAAATAGGGGACCAGCGCTTGCGGCGCGAACCGGTCGACCAGGTTGCTCGGCGCGGCATCGGCCACGCTCGCGGCTTTGCCTTGGAGGCGCGGACGTGGCATCACTCGTCTCGCATGACCACAACCAGCGTCATGCCCGGACTCGATCCGGGCATCCATGCCGTTGCCGCCCCGCGAGTGGAGAGGCAGTGGAATAGATTGCCGGGTCAAGCCCGGCAATGACGGCCCTCTTAGTTATCAGAACCGACCTTAGCAGTTGCGCCACTCAGGCATTCGTCGAGATCAGATTGATGCCCTCTAAGCTCCAGCGGCTGTTCGTCAAGCCAAACCTGGCGCCGGGCGCCAAAATTCCGCTCGAGGCGGAGCAGGCGCATTATCTTGTGAACGTGCTGCGCCTGAAGCAAGGCGATAAGGTCCTCCTGTTCAACGCGCGCGACGGCGAATGGTGCGCCTCGCTTGCGGCCACCGGCAAGAAGAAGGCACTGTTGCAGGTCGAGCTTCAGACGAGGCCGCAGGAAACGGGACCAGACCTGCATTACCTCTTCGCGCCGCTAAAGCGCGCGCGCGTCGACTACATGGCACAAAAGGCGACGGAAATGGGCGCGAGCGTGCTCCAGCCCGTCATCACCCGGCGCACGGTCGCGGAACGGGTGAATCCCGACCGCCTTCGCGCCAATACCGTCGAAGCCGCCGAGCAATGCAACATCCTGCGCGTGCCGGAGGTGAGGGCCGCGGAGAAGCTCGGCAAGCTGCTCGACCGGTGGGATGCGAGCCGCGTGCTCGTCTTTGCCGATGAGGCAGCCAATGTCGGCTCACCCATCGAGGCGTTGAAGGCCCGCGCGCCCGGTCCGCTCGCCGTTCTAATCGGACCGGAAGGCGGCTTCGAGCCCGAGGAGCGCGAGGCGCTTCTCGATCGGCCCTACGTCCTGCCGATTTCGCTCGGGTCGCGCGTGATGCGCGCAGATACCGCTGCCGTCGCCTGCCTTGCGCTCGTCAACGCAGTCCTCGGCGACTGGCGCTGAGAATTGAGCCGAACATTCACGAGTATCAGCAGGCGGTCGAACGGCTATTTGCGCCCCAATCTTCTTAGTCCGAACGAAACCTGCAAGGATGATGTAAGTCTATTCGGCGAACGTTGTCCGCCCCAATGGGAGAAGATCGAAACGATGGCAATCCTGATGAGCTTCGCGGTGCTGCTCGCGACTGGCTATGCGTCCGCTGCGACGATGACCTCCGGCCGCCCATCTGCCGTTCTGGACCAAGAAGCAGTGCAAGACAGCATGGAAGGAGGCAGTTCCCTCCGGACGATATCTCGACAGACAGAATGCCGCCCCCTTCATCGTCAACTTCAAGTGGCGGATGGCCCAGACCAGGATGGAAGGATCTCGAAGCGGGAGTTCAAGAAAGCCTGCTCCAAGGGCTTGGTTAAATACCCCCTCCACTAGTCGGACTTCGTTGTGAAGCGCACACCACCCCCCTACTTCTCTGGCAGGGGCGGTTGATGGCTTGCGTCCTGCCGGGCAAAGCCGCAGGGCTCTCGCGATCGTGAGCGGTTGTGTTGAGGCAAGCCCTTGCCCGGTCTTTACGCAGGCGCGATAAAGCGCCCCTTGATCTTTGGGACCCGCGCCTCGACATCCCGAGCCAGTTTCCTTCAATTCAAGCGGAGCTCTCGCGCATGTCGACACGGGTGGATGGGCCGCAGAGCCCTGTCATCGAGTCGCGTGACGAACTCGTCACCTATCTCGAACAGGGGTCGAAGCCGGAATCCGACTGGCGCATCGGCACCGAGCACGAGAAGTTCGGCTTTTATCGGGAGAACCACGCTCCGGTCCCCTATGACGGTGAGCGCGGCATCGGCGCACTGCTCGACGCGCATCACCGGCGCTTCGGCTGGGAGCCGATCTGCGAGAACGGCAATACCATCGCCCTGAGCTGCAAAGACTGCCCGAAGGGCGGCACGATCACGCTCGAGCCCGGCGGCCAGCTCGAATTGTCGGGCGCGCCGCTTGAAACGGTGCACGAGACCGAGGAGGAGTTGCATCAGCACCTGGCCGAGATGGGCGCGGTCGCCCGTGATCTCGGCATCGGCTTTCTCGGACTTGGCTTTGCGCCGAAGCACACGCTCGCCGACACCCCGCTCATGCCGAAGGAACGTTATCGCATCATGATGCGCTACATGCCGATGGTCGGCGGACATGGCCTCGACATGATGTTCCGCACCGCGACGGTGCAGGTGAACATGGATTTCGGCAACGAGGCCGACATGGTCGAGAAGCTCCGGGTCGGGCTCGCGCTTCAGCCGGTGGTGACGGCGCTGTTCGCCAACTCCCCGTTCACCGAAGGGAAGGCCAACGGCTTCCAGAGCTACCGCGCCGAGGTGTGGCGCGACACCGATCCGGCGCGCACCGGCATGCTGCCCTTCGCCTTCGAGGACGGCATGGGCTTTGAGCGCTACGTGGACTATGCGCTCGATGTGCCGATGTATTTCGTCTACCGCGACAACCGCTACGTCGACGTCGCCGGGGCCTCGTTCAAGGACTTCCTCTCCGGCAGGCTCGCCGCGCTTCCAGGCGAGCGGCCGCGGCTCGAAGATTGGGCCGATCATCTCACCACGCTGTTCCCAGATGTGCGGCTGAAGCGCTTTCTCGAAATGCGGGGCGCAGATGCCGGTCCTTTGCCGCAACTCCTCGCCTTGCCGGCGCTATGGGCGGGCCTGCTCTACGACCGCGAGGCGCTGAGTGCCGCCGCGGCGCTGATCGCCGATTGGACCGAGGACGAGCGCCGGACCTTGCGCGACACAGTTCCACGGCTCGATCTCGTCGCGCCGTTTCGGGGGCGCACCGTGCGGGACGTGGCGCGCGAGATGATCGATATCGCGCAAGGCGGGCTGAAGCGCCGCGCGCGGCTCGACGCGAACGGCAACGACGAGTCGAAGGCCCTGAAGCCGCTCATCGAGGCCGTCGAAACGGGACGCACGCCGGCCGATCGCCTGCTCGCAGCCTATCGCGGCTCCTGGGGCGGCGACATCGACCGCCTGTTCGACACCGAGGCGCTATAAACTCATGAGCGCGCGGACGTTGCGCGACACCAGGAGGGGCACCGTGGGACTTCTCTTTCCAGTCATTCTCGGCTCGGTGCGGCGCGACCGCGAGGGCATCAAGGCGGCACGCTACGCCGTCGCCAAGCTGAAGGCTCGCGGCGACGAGCCTGTGCTTGTCGATCCGTTGGAGAAGCAGCTCCCACTACTCGACCGTATGTACAAGGAGCACCCCAAGGGTGAGGCACCGGCCGTGCTCGAGGAGCTCGCGGATCTCTTCCGGCGCGCCGACGGCTTCGTGATCGTGTCGAGCGAATACAACCAGTCCGTCCCGCCGGCCTTGAAGAACCTGCTTGATCATTTTCTCGAGGAATATTTCTTCCGCCCCTCGGCGATCGTTTCCTATTCCGGCGGCCGGTTTGGCGGCGTCAGGGCTGCGGTCGCGCTGAGAACGATCCTCGCCGAGATGGGCATGCCGAGCGTGCCCTCAGTACTGTCGATCCCAACGATCGGGAAAGCGCTCAACGAGGACGGCTCGCCGAACGAGGCGTGGATCGACAAGGATGCCGACCGCTTTCTCGATGAGTTCGCATGGTACGCCAAGGCGCTTAAGGCCCAGCGGCATGCCGAAGGCACGCCCTACTGAGCGCGACTGTCCTTAGCCTTAGGGCGCCGAGGCCCGTTGCCGCTCGGCGACGCTCGCCTCGATGTCGGTGAGCGTGACGGCGCCCGCGCCCCACGCCGTGGGCACGAGGATCCGGTAGGGCATGTATAGGTCGGTCCGCGGCACGCGCACGAGCCACGCCTCGATTTCCTCGTTCTTCGACATGTATTTCACGCCGGGATTGTCGGGACGGTAGCCGCCGATCGGCTGGTTCCGCACCCGGCAGACGGCGATAGGGCCGGAGAGGCCCTCGGGCGCCTCGTCGCCGAGGCTCTCGGACCGCTTCGGGGTGAGCACTAGATCGAAGCGCTGCCTGCCGTCGAACACAGGGATGGTCTGGCGACAGATCTCCTGCTCACCACTGCCGCGCACCGAGAGGAATGCGGCGGTGAGCGGATCGAGCACGTCCTTAAGCTGCTCCGTGCTGATCGGGATGTTGCGCGGGTTCGGCTTTTTCCGCGGAACGATCGTGACTTGGCTGACCGCACCCCGGAAGAAGGTCAGGCGCCGCCGCTCGCGCTTCTTGCCGCCCTTGTAGTCGAGCGCGAATTTTGCAGGTTGCGCCGCCGCGTCCGTTAGCTTTCCGCTGCTCGTGGTCTTGCCCGATGCGCTGTAGAGCATGCCGGCCAGCAGCGAGAAACTGCCGTCCGCCGCCATCTCGTAGGCCGAGCCATTGAAACTCGCCGTCACCTGGAATTCGCCGAGGCTGAGCCCGGCAAGAGCGGCATCGTAAGTGACGACCACCTGGCCCGCTCCAGGACCCGCAGCCTCGCTGGAGCTTCGCTCGGGCGCGAGAGCCATCAGCAGCAGGGCGGCGAGGATGACGCTGTATCGCCTCGATCCCATCTGCGGTCCCTCCCCCTTCCGATCCTCGCATGCACTCTAGCCCGGCCGGCGCGTCAAAATTGTGGAGGGCCGGGCGTGGCGACCGAGGCGCGGTCTCGCTGTTTATTGGGAGCCGTTCCCCCGCAAAGCCAATCTTGAAAAGGCGGCGCCGCTAACCATATAGCTCACAAGTCAACGTCCCTTCCGCGACCCTGCACGGTCGGGACGCTAGTCCGTCCCCCAAAGACGGATGTGTCGGCGGCAGATCTCTCCTTTTCTGCCGCCGATTTTTTATTTCTAGATTGCCGCTATTTCAGGCTGGCGAGCGCGTCGGCGAAGCCTTGCAGCGACACGGGAATGCCGATGCCGGCTTCCGGCGTGTCGAAAATGATGAACATGGCGTTCTCGCCTTTCTTCAGCTTGGCGATTACCTCATCCTGCAACACTACCTCGGCGACGCAACCGCGCTTGCCGCATTTGAGAAAGGGCGCGTTGCCCACGTCCTGATTGTCGATCTTGAGGCCGAGCCCCGTCGGCAGCAGGACGCCGAGCGGCACCACCACACGCAGCAGCTTCTTGTTCTCGCCGATCGCCTGATAGAACACGACCGTGAGGCCCACATTGGGCCGATCCTCGGCCGTCACGCTCTGCACCAGCGCGCATTTTTCTTCCTTGGCGCCGGGCGGCGTGCGGCAGCTCACCTGCCAGGCGCCGTGGGTCTCACGCACCACGCTGCCGGGGCCGGTCGCGCCAGGGGCCACGTCGGTCGAGGCCGCTCGCGCGCCACTCGGACTCGTCAGAATGAAGGCGAGCGCAAGTACTGCCCCGAACTTCACGGCGCCGTCCGCCGTCCGCGGGAAGATCAGGCATGAGGGCGTTCGCAGCATGAGCATTAAGAGAGACCGGCAATTCCCCGCAATCAAGCGCGAATCGGGTTGCGAGAACTTAGATTGTTGGGGAAGAGGCTGTGAAGCGGCGTTGCGCAGCATGGAAAACGGCCATCGCCGAGTATTGGGGCCAAATTTCGGCGCACCGGTTTCGGGAAAATCTCCCACCCCAGCCTATTAGGCCAGGCAATAGGTAGGAACCTCAATAGGCTAAGCGTGCATATGCCGCAGCGACGCCCGGAATCATGAGTGTTGCCAATCTATATCCTTTATGATTTTAGAAACACAAAAGAGCGTCCAGCTTCGCATTGCGGTTGGACGGTAAGAACTTAGGTGGGGCGACGCCCGTTTTCGCGAAGACCATACTTTCGCGCCGCCCTTGCCGAGGGGCGCGGGCGACGCTGCCCACGCCCCAAGACAATAAGGCCAGCCAGCCTTTCCTCTGGAAGGGAAGGTGAGCCAAGGAGCAGGCTTTAGGAGTGAACGGATGGCGATCTTCCACCGCATGCTGACGGTCTTTGCTGCGCTCGCGACTTCTGCGCTGAGCGCTCCTGCCTTAGCCGGAGATGGCCAGCCATCGCCGTGGCAGATGGGGTTCCAGAAGGCCGCCTCGCCGATCATGGACCAGATCGACAATTTCCACAGCTACCTCACTATAATCATCACGCTAATCGCACTGTTCGTTCTCGGCCTCCTTGTCTATGTGATGATGCGCTTCAATGAGAAGCGTAGCCCGCAACCGACCCGCACCTCGCACAACACGGTGCTCGAGGTTGCCTGGACGGTGATCCCCATCTTCATCCTGGTGGCCATCGCCATCCCCTCGTTCCGCCTGCTCTTCGCCCAGTACGATTTTCCCAAGGCCGACCTCACCATCACGGCCACGGGCAGCCAGTGGTACTGGTCGTATGAATATCCCGACCACGGCATCATCTTCGATTCGATCATGGTGCCCGAGGCCAATCTGAAAGAGGGCCAGCCCCGCTTGCTCGCCGTCGACAAAGAGGTCGTGGTGCCGGTGAACAAGAATGTCGTCGTCGGGTTGAAGTCGAACGACGTGATCCACGACTGGGCAGTCCCGTCCTTCGGCGTGAAGCTCGACGCGGTGCCGGGACGACTACAGCAGACGTGGTTCCGCGCAGAGCGCGAGGGCATCTATTACGGACAATGCTCCGAGCTTTGCGGCCGTAACCACGCCTTCATGCCCATCGCGGTACGCGTGGTCTCAGAGAAGGAATTCGAGGACTGGCTCGCCAAGACCAAAGAGGCTGCGCTCGAACCCAAGAACAAGGTGGCTACGGCCCGGGACTAAGGAGCCCCGCGCCATGAGGTGCACGCGACCGGCCACTGAAAGCGAAACCAAGGAACGCCAGAATTAGGAAGACTGCCATGGCACAGCACGCTCACGCCGAAGCCGCCCATCATCACGACGATCATCCCACGGGGTGGCGTCGCTGGCTGTTCTCGACCAATCACAAAGACATCGGCACCATGTACCTAGTGTTGGCCACGGTCGGGGCCATCGTCGGAGGCTTGCTGTCGATGGGGATGCGCGCCGAGCTGATGCAGCCCGGCATGCAGATCTTCGGCAATCCCGAGATGTTCAACGTCTTTGTCACCGCCCACGGCCTCATCATGGTGTTCTTCATGGTGATGCCTGCAACCATGGGGGGATTCGGGAACTGGATGGTTCCCCTAATGATCGGCGCGCCAGACATGGCCTTCCCCCGTTTGAACAACATCTCGCTCTGGCTGCTGGTCGTGGCCTTCATGCTTTTGATCCTCTCGCTGTTCATGCCCGGGCCACCCGGCACCACGGGAGTTGCGGGTGGCTGGACCATCTATGCCCCGCTCAGCACCAAGGGAACGCCCGGCATCGCCATGGATTTCGCGATCCTGTCGCTGCACCTCGCCGGCGCTTCCTCGATCCTAGGCGCCATCAACTTCATCACTACGATCTTCAACATGCGCGCCCCGGGCATGACGCTGCACAAGATGCCGCTTTTCGTCTGGTCGGTGCTGGTGACGGCGTTCCTGCTGCTACTTTCGCTGCCTGTGCTGGCTGGCGCCATTACCATGCTTCTGACTGACCGCAATTTCGGCACAGCCTTCTTCGACTCGGCGCATGGAGGCGATCCGCTGCTGTGGCAGCATCTCTTCTGGTTCTTCGGCCATCCCGAGGTGTACATCCTTATCGTGCCGGGCTTCGGCATGATCAGCCAAGTCGTGGCGACCTTCTCCAAGAAACCCGTGTTTGGCTATCTCGGCATGGCCTACGCCATGGTCGCGATCGGCGTGATCGGCTTCGTGGTTTGGGCGCACCATATGTACGCAGCCGGCATCGATGTGAATACGCAGGCCTATTTCGTGTTCGCCACGATGGTCATCGCTGTTCCGACCGGCATCAAGATCTTCTCCTGGATCGCCACAATGTGGGGCGGCTCGCTGTCACTCAAGACACCGATGCTATGGGCGCTTGGCTTCATCTTCCTGTTCACGATCGGCGGCGTTACGGGCGTCGTGCTGTCCAATGCCGGCGTCGACCGCTCATTCCACGACACCTATTACGTGGTCGCGCATTTCCATTACGTGCTGTCGCTCGGCGCCGTATTTTCCCTCTTCGCCGCCTGGTATTATTGGTCGCCGAAGATGACGGGTTACATGTATTCCGAGGCGATAGGGAAGCTGCACTTCTGGCTGATGTTCATCGGCGCGAACCTCGCCTTCTTTCCGCAGCACTTCTTGGGCCTCGCCGGGATGCCTCGTCGCTATGCGGACTATCCCGACGCGTTCGCGGGCTGGAACATGGTCTCTTCTATTGGAGCGTACATCGCCTTCGCAGGCTTTCTGGTGTTCCTGTACGGCATCGCGGTTCAGTTCGCGCGCAAAGAACGGGTGGCCGACAATCCTTGGGGCGCCGGCGCCACGACGCTGGAGTGGACGGTCTCGTCGCCGCCGTCCTTCCACACCTTCGAGACCTTGCCGCGCATCAAATGACGCCCATCCCCAACCTTGTCGCGGCTGGCCAGCTTTGGAGTGAGTAGGGTTATGTCCGACGTCACGGTCCCGACGCTACCTGCGAGCTTCGATCACAGCGCGGGAGGGGACATCTCGGATTACTTCGCGCTGATGAAGCCACGGGTCATGTTTCTCGTGGTTTTCACAGCTCTAGTTGGCCTCGTGGCGGGGCCGGGCCACATGCATCCGGTTCTCGCCATAGCTGCGCTTGTCTGCATCGCGGTCGGCGCCGGCGCCGCGGGCGCGCTGAACATGTGGTACGACGCCGATATCGACGCCCACATGGCGCGCACGGCCGCACGCCCAGTGCCAAGAGGCATGGTGACGCCGCAGGAGGCACTCGGTTTTGGCGCTGTGCTGGGGGTGGGCTCGGTCATTTGTCTCGGCCTCATGGTGAGTTGGCTCGCGGCCGCGCTGCTCGCGCTCACCATTGCCTTCTACGTCTTCGTCTACACGATGTGGCTGAAGCGGACGACGCCGCAGAACATCGTCATTGGCGGGGCGGCCGGAGCCTTTCCGCCGATGATCGGCTGGGCAGCGGCGACCGGCAGCGTGAGCTTCGAGTCGTTTGTTCTCTTTCTCATCATCTTCATGTGGACGCCGCCACATTTCTGGGCGTTGGCGCTTGTCAGAACCAAGGATTACGCGCGTGCGGGTGTGCCCATGCTCCCCGTCGTACGGGGCGCTGACGCGACCCGGCGGCAGATCCTCATCTACAGCCTCATTCTGGCGCCGCTGGGTATGACGCCCGCCGTAATTGGCCTTGGCGGCATGCTCTATACGGTCATGGCCTCGATCCTCGGGGCGTTTTTCGTGGTGTTTGCCGTCGATTGTTACCGTCAGAGAGAGGGCGAGGCCGGCGACCGCGCGGCGAAGCATCTCTTCGCCTATTCGGTGCTGTATTTGTTCCTGTTGTATGCCGTGCTGCTTGCCGAGCACGGCTTCGGAATTGACAGCGGCTCTCTGCCGCTCATTTGGACTTCGTGATGCATGATGCGGAACAGGAACGCAAACGCCGGCAACGCATGCGATCCCTGGCCATCGCTTGGATCCTCGTGGGCCTCGTCGTGCTGTTCTTCATCGTCACCATCGTCAGGCTTGGCGGCAATGTCGCCCTCAGGTCAATCTGACTCCCGGTATCGGTCATGAGCAACGCGACGGATCGCCAAGACAAAAAGACCGGCGGGAAGAATCTCCTCGCCCTGTCGCTGGTCGGGCTCGCCGCCGCCATGGCCGGGCTGTCCTTCGCGGCGGTGCCGCTCTACCGCATTTTCTGCCAGGCGACTGGTTACGCCGGCACGCCACAGCGCGCCGACAAGGGCGCCGACCGCGCGCTCGAGCGGACCATCACCGTCCGCTTCGACGCCAACGTGGACCAGGCGCTCGCCTGGCGTTTCGCGCCGATGCAACAGAAGATCGACGTCAAGATCGGAGAGACCTCGCTCGCCTTTTTCAAGGCCGAGAACGACACCGGCGGCCCGATCGCGGGTACGGCAAATTTCAATGTCTCGCCGGAGAAGGCCGCGCGCTACTTCAACAAGATCGAGTGCTTCTGCTTCAAGCAGCAGACGCTTGCCGCTGGCGCGAGCCTGGAGATGCCGGTGACCTTTTTCGTCGATCCCAAGATCGTGGACGACGAGAGTACCGAGAACGTCTCCGAGATCACTTTGTCCTATACATTCTACCGCAGCGACACGGGGTCCGACGTGGCAGCGGAATCGCCTAAACCGAGCTCGGGATCGTAGACAACGGCGCTCCAGGCGCCCGCGCAAAGACTGGGGAGGAAGGGAACAAGAGATGGCCGACGCCCACGCAAAACCGCAGCACGACTATCATCTCGTAAATCCGAGTCCCTGGCCCATCGTCGGCGCGATCGGCGGCTTCACGCTGGCCATCGGCGCGCTCATGTATTTCATGTCGAAGAAGGCAGGCAATCCGGAACTCTGGTACATCATCCCGGGCCTGCTTCTCGTCATCCTCACCATGTTCGGCTGGTGGCGGGACGTCATCAAGGAGGCGCATGAGGGCTACGAGACCCCCGTCGTGCAGCTCCATCTCCGCTACGGCATGATCCTCTTCATCGCCTCCGAGGTGATGTTCTTCGTCGCCTGGTTCTGGGCCTATTTCGACGCGGCCCTCTACGCCGACAGCGCCGTCACCTATGCGCGCACCGAGGTGTTGGGCGGGCAGTGGCCGCCGATCCCGAGCGCCGATACGGGCGTGGCGGGCCTGGGAGACTTCCAGCACACCTTCAATCCCTGGAGTCTGCCCTTCGTCAACACGCTGATCCTGCTCACCTCCGGCACCACCGTGACCTGGGCGCATCACGCGATGCTGCACAACAACCGGAAGAGCCTCGTCTGGGGGCTCGTCTGCACGGTCGTGCTCGGCATGCTGTTCACCGCCCTCCAGGCCTACGAGTACGCGCATGCCGGTTTCGGCTTCGCCAACCACATCTACGGCTCGACCTTCTTCATGGCGACCGGCTTCCACGGCTTCCATGTCATCGTCGGCACGATCTTCCTGATCGTTGTGCTTATTCGCGCCATGCGGGGCGACTTCACGCCTAAGCAGCATTTCGGCTTCGAGGCTGCCGCCTGGTACTGGCATTTCGTCGACGTTGTCTGGCTGTTCCTGTTCACCTGCATCTATGTGTGGGGCGCCGGCAGCAACTATCCGGCGCATTAACCGCGCCTCACGCGATCATTGGGGGCGGTCACGGGCCGCCCCCTCTTTATTTTGAGCGAGAGTCATCTCGATGGAGCGCAAGATCGACCCTTCGCAGCCGTCGCTCGGCTCGACGCTACGGGCCGGGCTGAAGGGACGCTGCCCCGTCTGCCACCGGGGCAAGCTGTTCTCCGGCTATCTCACGCTTGCGCCGCGCTGCGATGCCTGCGGCCTCGATTACGGCTTTGCCGAGTCCGGCGACGGCCCCGCCGTCTTCGTGATCCTCGTCACCGGCTTTCTGGTGGTGGGCGTGGCGCTCGTGGTCGAGATGCTCTATTCACCGCCGTATTGGCTGCACGCGCTGCTGTGGGGCACGCTCGCCCTGGGCTTTCCTCTGCTCCTCCTTCGGTCCTTCAAGGGGGCGTTCATCGCGCTCCAGTTCAGACACAAGGCCGAAGAGGGCAAGCTCGCCTCGGATTAAGCGCGCGATGCGCAACCGCGGACTTCTCGGGCTGACCCTGTTCATGGCCGTCGGCCTTGCGCTCCTGATCTGGCTTGGCGTTTGGCAGCTCAATCGGCTCGACTGGAAGGATGGGCTCATCACCCGCATCGAGACGCGCAGCCAGCGCAAGCCGATGACGCTCGACGAAGCGATCGCCAAGGCCAAGGAGGTGCGCGACCCGAGCTATTTCCGCGTGCATGCCGAGGGCCGCTTCCATCATGCGCAGGAGCGGCATCTCTACGCGTTCTCTCTGGAAGGCGAGCCGGGCTGGCACGTCATCACGCCGCTTCAGACGGTCGACGGCGAGGTGGTCCTGGTCGATCGCGGGTTCGTGCCCCCATCGATCAAGGACCCGTCGTCTCGCGCCTTGGGGCAGATCACGGGCGTGGTGTCCGTGACCGGCCTCGTCCGCATGGGCGAGCAGGGCGGCATCTTCACGCCCGACAACGATGCGCAAAAGAATCGCTGGTTTTCGCGCGATCTCCCCGGCATGGCGCGGTCGATGTTCCCGAGCGGCACGATCCAGGTGGCGCCGTTCTTCATCGAGGCCGATGACAGCAATGTTCCCGGGGGCTGGCCGGATGGGGGACAGACCCGGCTTCAGATCCCTAACAACCACCTGCAATACGCCATCACCTGGTTCAGTCTCGCCGCCGCCTTGGCGATCCTCTACGGCGTCTATGTGCACCGCGTTTACCGTCGCGAGAAGCGCTGAAAAGGCTCGTTCCGGCGCTGTTGCGGGCACGGGCGGCGACCGCTAGGGTCAGGCACCGAAGCCCCTGGTCTCCTGCACGAGGCCCGTCTTGAAGTTTGTCTCCACGCGCGGCGAGGCGTCCCCGCTCTCATTCGAGAGCGCGCTCATGGCCGCGCTCGCCCGCGACGGCGGCCTGTTCATGCCGGAGGCCTGGCCGAAGCTCGAAAAGGAGGACATCGCCTGCCTCGCAGGGCTCGATTATGCCGACGCCGCCTACCGGATCATGAGCCCCTATCTCGAGGGCGACCCCTGTCTCGCCGATCTCGGGCCGGTCCTTGAGGAAGCTTATGGCAGCTTCCATCACCCCGCGGTGGCGCCGCTGCGGCAGATTGGGGCGGGCTGCTTCGTTCTCGAACTGTTTCACGGCCCCACGCTTGCCTTCAAGGACCTCGCCATGCAGGTCGTGTCGCGGCTCATGAACCGCACGCTGCTCAGGGCGGGGGGCCATGCCACCGTGATCGGAGCGACTTCGGGAGATACCGGCGCGGCTGCCATCGAGGCCTTTCGCGGGCTCGATGCCATCGATGTGTTCGTCCTGCACCCCAACGGCCGCATCAGCGACGTGCAGCGCCGCCAGATGACCACGGCAACCGAGCCGAACGTCCACAACATTGCGGTGGAGGGCACCTTCGACGATTGCCAGGCCATCCTGAAGGCTCTGTTCGCCGATCGGGTCTTGAGCGAGCGCCTGTCGCTGACCGGCGTCAACTCCATCAATTTCGCCCGCATCCTCGCCCAGATCGCCTATTACTTCACCGCCGCGGTCAGCCTGGGGGCGCCTGACCGCCCTGTCGCCTTTACCGTGCCGACCGGAAATTTCGGTGATATTTTCGCAGGTTACGCCGCCAGAGCCATGGGCCTGCCGGTCTCGCGCCTCGTTATCGCCACGAACCTCAACGACAGTTTGTCTCGCGCGCTTGCGACCGGAATCTACGAGCCGCAACGCGTTATCGCCACCTCTAGCCCGAGCATGGACATCCAGCTTGCGAGCAATTTCGAGCGCCTGCTGTTCGAACTTGCCGGCCGCGATTCCGGCCGGGTGAGGGCTGAGATGGAGGAGCTTCGCACCACCGGTGCGTTGCGTCTGGAGGCGGGCGAACTCAAGGAGCTGCGCCACCTATTCGCCGCACACGCGATCGGCGAGCACGACACAGAGATGACCATTCGCGGGCTGTTCGAAGAGACGGGGACGCTGGCCGATCCGCACACTGCCGTCGGCATCGCCGCAGCGCGGCAGGAAGGGGGACTCGGGGCCACGCCCATGGTTGTCCTGTCGACCGCGCACCCCGCCAAGTTCCCGGGCGTGGTGCAGCGCGCCACGGGCCGCGTGCCCGAGCAGCCGGAGCGGCTGCACCTCAGGCTCGGCCAGCATGAGCGCTGCACCGTGCTCCCGAGCGACGTCGCCGCCGTCGCCGAGTTCATGACGGGCCACAGCCGCGCGGCGGGCTCGAGCGGGCTCTCGCGCAAGACACGAGCCGAGATGCGCGCGTGACCGTAGAACGCTCAAACCTCTCGAACGGCCTGACCGTCGTCAGCCACCCAATGCTTGAGGTCGAGACCGTCTCGCTCGGCATCTGGATCGGTGCGGGGAGCCGCAGCGAGGGTCAGGGCGAGCACGGCATCGCTCATTTCCTCGAGCACATGGCCTTCAAGGGCACCCATCGGCGCAGCGCCCGCGACATCGCCGAGGAGATCGAGGCGGTCGGCGGCGATCTGAACGCCGCCACCGGCGTCGACATGACCGCCTATTACGCGCGGGTGATGCGCAAGGATCTCCCCGTCGCGCTCGACATCTTGAGCGACATTATCCTGTCGCCGCGCTTCGACCGGGATGAGCTCAGCCGCGAGCGCGACGTCATTCTTCAGGAGATCGCCGCGGCGATGGATTCGCCGGAGGACATCGTGTTCGATCTGATCCAGGAGGCGGCCTTCCCGAATCAGCCGGTCGGTCGCGCCATTCTGGGCACGGCCGAGAGCGTGAGCGCGTTTGGACGCTCACATCTTGGCGCCTATCTCGGCACGCATTATCACGCGCCGAACATGGTGCTTGCCGCCGCAGGGGCCGTCGATCACGCGACCCTGGTCGCCGAGGCCGAACGCCGTCTTGGGGCGCTCGCCGACCAATCGCCGCCGCGCCCGGTCGGGGCATCCTATTCCGGCGGGCTGAAGCGCTCGGCCAAGCCGCTCGAGCAGACGCATCTCGTGCTCGCCTTCGAGGCGCCGCCTTACCGCCACCCCGATTATTTCACCGCCCAGATCCTCGCCGGAGCTCTTGGCGGCGGCATGTCCTCGCGCCTGTTCCAGGAGGTGCGCGAGCGCCGCGGGCTTTGCTACGCCATCTATGCCTTCTCGACCGGGCTCAGCGACAGCGGCATGTTCGCAGTCCACGCGGCAGGAGCGCCGGACCGGGCGCATGAGCTGTTCGCCGTCATTCGCGACGAGCTGGTCAGCGCGGCCGAGCACGGCTTCCGTCCGGAGGAGATCGCGCGGGTGAAGGCGCAGCTCAAGATGGGACTGCTCGCGGGGCTCGAGAGCTCAGCCGCGCGCGCCGAGCAGATTGCGCGTCAAATCCTCATCCATGGCCGCACCCTGGCGACCCAGGAGCTAATCGACAACGTCGAAAGGGTTGAGGTCGCCGACCTGCAAGCGCTGGTTGAGAGCTTGCTGGTTTCCCCGCTCAGCCTTGCCTCGGTCGGCCCCATTCTCCATGTTGCAAGATTCGAAGCGGTGGTGGAAAAATTCACGGTACCGTCGAGCAAGGCCGCTTGAAGAGGGTGGTGGGTCGATGGCATTGCTGCGCGCAGCCTCTCCGAGCGATCTTGGACCGGTCATCGAGTCCGAACGGGTCATGCTGCGCACGCCCCAGATGTCGGACTATCCGGCCTGGGCCGAACTGAGGGCGGCGAGCCGCGAGTTCCTCACGCCCTGGGAACCGCTTTGGGCCAATGACGAGCTGTCCCGCGCCTCGTTTCGTCGCCGCGTCCGCCATTACCAGCGCGATCTTCGCGAGGATATCGGGTATGCGCTGTTCATCTACGCCGTGGCGACCGGGTCGCTGGTGGGAGGGCTCACCCTCTGCAATGTGCGCCGGGGCGTGACCCAGTCCTGCACGCTCGGCTACTGGGTCGGCGCGAAATATGCGCGGCAAGGCTACATGACGGCCGCGGTTCGCGCTGTTATCTCTTTTGTGTTTGATTCGTTGGAGTTACACCGTTTGGAGGCGGCCTGCCTGCCCACCAATACGGCCTCCACACGCCTGTTGGAGAAGACGGGGTTCAAGCGCGAAGGACTTGCGCGTCGATATTTGCGGATCAACGGCGTATGGCAGGATCACCTGCTTTATGCGCTGCTCGACACCGACATGCGCATTTAGCGCTGAGAACTGGGGGAAGGATGGCGGAGTTGATCGCCTCGGCGAGCGCTAACGCGGCGCCTTCCGGGCATCGATGGCGAGGCAGCTTGAAGCGCGCGCTTGCCCGCCTCGTGCTTGCCGCCATCGTCCTGATTCCGACCACGCTCGTGCATGCGATCGAGGCGATTTCGGTCGATCCCAACCAGCCCAAGATCGAGATCACCGCCAAGGGCGAGCTTTACGAAGGCCGCGGCGACCGGCTCCAGATCGAGACCGCGCCGGGTCCGGACGGCTATATTGGCCGCATGGCGGTTCAGGCTTCGACCGCCGGCATCAATCCTGGCTGGCTGGTTTTCGCCCTGTCGAACCCTACGAGCGAGCGCATCGTGCGCTGGCTGGTGGCGCCCCGCTACACCATGGTGAATTCCCGTGTGTTCGGCCCCGAGCTCGATGCCCCGCGTATCGCCGCGGTCACACCCTCGCTCGGCTTCCGGCCCGAACCACTCAAGAGCGATCACGCCGACATGTTCCGACTGAACCTCGAGCCCGGCCAGACCGTAACCTTCGCCGCCGAGTTGAGCTCGCCGCAGGTGCCGCGGCTGACGCTGTGGGATCCCAATGCCTATCAGGCGAAGCGGCAGGACCGCATGCTGTTCAATGGCGTTCTGCTCGGCATCACCGGGCTTCTCGCGATTTTCCTCACCGCCATCTTCGCCGCCAATCATCGCGCCATCTTCCCGGCTACCGCTCTCGTGGCCTGGGCAGCGCTCGTCTATTTCTGCGTGGACTTCGGTTTCTGGAACAAGCTGTTCCCGGTCGGCCCTGACCGCACCGCCGTCTATCGCGCTGCCGCCGAGGCCGGACTGGCGGCAAGCCTCGTTCTCTTCCTCTACACCTTCTTGCGCATTGGGCTTTGGCATGTCTGGATCAGAACGCTGTTCTGGATTTGGATGGCCGCGCAGTTCAGCCTGATCGTCGTCGCCATCATCGATCCGCAGCTGGCGGCGGGCCTCGCGCGCGCCTCCACGGTTCTCATCGCCGGCGTCGGCACCGGTCTCATCGGCTATTTCGCGCTGCGCGGCCAGGACCGCGCCATGTCGCTGATCCCGAGCTGGATGCTCCTGATCGTGTGGCTGCTCGGCGCCGCCATGATCGTGGTCGGGAAGCTTTCGGGCGACATCGTTGCCTCGGGCCTGGTCGCGGGTCTGGTGCTCATCGTCGTGCTGCTCGGCTTCACCGTGACCCAATTCGCCTTCCGCACGGGCGGCGCGCCACTTAGCCTCGGGCCGCCGAGCCTCGTGCAGATGAAGTCGCTCGCCGTCGACGGCTCCGGCGCGCACGTCTTCCAATGGCATGCGGGTCGCGACCTGATCACCGTGGCGAGCGAGGTCGAAATGGAGCTCGGCCTCGATACCGGCAGCCTCAACGTGCCGGTCCAGGATTTCGTGCAGCACATGCACAACTCCGACCGCGAGCGCTTCAAGCTGATGCTGTTCTCGCTTCAGGAGAAGAACGGCGGCGATCTACAGATTGATTTCCGCCTGCGGCGTCACGACGGGACCTATCTCTGGTACGATCTGCGCGCCCACGCGATGCCAAACGAGAATTCGCGGCTGCTGCGCTGTGTCGGCCTGATGCGCGACGTAACCAGCCTCAAGCGCTCGCACGAGCGGCTAATGCACGACGCCGTGCATGACAGCCTCACGGCCCTGCCGAACCGCGAGCTGTTCATGGACAGGCTGCAAGGCGCCATCACGCGCGCCTGCGAAGGGCAGGCGAACCGCCCCACCTTGATCTTCATCGACATCGACCGCTTTAAGAACGTGAACAAGAGTTTCGGCGTCGTCATCGGCGACAGCATGCTGCTGACGCTTGGACGAAGGCTCGGACGCCACCTCAATCCGCAGGACACGCTCGCGAGGCTTGGCGGCGACCAGTTCGCCATCCTGCTCATCTCCGAAACCGACCCGCATCACGTGGCCACTCTTGCCGAGCGGGTTAGGCGCGCTCTCCGCACGCCGATGAAGATCAGCGCCAAGGAGATCATTCTCACCGCCTCGATCGGCATCGTCGTGCATGACGGTACGCAGGTGACAGCGCAGGACATGCTGCGCGAGGGCGAGATCGCCATGCTGAGGGCGAAACGCGGCGGCGCCGATCGCATCGAGATCTTCACACCCTCCATGCGCGGCGAGGACGAGAGTCGACTGCCGCTCGAAAGCGAGCTGCGCATGGCGCTGGAGCGGAGGCAAATATCCGTTTTGTATCAGCCGATTACCCGTCTCGCCTCAAATCAGTTAGCCGGTTTCGAGGCGCTTGCGCGCTGGGACCATCCGTCCCGGGGGCGCCTGCCGGCCGAGGATTTCATCCCGCTTGCGGAAGAGTCCGGGCTGATCGTCGAGCTCGGCAGCTACGTGCTGGGCGCGGCTTTGCAGGAGGCGGCGAGCTGGCACAAGGTGCTGCCGCGGGACCGCGATCCGCTCTTCGTCAGCGTCAACGTGTCTAGCCGGCAGCTCTTCCGCCAGGACATGGTGCAGGAGATCAGGTTGATGCTGGCGCGCGAGTCGGTGCCCAAGGGGACGGTGAAGCTCGAGATCACCGAATCTCTGGTCATGGAGAATCCGGAGCGGGCGGTCGAGATCCTGACCTGGCTCAAGACCTTCGGCGCGAGCCTCGCGCTCGACGATTTCGGCACGGGCCACAGCTCGTTGAGCTATTTGCACCGGTTCCCATGCGACACGATCAAGGTGGATCGCTCGCTCGTGCGCGACAGCGGCCTCCACGGCTCGACACCCCTGATCCTGCGTTCGATCATCGCGCTGGCGCACGAGCTCGGCAAGGAGGTGGTGGCGGAGGGCGTCGAGACGGCGGCCGACGCGAGCTATCTGCGCTCGATCGGCTGCGAGTTCGGCCAGGGCTATTATTACGGCGAGCCGATGTCGGCCAAGGATGTGGCGAGCCTTCTCGCCGCGCTCGCCAGCCACCGCAAGCGCCAGCAGCGCCAGCGCGCCAATGTGCCGGCCGAAGTTCAGGCGCCGTCCGGCCTCGAAGTACAGGCATCGGCCCAGGCCCCTTTGCCGGCGCTGCCGAGTCCGACCGAGGCGGCGTCAGGCATGACCTGAGTCGTTGACGAGCCGGATCGGGTCGATTCCGAGCTTCCCTAAGGCACGCTGATATTTGCGGTCCACCTCGGAACCGAAGATCAGCTCGGAATCCGCCGGGCAGTTGAGCCAGCCGTTCGATCGAATCTCGGTTTCGAGCTGCCCCGGAGCCCAGCCGGCATAGCCGAGCGCGAGCAGCGCCTTGTCGGGGCCGCTGCCCTTGGCGATGTCGCGCAGGATGTCGATGGTCGCGGTGAGGCACACGCTCTCGTCGATCGGCAGCGTGCTCTCGGCCTTGAAGTAGTCGGCGCTGTGCAGCACGAAGCCGCGCCCGGTCTCTACCGGGCCGCCGAGATGCACCGCCATGGCGTGCAAGCCGGTAGGCAGCCTGATGCGATCCTCGGGCGGCACGATGTTGAGCTGCTCCAGAAGCTCGGTGAAGCTGATATTGGGCGCGTGCTGGTTGATCACGATGCCCATGGCGCCGTCGGCCGAGTGGGCGCAGAGATAGATGACGGAACGGGCGAAGCGCGGGTCTCCCATGGCCGGCATGGCGATGAGAAGTTGACCGTCGAGATAGCCCTCCTCTCCGGTTTCAGAATGTGGCGACATGACACCATGCTATAGCAGTTATTTCCTGAAGGAAGAGGAACGCATGAATTTAACTTTCGTCGCGGCAATTTCGCCGCAATGCGCTCACAAAAGAGTGACGGCATGCGCGAGGGCGTGAGTCGCGCCACGGCGCCGGTGCGGCTAGATTTGCGCCCGCATGCCGGTCTTCGTTCAACCGTGGAGAGAGATGACGAGGGCTAAGCTTTTTGGCGCCCGCAGCCGGGCCGTGGCCTTCGGCGCGTCCTTCGCAGTTGCGTGCGGCATCGCCGGCGGTGCAAGTCTCGCTTCGCCTCCGGGGCAAACACCCTGGATCACCTCCGCCCATTCCAAGGTCAGGCTCGTCAGCGGCGCCGTTGACGCGGCCGGCACGACGGCGCGCTATGCGGGCATCCAGCTTCGCATGGACGACGGCTGGAAAACCTATTGGCGCAGTCCGGGCGATTCAGGCGTGCCGCCGGGCTTCGACTGGTCCGGCTCCAAGAATCTGAAGAGCGCCGACGTGTTTTATCCTGCACCCCACCGCTTCGCCGAGGCGAGCGGCACGGCCATCGGCTATAGCGACGAGGTCTTGTTCCCGGTCAGGCTCACGCCGGAGCGGGAAGGGGAGCCGATCGAGTTCGTGGTCGCTTTCGACTACGGGCTTTGCATGGATCTATGCATCCCGAACGAGGTGAAGCTCGACCTGGTGCTGCCCGCGGCGCCCGCGAAGGGTGATGCGCTTCTCATCGAGAGCGCGCTAGCGCGCGTGCCAAAGCGCGCGAGGACCGAGACGCTGCCGCGGGTGATTGCCATCGAGCCGGACCTGGAAGACGCGCCGCCCAAGCTGGTGATCGAAGCGGTGTTCGCGCCGGGCGCGGCGGCCACCGACCTGTTCGTCGAGGCTGACGGCACGTTCGTGCCCGTTCCCAAGGCACTCGCTCCGTTGGCAGACGGCAAGCAACGCTTCGAGGTGACTTTCGCCTCCGCCGAAGAGGCGGCGGCGATCGCGGGCAAGTCGCTGGCGCTCACGCTCGTCTCCGATCTGGGCTCCAGCGAGACCGTGTGGACGGCCGAGTAGCGGCGGCCGAGCCGGCTTGTTGATGGCTGCGCCGGCTTGTTGGGACTGCGCCAGCTTGGCCTCGCTATGCCGAGTCGGTATGGTGCCCCCAAACGCACAACCAATCACTTCAGGGAGAGACACCGATGACGATCGCCAAAGGAGACAGCCTGCCGGAGGCCACCTTCAGGGTGTTGGGGAACGAGGGCATCGAGAGCATGACCACCGGGCAGATCTTCGGCGGCAAGAAGGTCGTGCTGTTTGCCGTTCCCGGCGCCTTCACGCCGACCTGTCACTTGAAGCATCTTCCCGGCTTCATCCAGAATGCCGATTCCTTCAAGAAGAAGGGCGTCGATGCCGTCGTCTGCGTCGCCGTGAACGATCCCTTCGTGCTCGGCGCCTGGGCCGACAAGTCGGGCGGCAAGGGCAAGGTGCTGTTCCTGTCAGACGGCAATGCCGAGTTCACGCGCAAGATCGGCATGGATTTCGACGGCTCGGGCATCGGGCTCGGTACGCGCTCGAAGCGCTACGCCATGCTCGTCGAGGACGGCGTAGTGAAGGCGCTGAACGTCGAGGAATCGCCCGGTGTCGCCGAGGTGAGCACGGCGGACAACATCCTCAAGGCGCTTTAGTCTGCCGCGGCCCGAGAAGCGGGGCCATGCCTTCACGCGCGAGCTCGTCGGCCCGCTCGTTGTCGTCGTGGCCCACGTGACCCTTGATCCAGTGCCAGCGCACCGTATGGCGGGCGGCCGCCTTGTCGAGCTCCTCCCATAGCTCGGCATTGCGCACCGGCTTCCGGTCCGCCGTGCGCCAACCGTTCTTCTTCCAACTCTTGATCCAGCTCGTGATGCCGCTGCGCAGATAGTTGGAGTCCGTGTAGAGATCGACGTCGGACGGCCCCTTCAAGGCTTCGAGTGCCTTGATCGCCGCCGTCAGCTCCATGCGGTTGTTGGTGGTCATGGGCTCCCCGCCGCTGAGCTCCCTGCGGTGCTGGCCCGATTGCAGGATCGCGCCCCAGCCGCCGGGACCGGGATTGCCCGAGCACGCTCCGTCCGTGTGGATGACGACCTTGGGCAGCTCGGCCAATGCTCAATGCTCCCCGAGCCCGTAATCGCGGTAGGACTTTACCCGCTGATGGAACCGCAGCTTGCGCAGATATTCGTTGGGGTCCTTGAACTTGACCATCGCGTTCTCGTCGGTGTTGATCCAGTCGTAGGTGCGGGTGAGTAGGAAGCGCAGCGCCGCGCCGCGCGCGAGCGTGGGTAGATGCCGAAGCTCCTCTGCGCTCAGCGGCCGCTCGCCTTCATAGGCTTGCAGCATGGCGCGGGCCTTGGTGACGTTGAAGCTCACGTCCGGCTCGAAGCACCAGGCGTTGATGCAAACCGCGACATCGTAGGCAAGCATGTCGTTGCAGGCGAAATAGAAGTCGATCAGGCCAGAAAGCTTGTCGCCCAGGAAGAACACGTTGTCGGGAAACAGGTCGGCATGGATCACCCCCATCGGCAACCCTTCCGGCCAGTGCTTCTCGAGATGATCGAGCTCTCGCGCGATCACTTCCTTCAATCCGGGAATGACCTCGTCGGCCTCGGCCTTCATCGCCTCGAACAGTCCCTGCCAGCCGGCAAGCGACAGGCTGTTGTCGCGGTGCATGGGAAAGTCGGTGCTGGCGAGATGGAAAGCGGCCAAGGCTGTGCCGAGGCCCGCGCAATTCTCGATGCCCGGTCGCCTCACCCATAGACCTTCAAGAAAGCTGATGAGCGCCGCCGGGCGCCCCGCCAGCTCCTTCAGCGCATGGCCCTCGCGATCCCGCACGGGCAGCGGGCAGAAGATGCCGCGCGCGGCGAGATGCTCCATCAGCTCAAGGAAATAGGGGAGATCGGCCTTGTCCACCCGCTTCTCGTAGAGCGTGAGGATGAATGGGCCGGTCTGGGTATGGACGAGATAGTTGGAGTTCTCGACGCCCTCGGCGATGCCCTTGAACGAGGTCAGGGCGCCGATCGCGTAGCTTCCGATGAAGGCCTCGAGTTCCTCGTCAGAAACGTCGGTGTAGACGGCCATCTAGAGCGCCGGCATTTCTCTGAGCTCGCGAGGCAGCTTGAAGGCTATGTCCTCTTCCGCTGTGGCGACGGTCTCGACCTGGGCCGCGAAGCGCGCCTTGAACGCATCGATGATCTCGTCGACCAGCACCTCGGGCGCTGAGGCCCCCGCCGTGACGCCAAGCCGGCTGATGCCACTGAACGCGGCCCACTCGATCTCGGCGGCACGCTGCACCAGCATGGCCTGCGGGCAGCCGGCGCGCTCGGCAACCTCGACCAGGCGCAGCGAGTTCGAGCTGTTTGGCGAGCCGACGACGATCATGCGGTCGCAGTTTGGCGCGATTCGCTTCACGGCGTCTTGCCGGTTCGTCGTGGCGTAGCAGATGTCGTCCTTGCGGGGGATGGCGAGGCCCGGGAAGCGGGATTTCAGCACGCTGACGATATCCCGCGTGTCGTCCACCGACAGCGTCGTCTGGGTAATGACGGCGAGCCGCGAAGGGTCGCGCGGGATGAAGCGCTTGGCGTCGTCGATGGTCTCGATGAGATTCACCGCGCCGTCCGGCAGCTGGCCCGTGGTGCCGATCACCTCCGGGTGGCCGGCATGGCCGATCAGGAGGATTTCGCGCCCCTGATCGAAATGGCCCTCGGCCTCGATATGCACCTTGGAGACCAGCGGACAGGTGGCGTCGAGCACGAACATGCGCCGGTTCCGCGCTGCCTCCGGCACCGCCTTGGGAGCGCCATGGGCGGAGAACACGATTGGGGCGTCGGTCTCCGGGATTTCGTCCAATTCTTCGACGAAGATGGCGCCCTTGGCCTTGAGCGTCTCGACCACGTAGCGGTTATGGACGATCTCGTGGCGCACATAGACGGGGGCGCCGTATTTGGCGAGCGCCAGCTCGACGATCTGTATGGCGCGGTCCACGCCGGCGCAAAATCCGCGTGGAGCGGCGAGATAAATGGTTAGAGGAGGCCGGTCACGGGGCCGTCCATTGGCGTCGGTCATGCCGCTCATCCGTGTTTCGCAAAAGGCCCAAGTCCGGTCTTGTCGCGGTCGGGGAGGGCGGCTAGTTTGGCGCCCATCGCTGGGAAACGTTGCGATAATTCAAGGCCATTTGCTTAGGTCAAGCCCGGGCATATCAGGCGGGGAAGCTTGGCATGTCAAGCCGAGGACGGGGATAAGTTGAAGCGAATCGGCGTCTTTCGCTCTGTGCGCGGTTGCTGGCTCGCAGCGCTGCTCGGCTTGCCGGTGCTCGTGTCCGGCTGCGCCGTCTCCAAGCTCTCGAATCCGTTCGGCGCCGGCAGCGACGACACCACCGCCTCGACATTGACCGAGGACCGGCTGCTGGAGCCGGCAAGCTCGACATCGGCTGAGCCCGCGCCCGGCATGGGCACGAGTTGCCCGCAGGTAGTGGCATGGCCGAAGGATAGGCTGCAGACCATCTACCAGTCGGGGCATGACGGCGATGCGCAGTCCGTCATCCACCGCGGCGAGATCACCAAAATGTCCCGCGAATGCCAGATCATGGGCGGCCGGGTGATGGTGAAATACGGCATCGCTGGCCGGGTTCTGCTCGGTCCCAAAGGCAAGCCCGGGACCGTCACAATGCCGATCAGCGTGCGCGCGGCGGGCGTCGACAAATCCACGCTCGCCTCCGACAGGATGTCGGTCTCCGCCACCGTCCCGCAGGGCAACCCCGTCGGCTATTTCTCGATCGTGAGGAAGATCTCCTTCCCGGTCCAAGTCGGCACCAGGCCCGAGGACTATAGGGTCTTCATCGCGATCGAAGGGAAGAGATAGACGCGAGCCCAAACTTGACCGAGGGCGCGGGCCGGCTACTTCCCCGTCGCGATCATCCAGAATATAATCAAGACAAGGACGAACGCGCCAATCGAAAACGCGAGCGTCCAAGCGGCCACATTGTAGAGCCGCCTCGCGAACTCACGGTCTGGCGCACGCTCGCGCTCCCTCAGGATGCGCTCGGCGTCATGTCTCTGGATGACATCCAGGCTGCCCGAATAGAGGCCTTGTTCAAGCTCTTCCGTCCTCCAGTTTCCGAGAGAGTCGGGATTGGCCATGCGATCCCCCATAGCGCGGCTTCGACCTAGCGGAGATAAACCTCGATCGGCCCCTCTCGGTTCGAGACCCCCTTGGGCTCCAAGCGAAAGCCGTGATTCCGGGGTTTAACCAGGCTCGGGTTGTGGCCGGACTTTGTATCGCGGCACGGTGAACTACCAACTAGCGCATAGCCCCAGGCGGCGACGATTTTCACCAGGGAAGGTGCCCGCTCTTTGCACTGGAAGCCTCCGCCAATTCCGACAATCTGAGCACGCCGCTCAGTAAATCTATGCGCTCGCGGTCGAGAAGACGACCGGTCGGCGTTTCATATTCAGCGACGATGCGCGCGGTGAGGTCCGGCGCTTCCAGTTGGAATAAATGAAGTCCTGGCGAAGCGGGCCAAACCGGAATCGGCAAAATCGTAGAGGCCGTTGAGCCTGTTCCGGGTGTGGTCGAAGGCCATGTTCCAACCGTGCCCATCGAAGAAGCCATACCCCCCGTGCGGGTCCCGGGGCAGACGTTGCCAGGCGGAGACGGGTTCGCTCCGCGTAGAGGTGAAGCCCGGCCGGCAGAACGAGCCAAGCCGAGCGGATGATGTCCTTAGGCTGAACCCAAGGCCTGATTGGCCCAGCGCCCGCGGCTTCGACGGCGACCGCGTCGAGGCTCTGCAGCTCGGCGTAGAAGTGCGCCATGTCGTGCCGAGACGCTTCCGGGTCCTCGATGGACAGCAAATCGTAATGATGAGTGAACAGGTGCTCGCCCTTGAGCTTGCTAAGCCGGGAGAACAGTGGCGGACCGGGAATTCTGGTCGGGAATTATGGTCAAGTCCGGCACCTTCATGGTCACGGACAACTCCGGAAAGGCGCCGGAGATCGTGGCGCGCAATCCATCCGGGCTCATCGATGACAAGGCATCGGAGTAGGGTACGAACCCTAATGCTGGCCGGTGCGTAGGACGCGGAGATGCGGCGCGAGCGGCTAGTTCAATTTCGACTTCAGCGTGTCGATGCCCTGCTTGACGAACTGGTCGGCGGCTTCGGGCGTGAGCTTGGCCGCGATCACGTTTTGCGCCGCAGCAATGGCCGCGTCGGCCGCGGCGGCGCGAACGTCGCGCAGGGCCTCGGCCTCGGCGCGCGCGATCTTGTCGTCGGCAAGCTTCATGCGCCGCTCGAAATGCTCCTGCATCGAGCGGCGGCTCTCCGCGGCGAGGATCTCGGCCTCCTTGGAGGCGAGGCTGACGATGTCCTCGGCTTCTTTGACCGCGTCACCCTGCTTGCGCCGGTAGTCGGCGAGAACCGTCTCGGCCTCTTCGCGCAGACGCTTCGCCGCGTCGATCTCCTCGGCGATGGCGGTGGCTCTCGCATCCAGGGCGACGGCGAGCTTCTTGTGCACGCCGAGATAGAACAACCCGCCAAGAAACAGGAAGAAGGAGACCGCGACCCAGAATTCTGGCGTGGCGAGGACGTCCATGGTCAGCCCCTCCGCGCCGTAGTCACGGCCTGCTCGACCTCGCTCTTCGAGGGGGCGACCCCGATCAGCTCGCGCACGATGGCGGCGGCGACGTCGGCGGCCACGGTATTCACGTCTTTCATGGCCGAGGTTTTGGCCTTGTCGATCCGGGCTTCGGCTTCCGCGCTCCTGGCGGTGAGCTCCTTCTCGAGCTTCGCCCGTTCGGCGGCAGTCTCCTTGCGGAGCTTGGTGCGGCCTTCCTCGACGATGGCGTGCGCCTTCTGCTTGGCCTCGGCGAGCGCTTGCTCGTAGACTGCGATGGCTTCCTCGGTCTCGCGCCGGAGCTTGTCGGCGAGGGCGAGATCGCGTGCGATATGCGCGGCGCGCGCCTCGATGACCCCGCCGATGCGGGGCAGGGCCACGTACACCATCAGCAGGTATAGAATGCTGAAGGTTATAACCAGCCAGATGAGTTGCGGTCCCCAATCGAGCGGGTCGAGCTGCGGCATAGTCGCTCCTCGCGGGCCTTAAGAGGCCTGCCTAGAACACGAACAGGATGATGAGCGCCACCACGAGGCCGAACAGGCCGGTCGCCTCGGCGAGAGCGAAGCCGAGCAGCAGGTTGGCGAACTGCGTCGGCGCGGCCGACGGGTTGCGAAGCGCCCCTCGCAGATAGTTGCCGAAGATCGTGCCGATGCCGACGCCGGCTCCGACGAGCGCGATCGAGGCAAGACCCGCGCCGATCAACTTTGCTGCTTCTGGTTCCATGATTCTCTCCCTGGGATAGAGCTGAAGGCTTGAATGCTCAGTGATGCATGTGAAGCGCATCGTTGAGATAGATGCAGGTCAGGATGGCGAACACATAGGCCTGAAGGAACGCGACCAGAATCTCCAGACCGGTGAAAGCGACCATGAAGGCGAGCGCGGCCCAGCCGCCGAGCAGGCCGAGCGCTACCACGAAGGAGCCGAACACTTTCAGCATGGTATGTCCCGCCATCATATTGGCGAACAGGCGCACCGACAGGCTGAGCGGCCGCGTGAGATATGAGATGACCTCGATCACGACCAGCACCGGCAGCATCACGAAGGGCACGCCCGACGGCACGAAGAATTTGAGGAAGCCCGGACCGTGCTTGATGAAGCCGATCAGCGTCACGCCGAGAAAGATGAAGGCGGCGAGCGCGAAGGTGACAATGATGTGGCTGGTGACGGTGAAGGTATAGGGGATCATGCCGAGCATGTTCAGTGTCAGCACGAACATGAACAGGGTGAAGATGAACGGGAAATACCGCATGCCGGCGGTGCCCACATTGTCGCGCACCATGTTGGCGACGAACTCATAGGAGATCTCGGCGACCGACTGGAGCCGCGAGGGCACAAGCGCGCGGCGGCGCATGGCGAACACGCTGAAGAGCGTGATGAGGCAGGCTGCGATCACCATAAACAGAGCGGAGTTGGTGAAGGACGCGTCGAAGCCGAACAGCTCGAGATCGAAGATGCGCTTGATCTCGAACTGATGCATAGGGTCGGGCAGGCCGCTGCCGCCGCCCCCATGGTGTCCCGTCTCTTCCGCCGCGTAGGCCGTGGAATTCACCGCAAATCGCCCCTAATCGTCGTCGTCGTCCGTTACGTTCTTGCGCAGGTGATGGCCGGGCATCGGCTCACCCTGCATGGATTTGGCAGTTCGCACCACGTTCATGATCCCTGCCGTGGCGCCCAAGATCAGGAACGCAACCATCAGGAACGGCGCGGTGCCGAGCCAGCTATCGAGCGCCCAGCCGATGAACCCCCCAACTGCCACGCCCGCAACCATCTCGGTCGCGAGCCTGAGCGCCTGACCCATCGACTTGCCGCGGGCGGCGTCCGGCTCGGGCGCAGGCTCCTGACGGCCGCGTGTCGCCGCGAGCTTGCCCTCCAGGGCGTCGAGCCGCTGCCGGATGTTCCTGTTATCGCGGCCACTTTGGCTGTGGCCGGACTCTTTATCCGCTCCGGCCATTGGCACTGCTCACGTTCCGGGAGAGCCCGCGGGACCGGCTGGTCCTCAAGCTTGGCGCGCACTTTAGTTTGGGATTCGAGGCTGTCAAGGAAGTCCCGACCGCCTTTTGTGAGAGCCTCTGTGCCCCAAATGTGCGGGAGAAGGCCTTGTTGTAGAACAGCCGGGAGCTGGAGGCTTATTGATGAATGCCAAGACCAAAGCTTTGAGCGAAGAGGCTCGCCGGCTGTTTCCGGAAGAGCGGATCGAGCTCGTCTAGGACGTGCTGAGCAGCTCGACCCTGCCGATCCAGAAATTGACCGGCTCTGGACCGAGGAGGCACGCGACCGGCTCAACGCCTATCGTCGCGGCGAATTGGAGGCGATGACCCTCCATGAGGTGCTAGCGAGCTCGCGAAGAAGTGAGAGTCCGCTTCCTCAACGTCGCTCAAGCCGAGCTGCGCGACAGTAAGACGCTACTACGAAAAGCAAGCGCCGGAGCTGGGGGCTGATTTCTTGCTGGAAGTGACCGCGGCCGTCGAACGGATAGCTGAGTTTCCGGCTGCCTGGCAGAGGATCGATGCCGACCTGCGTCGATATCGACTTGGCAGATTTCCCTATGGCTTGGTTTTCCCTGATGAAGGGAACGACATTCTAATTGTCGCTGTGACCCCACTCCGCGCCCTCGAAGCTGGCGGGAACGTCTTCAGGATGGCGACAGCTAACTCGCGTCGCGGAAGCGCTCGGCCGTCTCCAGATCGACCGAGACGAGTTGGCTTACGCCGTGCTCCGCCATGGTGACGCCGAACAGCCGGCTCATGCGCGCCATGGTCAGCGGGTGGTGGGTGATGATCAGGAAGCGCGTATCGGTCACCCGCGCCATCTCCTCCATCAGGCAGCAGAAGCGCTCGACATTGGCGTCGTCCAGCGGCGCGTCGACCTCGTCGAGGACGCAGATCGGCGACGGATTGGTGAGGAACACGGCGAAGATCAGCGCCATGGCGGTCAGCGCCTTCTCACCGCCCGACAGTAGCGACAGCACCTGCGCGCGCTTGCCGGGCGGGCAGGCGAGGATCTCGAGCCCGGACTCGAGAGGATCGTCGGAGTCGACCAGCTTCAACTCGGCCGTGCCGCCGCCGAACAGAGTCTTGAACAGCCGCCCGAAATGTTCGTTCACCATGTCGAAGGCTTCGAGCAGCCGCTTGCGGCCTTCCCGGTTGAGATTTGAGATGCCCTGGCGCAGGCGCGCGATCGCCTGCTCCACGTCCGCCTTCTCGCGCTCCATCTCTTCGAGCTTGGCGGTAAGGTCCGCCTCTTCCTCCTCGGCCCTCAGATTGACGCCGCCGAGCCGCTCCCGGTCGCCCTTGAGCTTCAGGAGCCGCGCCTCGACCTCTGTGAGAGGGGGAAGGCTAGCGCCCTCCTTGATATTGGCAATCGCGAGGCAGGCCTCCGGCGCGCAGTCGAGCTGATCGCCAATGGCGCGCGCCACGTCGCCGCGCCGTTCCCGCGATGCTTCGAGCCGCGCCTCGCTGCGGGCCCGCGCCTCTCGCGCGGCCGATAGCCGTTCCTGAACTTGGCGCAAGGCTTTCTCGAACCCCTTCAGCGCCGTCTCGGCAGCCGCCAGGTTGTCGGCCGCCTTGGCTCGCTCGCGCTCGGCCTCGCCGATGGCGTCGAACAGCTTGCCGCGCCGCTCCGCGATCTCGGCGGGGAGATTGGCGATATTGGCGAGATCGCTGCTCGTCTCTTCCTTGCGGGCGCGCAACGTGTCGATCTGCTCGCGCGCATTGGCGATTCGCTTCTGCCAGAGCTCCCCCTCCGCCCTGATCGCCTCGCCCCGCTCCTGCCTGATGCGGATCTCGCGCTCGAAGCCTTCGAGCGTCGCCTCGGCCCGAG
This sequence comes from Methyloceanibacter sp., assembly GCA_050728375.1. Lineage (GTDB taxonomy): Bacteria > Pseudomonadota > Alphaproteobacteria > Rhizobiales > Methyloligellaceae > Methyloceanibacter. Next base: position 37,334 of record JBOHJE010000021.1, read on the forward strand.
CCGCAGTGGCGCGGGAAGCGACGGCGTTGCCTTGCGCGTCATCGAGCGCCGTTTCGAGCGCCGTCAGAGGCGCGAGGGCGAGTAATTCGCGTGCGGCCCGCTCGCTCTGCGCCTTCGCCTCGGCGAGTGAACTATTCGTATGCGTCAGAGCCTCTGCCAGCGCACCTAGCCGCTTGCTGTTCGCCTGAGCCTCGTGCTCGGCCGCGGCGATCGCGTCGCGGGTGCGGTCAAGCTCGGCGTGAGTTTTCTTGACGATCTGCCTTATGGCTTTGAGTGCTTCGCCTGTGACGAGCACTTCGCGGCTTGCTCCGGCAAGCGCCGCCTCGGCGGACGACAAGCGGACCTCGGCCTCTGCGGCTTCCGCGTGCAGCGCAGCCAAGCGGCCGCGCTCGATGAGACGGGCGGCGGCCGCCGTCGCGGTGCCGGCCTTCACGCTGTAACCGTCCCATCGCCACAGATCACCGTCCTTCGAGACCAGGCGCTGTCCGGACTTCAGACTAGTCTGCAGATCGCGGCCCCGCTCGGCCTCGGCAAGGCCGATCTGCCTAAGCCGACGCGCCAATGCCAGCGGCGCTTCGACGAACCGGCTGAGGGGCGTGACGCCATGGGGAAGGGCGGGATCGTCCGTTTCAGCGGCTGTCAGGCGCCAATGCGCCGGCGCGGTCTCCTCGCTTGCGGCATCGAGCTCGTCGCCCAGCGCGGCGCCGAGCGCCTGCTCGTAACCCGACCTAACCCGCACATTCTCGACGATGGGGGACCATTTGCCGTCATGGGAAGGCTCGAGCAGCTTGTTCAGCGTGACAAGCTCGGTCTCTAGTCCTCGCGATTTGAGCTTGGCGGCGGCGGCGAAGTCGCGCCTCGTGGCCTCGAGCGCACGCGACTGCGCCTCCTCGGCCTCGGCCGCCGTAAGCTCGGCCTCGGTTCGCTCGTCCTTTGCCACAAGCTCGGCAAGCTCTGCGTTCAGCTTGGCCAAACCGCTATGTGCTTCGGTCTCGGCTTCGAGCTGAGCAAGCTCCTGCGTCACGTCGCTCGATTGGGCTTCAAGTCTTCTGATGCGGCCGTCGATGTCGGTCTTCTCGTTTTCGAGTCCGCCGCGCGCTGCGCGAGCCTCGGCTAGCTCCGTGGTTGCCCGGCGTAAGGCCTCCTCGGCAGTGGCCAGCGTTTCGGCCGCCTTTGCCGATGCCGCCCGAAGCTGCGGCTCTTCCTCGTCGCGCGAGCTTGCCGCCGCGAGGCGGCGTCCTTCCTCGCCGAGCCCGCGCAGCATGCTTTCGGCCTCGGCGATATGCTCCTCCTCGCGGGCCAGGTCCCGCGAGGCTTGCGCCAGCCGGGTTTCGAGCTCGGCCTGGCGCGCCTTGGCGCGCGCCTCCTCTCGCTCGAGCGCGTCGCGTTCGACGCTGAGGCGGTGCAGCACAGCCGCGCGCGCTGCCTCCTCGTCGCGCAGGGGCTGGAGCTTCTCGGCAGCTTCCGCCTGCTGGCGAAGCGCCTCGCCCTCGGCCTTGGTCTCCTGCGCCACGGCGGAAAGCGTCTCCTGGAAGGCGGCTTCCTCATGCTCCACTTGCGCGCACGCCGCGACCCATTGGAGATGATGCTGGAGGGCCTCCGCCTCGTGGATCTTGCCCGATATCTCACGATAACGTTGAGCCTGCCGCGCCTGGCGCTTCATGGCCTGCAATTGCGATGCGAGCTGGCCGATCAGATCCGCGAGCCGCGAAAGGTTGGCTTCCGTCGCCTTCAATCGAAGCTCAGCCTCGTGGCGGCGGCTATGCAGGCCGGCGATGCCAGCGGCGTCCTCCAGCACGCGGCGGCGCTCCTGGGGCTGCGAATTGACGATCTCGCCGATGCGCCCCTGGCGCACCAGCGCCGGCGAGCGCGCCCCCGTCGCCGCGTCCTCGAACAGGAGGCGGACATCGCGGGCTCGCGCGTCCTTACCGTTCACCTTGTAGGCCGAGCCGGCCTCGCGCTCGATCCGGCGCGTCACTTCGAGCACGTCGGCGTCATTGAATTCGGCCGGCGCCTTCCGGCTGCTGTTGTCGATGAAAAGAGTGACCTCGGCCGTATTGCGTGCCGGGCGATCCTGCGAGCCGGCGAAGATCACATCCTCCATGGCCGCGCCGCGCATGCTCTTGTATGACGTTTCGCCCATGGCCCAGCGGAGCGCCTCGAGCAGGTTCGACTTGCCGCAGCCGTTGGGCCCGACCACGCCCGTCAGGCCGGGCTCAACCAGGAGCTCGGTGGGCTCGACGAAGGACTTGAAGCCGAGAAGGCGGAGTCTGGTGATCTTCACGGGCTGGCGGTCCTCGAATGGAAAATTGCTACGCGCGGGGCTTACGCTGCGGATCTGCTACCGGGGCTCCGCGACGGCAACACGGCCGTACCAAAAGCGGCCATAGGCTCACGACGCCTGCGGCTCGATCATGGCCTTGATCTCTTCGTAGGTGACTGCACCTTGCGCTTTTCGGCCATTGATAAAGAAGGTAGGCGTGCCAATCACGCCGAATTTGCGCCCCCGCTGCTTCACCTCGTTAACGCTGTCCATAATGGTTTGATTCGATAGGCATTTGTCAAACGCCTCGCGCGTCATGCCGCTCGACTTGGCGACCCCGTAAATGGCGTCGAAACGGACCTCCTGGCTGACCCATTCCGGCTGGCGGTCCAGGAAGCTTTCGACGGCCGAAAGGTGTTTGGCTTCCGGCACGCAGGCGGCGGCGACCGCGGCGGCCCCGGCCGAACGGCCGATGGGGAATTCCCTGATGATGTAACGCACTTTCCCGGTGTCGATGTACTGGCGCTTGATCTTGGGGAAGATGTTGGCGTGGTAGTTCCGGC
>JBOHJE010000022.1:0-7557 GCA_050728375.1 Methyloceanibacter sp.
GTCCGGGCATCCATGCTGTTGCGGATCAACGAGCGGAAATGTCAATGGAATGGATTGCCGGGTTAAGCCCGGCAATGACGGTTCTACCACAACAAACCGTCCCTATATCACCGTGAGGAGCACCGAGCACACGGGCTTCTTGCCCCACGCTTGATTCAACGCCGCGCGCACGCCCCGTCGCACAGCCTCGCTCACAAGCGCCGGATCCTTGCGCCGCGGTCGCGTAATGCTCTCGATCGTTCCGATCGCGGCGTCACGGGCGATGCGCTCCAGCGAAACGCCTTGCGAGTCAGTAACGGGCAGACCAGTTAAGGCCACTTCGGGATCGGCCAGCAAAGCGCCTTTCTCGGACAACACCAAAGATACGGCGACGGATCCGGCGAAGCTCAACCTCCGGCGTTCGCGCACCTGGCCATCGTCCGCGCTGGTCAGGATCGCGCCATCGCGATAAAGCCGTCCGACGGGAACATCGTCGATGATCTCGGCGGGGCCCGGCAGGAGCCGGACCATGGTGCCGTTCCGCGCCCTCACGACCTGATCGACGCCGAGCCTCTCGGCCAGCCTCGCATGCGCTTCGAGGTGACGGCCCTCGCCGTGCATGGGCACGGCCACGTCGGGCTTCACCCAGCCATAAAGCTGCTCGAGCTCCCCTCGCCGCGGATGGCCGGAGACATGCACTGGGGCGTCCTGGTCGGTGATGACGTCCAGGCCCATGTCCGCGAGCGCGTTCTGCACGCGGCTCACGGCCTTCTCGTTTCCTGGGATGGTGCGTGAAGAGAAAATGACGCGATCGCCTGTCTGAAGCGTCACATTGGGATGTTCGCCCGCTGCAATACGTGCCATGGCCGCGCGCGGCTCGCCTTGACTGCCGGTGCAAAGCGCCACGACTTTGTTCCGCGGGAGCTTGTCGAAGGCGGTTTCCTCTTGAAAGGGGAGATCGGGATTGAGATAGCCCGTCGCTTGCGCCGCCTCGATGACGCGATACATGGCACGTCCGACGACGACGAGTTCGCGACCCGCGGCGCGGGCAGCCTTGGCCACCGAGCCGAGCCGCGCAACATTCGAGGCGAAGGTCGTCACTGCCACGCATTGTGGCGCCTCGCGGATCAGCCGGTCGAGGGTCACGGCCACATCCGCTTCCGAGGGGGAGATGCCCTCACGAACGGCATTGGTCGAATCGCAGATCAGGGCGGCGATCCCCTCCGCGCCAAGAACGCGGAGTCGGACGGCATCGGTTGGCGCACTGGTCAGAGGCTGCTCGTCGAGCTTCCAATCGCCGGTATGGAGCGCGGTGCCGAGCGACGTCTTTATCGCGACTGCCGAGCACTCGGGGATCGAGTGCGACATGCTGACCAGTTCGATATCGAAAGGCCCAATGCGGCGCCGGGCGCCCATAGGGATGACTTCTAGCGGTAGGTCATCTGCGAGCCCCATCTCGCCGAGTTTCGAACTCAGCATCTCCGCAGTGAAGGGTGTGGCGTAGACCGGAATTCGGCCGAGCCGCGGCCAGAGATCGGCCACGGCGCCGAAATGATCTTCATGGGCATGAGTGAGGAGCAGGCCCACGACGTTGTGGCGCTCTTCCTCGAGAAAGCGAATGTCCGGGAGGATGACGTCGATGCCGGGCTCGTATTCCGTGCCGAAGGTTACACCCATGTCGACGATGAGCCACTCTCTCGCGTCCTGCGGGCCATAGCCGTAGAGGTAGAGATTCATCCCGATCTCGCCCACGCCGCCTAGCGGCACGAAGACGAACTCGGCCTCGTTTCGATTGGATTTTCGAGCCATGTGGGGCCGGACGCGCGTCAAGTTCGCGAGAAGAACACGTCACCCGCCATGATGCGGTGCTCGGTCCCGTCATCGGCCAGGAACCGGAGAGCCCCATCGGCATCGAGACCGGCGTAGCGACCCTCCGCCTCCTCCCCGCGGATGCGGACACGCAAAGCGCGCCCGGCGGGGCCCGCGCGGTCGAGCCAGGCGCGGCGCACGGTCGGGAAACACGACCCCTCGCCCCAGCGTTGAAGCCATTCCTGCGTCGTCGAGGCCAGAACTTCGAGGGCCTGTGCCGGCGTCACCGTCAAACCATAGGCAGCCAGAGAGACGGCAGGCTGGGGCGTGTCTTCTGGATGGCTAGCGAGATTGACGCCGGTGCCGATGACCACGACCGAGCCGCCGCCGGTGGGATTTCCGACATTCTCAAGCAACATACCGGCGACCTTCTCCTCGCTCAGGAGGACGTCGTTTGGCCATTTCAGAAGCAGCTCCGACCGGCCCTCATAGACGATCAGCTTGGCGATCGTATCGTGGGTGATGACGCCGGCGAGGAGCGCGAGCTGACCCGCGACCTGGAGCGGGCAATTGAGCCTGATGAGAAGACTTGCGAACAGATTGCCGTACAGGGAAACCCATTCCCGGCCGCCCCGGCCCCTGCCTTGGGACTGCCGCAACGACCAGATCCACAGGGGCCCGGGTTCGCCGGCGAGAGCCCGTCTGCGCGCCTCGGCATTGGTGGAGTCGACCGTCTCCATCCGCAGAAGGCGATAGCCGCTCGGCAATTTGGGCGTGGAGGAAGAAAAATAGCTCATTAGAACAGTAGGTTGGCTGCTTAGAACAGTGAGTTGGCCGCGGCTCCGGCGAACGCGACCAAGGGCGCGGGATAGACGAAGTAAAGCAGGGTGAAGAGCCCGCATATTCCGAGCACCGCGGCGAGCGGCGCTTCCATAGGCTCGAAACGTTCTGCCGGTTCGTCGAAATACATGATCTTGACGATGCGAAGATAGTAATAGGCCCCGACGACGCTCAAAAGCACGCCGATGACTGCGAGTGCGTAGAGGCCGGCATGGATGGCTGCGAGGAAAACGTAGAACTTGGCGAAGAAACCTGCAAGTGGCGGAATTCCAGCCAGCGAGAAAAGAAGGATCGCCAGCATCAACGCCATCACGGGGCTGGTGCGCGACAGACCGGCGAGCTGGTCGATATCCTCTACCATCTTACCGTCGCGGCGCATGGCGAGGATGCAGGCGAACGTCCCAAGTGTCATGGCGAGATAGATCGCAAGATAGATGATCACGCCTTGCACGCCCTCGGCACTCCCCGCGGCAAGGCCGACAAGCGCGTAGCCCATATGGCCGATGGAGCTGTAGGCCATCAGCCGCTTGATATTGCGCTGGCCGATTGCGGCGAAGGCGCCAAGGCCCATCGAGGCGATGGCAAGAAACACAACGATCTGCTGCCATTCCAGCGTTACCGCGGGAAATGCGGTGATCAGAACGCGTACGGTGAGCGCCATGGCGGCGAGCTTTGGCGCAGCGGCAAAAAAGGCCGTAACCGGCGTCGGAGCGCCCTCATAGACGTCAGGGGCCCACATGTGGAACGGTACGGCGGAGATCTTGAAGGCGAAGCCGGCCATGAGAAACACGAGGCCCAAGATCAGGCCGAGATTGGTACCGGAAGGCTGCGCGGCTCCGGCGATTTGCGTGAATTGAGTCGAGCCGGTGAAGCCGTATACGAATGAGGCGCCGTAAAGAAGCATGCCCGAGGACAGAGCGCCGAGGACGAAATATTTGAGGCCCGCTTCCGCCGAGTGCGCCGAGTCGCGCCGGAACGCGGCCGTGACGTATAGCGCGAGGCTTTGAAGCTCAAGCCCGACATAGAGGGCGATGAGATCGTTGGCCGAGATCATCATCATCATGCCGGTCGCGGCGAACAGCACGAGGACGGGAAACTCGAACTTCACCCCGCCCGCAGCACGCCAATAGTCGATCGACATAACGAGAGAGATTGCCGCCCCCGCCAGAGTGAGGAGCTTCATCGCCCGGGCAAATGGATCGACGATGAAGCTGTCGTCGAACAGCGTCGCAGTCCCGGTTCCTGCTGCAACGAAGACACCCGCCACCACGAGCAAGACGACCGAGAGCCAGAGCACCAGCTCGCCACGCTCCCGGCGAGTCGCCACGCCAAGCATGAGCAGAGCCATGGCGCCGCCGGCAAGAATGAGCTCGGGCAGTGCTGGTGCCAGCGTAATGAGCACGGGCAGGCCTCCCTACGGGGTGAGCGCAAGCCGCGCCTGCTCGGCGGCGGCAAGGCTCGATTTATAACCCTCGATCAGCGTTTCCACGGAAGCGGCCGAGACGTCGAGGATGGGCGCCGGATAGAAGCCGAAGAACAGCGTGAGGACGATGAGCGGCACCATGACCGCGATCTCGCGCCCGCTGAGATCCTTTATGACGCGAAGGTTCGGCTTCTCCAACTTGCCGAAGATGACGCGGCGATAGAGCCACAGCGCATAGGCCGCCGATAGGATGATGCCTGTGGAGGCAAGCACAGCGACCGAGGTGTTGATGCGGAAGGCCCCGGCTAGGCTCAGGAACTCACCGACGAAGCCGCTGGTCCCCGGCAATCCGACGTTCGCCAGCGTGAACACCATGAAGCAGAAGGCATATATCGGCATGCGCTCGACCAGCCCACCATAAGCGTCGATGTCGCGCGTGTGCATGCGGTCGTAGATGACGCCGACGCAGAGGAAGAGCGCGGCCGACACGATCCCATGTGACAGCATCAGGAAGATGCCGCCTTGCAGGCCCTGCATGGTGAGCGTGAACACACCGATGGTGACGAAGCCCATATGGGCGACCGACGAGTAGGCAATGAGCTTCTTCATGTCGGCCTGCGCGAGCGCCACCAGAGAGGTGTAGATTACGGCCACGACAGAGAGCGCGAAGATCAAGGGCGCGAACTCGGCCGAGGCGAGCGGGAACATGGGGATCGAGAAGCGTAGGAACCCGTAACCGCCCATCTTCAGAAGGATGCCGGCGAGGATCACGGAGCCGGCGGTCGGCGCCTCCACATGCGCATCGGGCAGCCAGGTATGTACCGGCCACATGGGAAGCTTGACTGCGAACGACGCCAGGAACGCGAACCAGAGCCACGTTTGCATATGGGCCGGAAAATCGTGTTCGAGCAGGACAGGGATGTCGGTCGTGCCCGCCTCCCAGTAAATCGCCATGATGGCGAGAAGCATGAGGAGTGAGCCCGCAAGCGTGTAGAGGAAGAACTTGAAGCTCGCATAGACCCGGCGCGAACCGCCCCAGATGCCGATGATAAGGAACATCGGGATAAGTCCGCCCTCGAAGAACAGATAGAACATCACGAGATCGAGGGAGGTGAAGACGCCGAGCATCAGCGTCTCAAGCACGAGGAAGGCGATCATGTACTCCTTCACCTGCGTCTTGATCGCGTCCCAGCTCGCCAGAATGCAGATCGGCATGAGGAACGTGGTGAGCAGCACGAATGGCATCGAGATGCCGTCGATGCCCATGTGGAACGTGATGGGCCCGAGCCACGGGCGAAGCTCGACGAATTGAAATTGCGAAGTTCCAGGATCGAAGTCGCGCCATAAGATCAGTGAGATGCCGAAAGTGATGAGCGTGGTCCACAGCGCGATATAGCGGGCGTTGCGAAAGGCGCTGTCGTCGTTGCCGCGCAATACGCCGATCAGGATGGCGCCCAGCAGCGGCAGGAACGTCACGGTGGATAGGATCGGCCAGCTATAGCTCATGGCTTGAGCGTTCCGCCCGTGAAGATGAAATAGGTGATGAGCAGCGCCACGCCGATCAGCATGATGAAGGCGTAGTGGTAGATGTAGCCCGTCTGCAGCCGGACAATGCGATTGGTGATGTCGATGACGCGGGAGGAGATCCCGTCCGGCCCAATTCCGTCGATGATGGTGCCGTCGCCGACCTTCCACAGGAAGTGACCCAGGCGCTTCGCCGGTTTGACGAAGAGCGCGTCATAGAGCGCGTCGAAGTACCAGGCGTTGAGCAGGAACTGGTAGGCGCCGCGAAAGCGCCTGGCAAGGCCGAAGGGCACCAGGGGATTCCTGATGTAAAAATACCAGGCGGCGGCCAGGCCGAGCGCCATGGCGATCGTCGGCGACAGCAACAGCCAAAACGGCACCTCGTGATGAGCTTCCTCAGGCGTCACCAGAGAGCCGCGCCAGAACTCGGTCTGATTCGCGCCGATGAAGTTGGGCGCAAAGATCGCGCCGGCGAGCAAAGCGCCGGCGGCGAGGATGAAGAGCGGCACGCCCATGGTCCAGGGCGGCTCGTGCGCATGCTTGAGCACATCGGGATTCTCGCGCGGCTTGCCCTCGAAGGTCAGGAACATCAGCCGCCAGGAATAGAACGAGGTCAATACGACCGCGACCAGCGTCAGCACGAAGGCATAGTTCCCGACCCATGAATGGGCGCCATAGGTCGCCTCGATAATGAAGTCCTTCGACACGAACCCCGAAGTCAGGGGGAAGCCGGTCAGCGACAGAGTGCCGACCAGCATCATTGCCCAAGTGAAGGGGATCACGTTCCGCAGCCCACCCATGCGGCGCATGTCCTGCTCGTGGTGGAGAGCACGGATCACCGCGCCGGCGCCTAGGAACAGAAGCGCCTTGAAGAAGGCATGGGTGAAGAGATGGAACATGCCCGCGCCGTACGCGCCGACGCCCTCTGCGGCGAACATGTAGCCGAGCTGCGAGCAGGTCGAGTAAGCGACCACGCGCTTGATGTCGGTCTGCACGAGGCCGACGGTCGCGGCGAAGAAGGCGGTCGTCGTGCCGACGATGGCGACGAAGGCGAGCGCGATTGGCGCGAGCTCATACAGCGGCGATAGGCGGGCGACCATGAACACGCCGGCCGTCACCATCGTAGCAGCATGGATCAGCGCCGAGACCGGCGTTGGGCCTTCCATCGCATCGGGTAGCCATGTGTGGAGCAGGAATTGCGCCGACTTGCCCATGGCGCCCATGAACAGGAGCAGGCAGATCAGCGTCAGCACATCGACCTGCATTCCGAGGAAATCCATGGTCTTGCCGACCTGGGCGGGAGCAGAGGCAAATACAGTGTCGTAGTGCACGGTATCGAACACGACGAAGATGACGAAGATGCCGAGCGTAAAGCCGAAATCGCCAACTCGGTTGACGATGAAGGCCTTGATGGCAGCGGCGTTGGCGGCGGGCCGCTGATACCAGAAGCCGATCAGTAGATAGGAGGCGAGCCCGACGCCCTCCCAGCCAAAGAACAGCTGAAGGAAATCGTCGGCTGTGACCAGCGCCAGCATGGCGAAGGTGAACATCGAAAGGTAGGCGAAGAAGCGCGGCCGGTGGTGATCCTCCTCCATGTAGCCGATGGAGTAGAGGTGCACGAGGCCGGAGACGGTCGTTACGACGACCAGCATCACAGCGGTCAGCGTATCGATGCGAAGCGACCACGAGCTCTTTAAGGTTCCCGAGTCGAACCAGCGCAACAGCTCGATGCGCTCCTCCTGTCCCTGAAGCGCCACTTCGTAGAAGGCGAACCACGACAGCACCGCGGTAACTAGCACCAGCATCGTGGTGATGACCTCGCACGTCCGCGCCCCGACAAACCGGCCCAAAAAGCCGGCAAACAGGGCACCAAGGAGTGGGAGGAAAACGATGGCCTGATACATCGGCGTTTGCGGTTAGCCCTTCAGCAAGTCGATTTCAGCCACGTCGATCGTGCCGCGATTCCGGAAATAGACCACGAC
>JBOHJE010000023.1:0-11188 GCA_050728375.1 Methyloceanibacter sp.
CTACAGCACCGGCGCCGGCGACGGCGGGTTCTGGACCGACACCGAGCAGATCAAATATCACGTGCGCAAGGCCGGCTTGATGCCGGCCGAAACGCGGTATCGCCTGCTGCTGCAAAACAAGCCGGGACGCCCTGACGTTGCCGGCTGGAGTCGGGCCAAGTATCGCTCCACCGACGGCTTCGTGTGTCATAGCCTTGGCTCGACGATCGAGCACAACGGGCTCGGTGGCAACGCGGCCTATTGGAGGAAAAGCTGATGCTGACCGTCGACGAGGCGTTCCGCAAATTCAAAAGCCGGCTTGAGCTCAACGACAGGGAGCAGAACAACGCGTCGGCGCGGCAGAACGAGGTGCGCGATTACCTCGTCACCAAATTCGCGATCGAGCGAAGCTTCCTGACCGGTTCCTATAAGCGGCACACCAAGACCAAGCCGCTCAAGGACATCGACATCTTTTTCGTGCTCAAGGAGTCGGAGCGGCATTACAGGGACAAGGCGCCTTCCGTGGTCATCAAGGATTTCTATGACGCCCTGGTCGAGAAGTACGGCAAGGACGCCGTGCGCAAGCAAAGCCGCTCGGTCAATGTCGATTTCGGCGTCGTCGCCGATGCCGACGACAACACCGACTACAGGATCGTCAGCGTCGATGTCGTTCCGGCCTTCGGCGACGGCGACGACTATGAGATCCCCGACGACGACAGCGGCAAATGGATAAAGACCAACCCTGAAATTCATGCGCAGAAGGCGACGGCGGCGCACCAGGCCTTCTCGAATGAGTGGAAGGGGCTCGTGCGCATGGTCAAATACTGGAACAACAACCCGCGTCACGGGCAAAAGCCAGTCAAGCCCTCGTTCCTGGTCGAGGTGATGGCCCTCGACTGCCTCTATGGGGGCTGGCAGGGCCGCTTCGACTATGAGATCCAGGGCCTGTTTTCGACGCTGGGCGACCGGATGTTCGACAACTGGCCCGATCCGGCCGGCCTCGGCCCCGACATCAGCGCGTGCATGGACAACGCCGGCAAGCAGCGGGCCAAGAATCTGCTCATGGCGGCGAGCCGCGACGCGACGATCGCGATCGATCATGCGCGCCGCGGGCGGAACGGCGAGGCGCTGAAGGCGTGGCGCGCGCTGTTCGGTCCCAAGTTTCCGCTATCGTGAGGGCGCCGTGGCTGACTGGGTAACGGCGCGCTGGCACGGCGACAACTACCAGTCTCGGGTGTTCTGGGAAAACGCGTTCAATCTGCTTGACGATCATTCCTGCGTGGTCGAGGTCACCTTCGAGGCCGACGGCCCCAAGGCCTTCGACGATGTCGTGGTCAAGTACGATCCGCCGGTGGCGCGCTCGGGTCCCGACCGCATCAGCGCCGAGTACCATCAGATCAAATGGCACGTCGAGACCGGCGGACGGTTCGGTTATGAGGATTTTGTCGACCCCAAATTCATCGGGGCGCAATCATTCTCGCTGCTGCAGCGTTTGCAACAGGCGGGCAAGGCGGCGGTGCATGCGCATTTCACGTTTCTGACGACCTATCGCATCAAGGACGGCGACCCGCTGGGGGCCCTGGTTTCAGGGCACGACCGAACGCTGCTGCTCGAGAAGCTCTTCGACGGCACGGGCGATCGCGGCCGCATGGGCAAGGTGCGCAAGCTTTGGCGTGAACATCTCGGGCTCGGAAGTGACGAGGAGCTCAGGACCGTTGTCCAGGGCTTGCGGGTGATCGAGGGGCACCGGACACTCGATGAGCTACGGGCGGAGATCAACTTCAAAGCCAAGGTGGTCGGCGTGATGGCGTGCAGCGCCTCCGACTCCGATTTCCGCTATGACGAGCTGGCGCGCCAGCTCAAGGTGCGGCGGCTCAACGCGCTCACGCGCGAAAGCCTGCTGCGGATATTGCGGGATGAGGACCTGCTGGTCGGGCGGCCGGCGGAATCTGATTCCTTTCTGCCGGTAGCCATCCGCAGCTTTCTCGGGCCGGCCGCCGACATCGCCGGCGCCGCGCCGGAGAACACGCTTATCCTCACCGATGCATTCCGGCAGCGTTACCTCCAGGATGGGCGCGACTGGCAGCGGGATATTTGGCCCCAGGTCGAAAGCTTCCTGCGGGAGGCCGTAAGGAAATCGCCGCGACTGCGGCTGATCCTCGATGCGCATGCCTCGATTGCTTTTCTGGCGGGGGCCGTTCTGGACGTGAAGTCAGGGGTGCAGGTGCAGCTCGTGCAGAAAGGACGCGTCGGGGCGCGAGTCTGGCGCGCCGATGACGGCACGGGCCCGCAAAGCGCCCGTTTCGAGGCAACCGAAAACCATCTGGACGGCGGCAAGGAGATCGCGGTCGGCATCAGCATCGCGCAACCGGTGGACGCGCAGGCCCGCAGTTATATTGCGCAGAATCTGCCGGATGTTGGCCGGTTCGTGTCGTTCGCCATGCCGGGAGGGCCGGGCCATCAGACTGTCGCCGGGGGCGAACACGCGGCGGTGCTGGCGGAGCAGATCTCGAATCATCTTCGCGCGATGAAGCAGGATAATCCGGATGCCGCCGTTCATATCTTCGCCGCCTGTCCCAACAGCGTGCTGTTCTACCTCGGGCAGCACCATCAGGGCATCGCGCCCTGCGTCGTCTATGAGTTCGATTTCGACAGGAAGGGAAATAAGAGCTACCAGCCGTCATTCGTGATCGACTGACAATTATGATGGAAATTCCGCGTCTTATGCGGACTTTCTATAACGATTTGCCTGGATATTAACGAATCATGTTGGAAAATCTGCACTTGGCGCGGATAATTGAACATGGTTCACGACCAGCGATCAGCCCTTTCCACCTATATGAGCGGCCTGCTCTCGGCAGGGCGGGTGGTCTTCGCCGGCCGCGAGGCGCAGCAGACGATCGGCATCGGCCGCGGCGCCTTCCTCGATGCGGCCGAGCGGTTGCAGCGCCGCAAATACCTCCTCAATCCGCGTCAGGATTTTTACGTCGTCGTTCCCCCGCAATTTGCGGCGTGGGGCGCGCCGCCGCCCTCCTGGTACATCGACGACCTGATGCGCCATGAAGGCGAGCCCTACTATGTCGGGCTGCTGAAGGCGGCAGAGCTTCACGGCGCTGCGCACCAGGCGGTGATGGAATTTCAGGTCGTCGCCGGCAAGCGCCTTCCGAAAATCAGGGCGGGGCGCAACCTGATCGTCTTCTATTACCGCAAGGACATGGGCGCCGCCGCGCCCGGCATCGAGGACAAGAAAACCGATACCGGCAGCATGAAAGTGTCGTCGGCCGCGCTGACGGCGCTCGATCTGCTGCGCTATCCGCAGGCGGCGGGCGGGATTGACAACGTGGCGACGGTCCTGGCCGACCTCGGCAGGGAAATCGATGCCGGACAACTCGCCGAACTTGCCGCCAAGGCGGAGTGCCCCGTCGTGCAGCGCCTCGGCTACTTACTCGACCAGCTCGGCCATGGCGCGCGCGCCGCGCCGATGCATGCCGTGCTGGAAGCGCGCGGAAGCGTCCGTTGGACGGAACTTGACCGCAAACAGGCACGCGATCCTGACTTTGCGCCGGCCCCACAAGAGCGGAACGCCCGCTGGCGCGTGATAGTGCGGCGCGCGCCGGAGGTCGATGAATGATTCCCGCGCAGAATATCGTCGCCTGGGGCAATGTCGTCCCTTGGTCGGAACAGCGGCAGGTCGAGCAGGACCTCATCATAAGCCGCGCGATTATCGCCATCTTCTCCGATCCTTTTCTGCGTGCGGAACTGCGCTTTCGGGGCGGCACGGCGCTCAACAAGCTGCATTTCCCGGCGCCGCTCCGCTATTCGGAAGACATTGATCTCGTACGCACATCCGCCGGGCCGATCGGGCCGGTGTTCGATGCCCTGCGCGCGGTTCTCGAGCCGTGGCTTGGCCATGCGCAATTCGATCTGAGCCCGGTCGCGCCGAAGCTGCGCTTTCGCGCCGAGGCGGAAGACGGCAGCGGTGTGATGCGGCTCAAGGTTGAGATCAACACGCACGAAATCGAGGCCTTTGACTCGCCGTTTAACGTGGCGCTGAGCGTCGAAAACCCGTGGTTCACGCGCAAGTCGCAGGTAGCGACCTTCTCCCCCGAAGAAATCCTGGCAACGAAGTTGCGGGCGCTCCTCCAGCGCGACAAGGGCCGGGACCTTTATGATCTCGACCACGCGCTTGAGACATTTGCGGATCTTGATACCGCGCGCACCGCAGGATTTTTCGGGCGCTACCTCGATCGCTCTAGCCAGACCATCACGCGCGCCCAGGCGCAGGAACGGATGTTCGCCAAACTGGCGAATCCGCGTTTTCTCATCGACATGAAACCGCTGCTTCCGGCGGCGCAGGCGGAGCTGCTGACGGCGGAATCGACGAAGGAGTCGTTCACGCGCGTCTTCGACAATTTCATCGACCGGATACCGGGCGAGCCCTGGGCCCGCACCGAAGAAATGAAGCAGCGCTTTGGATTGGGCGGCCGCTGAAAGCGCCTAGCGCAGCTCCTCCCGGACGGCCCGCAGCGCCCTGTTGAAGAAATGGCGCGTCGCCTTCTCGCGGGCGTCCGCATCGGTCAGGACGATATTGCGCATCTCGTTGTCGCGCTGGAACATCCTGATGGCGCTCTTAAAAAAAGCATCGCGGAAGGCGGCATAGACGACATCCGGCGGATTGTTGCGCAGCATTTCGGTCATGTCCTCGGTGAGAACATCGCGGTTGACCTGCTCGAAGCGGATCATGTCGGCCTCGGTGAAATCGGTGCCGTGCCGGTCGTTGAACGCCCTGACGATTTCCGAAAGCTCTTTCTTTTCATCTTCGGTATAGGGCTTGGCCCCGAATTCCTTGATCGCCTGCAGCGGATCGCTCGCGCCCGGCGGCAACGAGGCGCTGCCTTCCTGTTTCTTCTGCACGCGAAAAGCCTGAAGGCGCAGCATGTCGTCGGTGATTTCGATCTCGGCGGGCAGCTCGCGGTTCGGCAGCAAAACGCGACAGCCACGCAGCGTAGGAATAGAGCTTTTCAAGGCCGGTATCTTCCAGCCGGATCACCTGCGCGACGAAGCTGTAAAAGCGCATATAGCTGCGCAGGAGCTGGCGGAATTCTTCCTGTTTGCCCTCGTCGTCCTCGGTCTCGAACCGCGCGACCGCCTGCCGGACCAGCCCCTCAAGCCGGGCGCGGTCGGCGCCATCGAGCGGGCCTTTATAAAAAGTCTGCGCGAAGCGCTCGATTTCCTCCCGGTCGAGAATGCCAAATTTGAACAGCCTTCCTTCAAGCTCATAGACCTGGTTGGGATCGGACAGCGCTTCGAGGCTTGTCACGTCGTAGTAAGGCCGGAACGCTTCCTGTATGTCCTCGATCGTATTCTGGAAATCGAGGATCAAGGTGCGCTCCTTGCCGGGCATGGTGCGGTTAAGGCGTGAGAGCGTCTGCACGGCCTGCAGGCCAGCGAGCTTGCGATCGACATACATCGCGCAGAGTTTCGGCTGGTCGAAGCCGGTCTGGTATTTCTCGGCGACGATCAGGATTTGATACTGGTCGGGATAGGGTGTGCCGTCGGGCTTGAACCCGTCGAACCGGCTGGGCAGCTCGGTTTCGGAAAAATCATTAAGGTCAGCCTCGGTGTAGGTCTGGCCGTCCACGGTCAGATCGCCGGAAAACGCGACCAGCGCCTTGAGATCGGTGTAGCCCTGCGCCCTGATGTAATCACGCGCGCCGAAATAATATTTGAGCGCGTGCTCGCGGCTTTGCGTGACGATCATCGCCTTCGCCTGCCCGCCTATGTCTTTCATCACATGCCGGCGGAAATGCTCGATGATGATTTCGATCTTCTGCCCGATCGCCGTGGGATGCAGCGAAGCATAGCGCGCGACCTTGCGCTGTCCGCGCCGACCGCTCAGCTCGGGATCGTCCTCGATCGCTTTTTCGAGCTGATAGTAGGCTTTATAGGTCATGTAATTCTGGAGCACGTCCAGAATGAACCCCTCCTCGATCGCCTGGCGCATCGAATAGAGGTGGAACGGGTGCGGCAGGCCATCCGACCCTATCGTGCCGAAGCGCTCCAGCGTCACGTTGCGCGGCGTCGCGGTGAACGCGAAAAAGCTGATATTGGCCTGCGGCCCGCGCTGCTTCTGGTATTCGGCGATCAGATCCTCGATGTCATCGCTGGATGTGGCCTCGCGGGTGAGCGCATCGGTCATCGCCTGCGCGGATTTGCCGGACTGGCTGCTGTGCGCTTCATCGACGATCAGCGCGAATTTGCGCTTTCCCTGCCCTGAAATTTCCTTGAGGTGGTCGGTCGAGAATTTCTGGATCGTGGTGACGATGATCCGCGCGCCCTTGGCGATCGCCTCCTTGAGCTGGCGCGAGGTCCCGTCGATCTTCTTCACCACGCCCTGCGTCTGCTCGAATTGCGAAACGGTGCTTTGCAGTTGCCGGTCGAGCACGACACGGTCGGTGACGATGATCGCGGTGTTGAAGATCGGCTGGTCGGCATCGTCATGCAGGTTGATGGCCTGGTGCGCGGTCCAGCCGATGGTGTTCGACTTGCCCGATCCGGCCGAGTGCTGGATCAGGTAGTTATGACCCGTGCCGTGGGCGCGGGCATGATCCATCATCTTGCGCACCGCATCGAGCTGCTGGAAGCGTGGGAAGATCATCACGTCTTCTTTTTTCTCATTCACTTCGAGATGCATGAACTTCCCGATCACATCGAGAAGGACTTCGCGCGAAAAGATCGCCTTACCCCATGCGCCGTCGCGGTAGAGGTAGGCGACGCGGAATTCGCCGTCGATGTCGGCGTTGCCGGCACCGCCGTCGCGGCCCCGGTTGAACGGCAGGAAGCGCGTCCTGCCGTTGGCAAGCCGTGTCGTCATCGACACGTTGTCCTCATCCAGCGCGAAATGCACCAGCCCCCCGCGCTTGAAGGTGAGCAGCGGTTCGCCCGCCGGCGAGCGGTCGGTGCGGTATTGCCGCTCGGCGTGCCGGAACGTCGAGCCGGTGAGAAGGTTCTTGATTTCAAGCGTGGCGACCGGGATGCCGTTGACGAACAGGACCGTATCGATCGCGTTTTCGGACTTGAGGCTGTAGCGGACCTGCCGGATCAGCGAGAGGATATTCGCTTCATATTCCTCCACGCGCCTGGGCTCTAGCGCGCTCGCGGGCCTGAAATAGCACAGCGCAAACTTGATGCCGGGCACCAGCCTTATGCCGGCGCGCAATACATCGAGCGTCGAGCGGCTCTTTAGCGCCTTCTCAAGATTCTTGAAAAACTCGGCTTCGGCGGAGGCCGCGTAATGCTTTTCAAGCTTCGCCCATTCCTCCGGCTGCGTGGTCTTGACGAAGCGCAGGACCAATTCCCGGTCGAGGGCGCTGGCGCGATCATAGTCCTCTGGCGTCCGCTCCAGGAAACCGTGATCCGACACAAGGCAGCTTGCCAGGTGCTCTTCAAGCACCCGTTCCCGGTGAACGGTGTCGGCGGCATGGAGTGTCATGCGACCTCGTGTCTTTGCTGCGTGGACTTCGCCGTGAGCTCGTCCTTCAGGGCCAGCAGGTTTCGCACGATCTGGCAGACACGTTTTGCCTGTTCAGGCGAAGAAGCGTACTCGTTTGCATGGGCAAGAGCGTCGCGAAGATCGCGGATTTCAGAGAGCTGGCCCTCTAGTTGCGACTTGCTGGCTGACAGCGCGAAGGCTTTGCGGATGATGTCGGCCTTGTCGGAGAATTGAGTGAACAGAAGCTCATCGACAAAGCTATCCTCCTTCTTTGCGTTTGCTATTTGCTCCCTGATTTTCCCCTTTCGCCCATCGTTCAAGAAAGCCATCCAGTCTTCGGGCGCCGGATAGCGCCGCCTGATCGCCTCGGCCATGATGATCTCAAAGCCGGTTATGAGCGCGAACAGCGCGGCACGAACGGGCAGCTTCTGAAGATCGGAGAGGCTGACGAGGCCGCTGATCCGCGCGCCGGCGACGAGTAAACGGCAGGGCCTGCTGTGGGCGTAGATGATGAAATCGAGAATGCTCGCGTCGGCCCCGATCAGGTTGTCTTCCGCGAGCGGCAGCATGTGGCTTGCCACGGAACCCTCTGGCCTTGGGGCCTCTGCGAAGCGTCCTGCGTTGAAAAGCCCAATGATTCGTTCCTCTGGGGCTGCCGCATCGATGACCGGGATGAAATCGTAGCAGTCGGTATTCTGGGCAAGGACGAGGGAGGCCGCATCGCCGCTCTTGCAGGTCATCAGGCGGTCGCGGGGCGTGGCGATCTGCTGGACCGTCAGGCCGCGATGGACGGACTCGAAGACCCCCGAGCTTGCCTCGTCGTGATTGGCCCAGCACGAGGTCATGCGCTGGCCTCCTCGTCCTCGGGGACAAGCATCCAAGTGCGCCGCAGAGGCAGCTCGGCACGAAGCTGTTCCGGCAGCCGGTCATAAACTTCAAAGAGCGCATCTAGAATCTCCCTCCTTCCCCACAGGCGGATGCGGAAGAAAATCTCGTTGCGCCGCTGCTCGACGGTCCGCTTGAACCCGCCCCAGCACACGAGCAGCCCCTGGTCGGCATGGGTGTCCTGGACCGCGCCGATCAGCGCCTGAAGGGTCGGCTGGTCAGCGATGAAGTTGCCCGACTTGACCTGGACGACGAGCCGGGGCGCCTCGAAGCCGAGGCCGCCGCGGCCGGCCACGATGTCGATGCTCTGGTCGGGGCCGGGCGGGGAGATGCTGACGACATAACCCTGCGCCTTGAGGATTTCGCCGACGAGCCGGGTGAAGTCATGGCCGGTGAAGGCGCTCGCCACACGCCGCTCGATCTGGTCGCGCGCGATCTCGTCAAGATCGACGTCAACGTCCTCGGCGGTTGGCGTGTCGGGCGACGCGGGCGGCCGCAGCGGCGCCGCGGCGCCGCTCTCATAGCCGGGATCGCGTCCTGTTTTGAGGATCGCCTCGACGCGCTGCAGCGCATCGTTGCGGCTGATCTCGCAGACCGTCATGAACGCGCCGAAGCTGTAGAGTAGGTCCTGCCGGAAATCATCGCGCGGCACGTCGGGCTTGAGCCAGCGCACGGGGCGCATCGGATGCCCTTCCGCCGTCATAGTGCAGGGCCCGCTAATCTCGCCGATGGCGATCTTGCCGGAAGTCTTGAGAGGCACAACGACAAGGTCGCCCTTTTGGATGGTGTTGCTGAACTGGTTGAGCTGGGCCGCGAAATTGAGTTGCGTTTTGTGCTTTTCATCGGGCATCGCCCGCTCGATGCGCCGGAGAACGGCGTCCCGGTCCTTGGCCTGCGTCAGATCGCCGACGCTGAAGCCAAGGACAAGCTCGCCGGTATCGAGCGCGTGCGCTTCCTGCTCCCCATGCCTGCCAAGGCGGACCAGCCAGAGGTGTTTCATGCCCGCGCTTCCCTCAGTGGCGCCAGCTCTTCAATCCGGTCCACGCGGCGGTCCGTCTCGCCGCGCTTGCGCCATGTCGCCAATTCGATCTCGCCGGATACGGCGGCGGTGATGAGGGCGGAGCGAAATTCGCGGAGGCGATCGAGGGATCGCCGGCTTAAATCGGCAAGAAGCCTTTCTCTGCACATTGCAGCTTCGAGGGCCTCGAGGATCGCGCGCTGGGCGTCTCTGGAAGGGACCGGAAACCAGATGTCCAGAAAGGCGTCGGGATAGAGGCGCAGTCGCGAAGACCAGACGCCCTTTGATCGCCTGTTTACCTCCGCAACGAACGGGCGCGATCGTAGCAACAGGTCGAGATACGTGGGATCGAAATCATCAGTGATGGGACCGTACACATTGTATGAGGGGCTGATGAGGCCATCGAGCAAACTGACGCCCATTGCCCCCATCCATGCCCACATCGTGTTTATAACGACATCGCCGGGGGAGACCAGCTTGTAGCCCTCCATGCTCTCGGCAAGGAACATGTTCACGTCCTTGTCGGATCGACTTGTGACGCCAGTGATGTGAGAGACTGTGAGCAGCTCCTCCTCGCCGCACAAACTGCGATCCCGACGTTCCTTGAACAGTAACTTGCCGCGGCGGACGGGCCAGTCCTCGGGCATCGCCGAACCACCCCCGCGGGCCGTCTGCTGGCACTGCCAGGATCGCTCCGTTCAGGGCCCTCACCGCCAGGGCGGATTCTTTCTCGTCGATCAGCGTGAGGAAGGCTTCACGTTTCTCGATCAGCTCGTTGATGCGAGCCGTCTCACGGTCCAGAAATTCAGCGACAGCCCTTTGGCTTTCGAGATCGGAGAGCGGTATTTCAAGCCTGCCGAGCATGGAAGGATTGATTGCCGGATAGCCGACGCCTGCTGAGGAAGCGACCACCGCATCAACAAAAGGGCTGGCCTGCGCAACGCGATACAGAAACCGCGGATAGGTCCCCTTGTTAGGCCGCAAGACTGCAAAACCTGTCGAGGCGACCCAATTTTCTCCGCCTTCATCAATGTGGGCTATTGCCTTCAAGTAGGTTCGTACAGTCGATATCAGCGTGTCGCCCTTGCGAACGACTTTTCGTGCCCTGCTCGGCGCATCTCCGAAGCGGAGTGTTTGGCGGGCGATGATACCTTTCTCGAAGCTGACATTTCCAATGTCGATGTATTCCAGCTCAAAGTCAGGATCAGTCTTCTCCGACAACACCTCGGGATTCATGCGGCACGCATGCTTCAGCGGCACAAGGAGTTCCTGAATGCTTGGGGGCCAGAAATTCACGCAACCACCTCCTTGAGTAGTTGCGCTATTTCCGTCTCGAGCGCCTTAAGCTCCCCATCGATGACTCCGAGAGAACGTGGTGGGACATACGTGTAGAAATATAGGTTGAAATTGATCTCATAACCGACACGTCCGACTTCCCGGTCGGTGGCATCGCGGTATGTCTCGTCAACCCAGGCATCGGGCACAAATGGGGTAACCTCGCGCGCGAAATAATCCTGCCAGTTCTGTTTCAACGGCACGAGTTCATGATCTCGCAGTTCGGGATCAGGGTCAGGATTCCGTCCTTGTCCATGCAAATGTCGGCGGATTCATCGCGCTCGGAGAGGACCGACAAAATTGCCTTCCTAACTGGCGCGGCGACTTTCAATCCGGTTCCCTTCAGGGCCTTGCCAAGCGCCTTGTCGAATTCCTCCCGGTTTTTGATTGGCACGGTCGGGAGATGCGATGCCATGGCGTGAAGGATTTGCACCTGCTCCTCTGGATCAAGCTTGAGAAAGGCCTTTTCGGTCCTGAGC
>JBOHJE010000024.1:0-3489 GCA_050728375.1 Methyloceanibacter sp.
CGGCGCCTGGCGGGCAGCCCTGGCCGCGGAGCGCGCCGAGGCGCTGAGCGTGGTCGCCTTGAAGGGCGATGCCTTGGCTCAATCGCGCGCCGCGCGGATCGGCGAGATCGAGGCCGCCTTGGGCGAGGCGGAGGCGTATATCGTCTCGCTGCTCAAGGACCGTTGACACCGGCCTTGAGATAAAGCGCCGCAAGGCGCTGGAGTCTCACTTTCAATTGCCCTATAGAGCACGAGCCGCGAGCGGGGCCGCCCCTCGCGCCTTCATTTTCGGGCGCGATCCGCCGCCCGTCTCCCACGATTGGACCACGCGTTACCGCGCCAAAGTCATGGCCAGGATCACTTTTATCCAGCACAACGGGACCGAAAATGTAGTCGAGGCGGAACCCGGCATGACAGTGATGGAAGCGGCGGTGAAGAACTCCATCCCGGGCATCGCGGCTGAGTGCGGCGGCGCCTGCGCCTGCGCGACCTGTCACGTCTATGTTGACGACGCTTGGCGCGAGCCCACCGGTCCGCCTGAGCAGATGGAGGAGGACATGCTCGACTTCGCCTTCGACGTGAGACCATCGAGCCGGCTGAGCTGTCAGATCAAGGTGACCGAGGCGCTCGACGGCCTCGTGGTTCGCATTCCGGAAAAGCAATTCTGAGGGGCCATGTCAGAGGAAGTGATCAAGACCGACGCCGTCATAGTGGGGGGAGGGCCCGTTGGGCTCTTTGCCGTCTTCGAGCTCGGGTTGGTCGACGTGAAGGCTCATGTCATCGACATTCTCGACCGGCCCGGCGGCCAATGCGCCGAGCTCTATCCCGAGAAGCCGATCTATGACGTGCCCGGTCTGACCGTGGTGACCGGCCAGGAGCTTACCGATCGCTTGTTGGAGCAGATCAAGCCGTTCGGTGCCGAATTTCATTTCGGCCAGAGGGTCGACTCGCTCGAGCGCATCGACGGCGGGTTCCTGCTCACGACCGACATCGGCATCGTCTTCGAATGCAAGATCGTGGTGATCGCCGCAGGCGGCGGCTCCTTCACGCCGAAGCGGCCGCCGCTTCCCGGGATCGAGCAATTCGAAGGCACCTCGGTGTTCTATTCCGTGCGCAAGATGGATGCCTTCAAGGACCGCGACGTCCTGATCGTGGGCGGCGGCGATTCGGCGCTCGATTGGACCTTGAATCTCCAGCCTGTCGCGAAATCTCTGACGCTGCTGCATCGCCGCTCCGAGTTCCGCGCCGCTCCGGCTTCGGTGCAGAAGATGCTCGCTCTCGTCGACAGCGGCGACGTCAGTTTCAAGCTCGGTCAGGTGACGGAGCTCCACGGCACTGACGGCAGGCTGAGCGCCGTGACGGTGAAGGGCGCCGACGGGGAGATTTCGCAGCTCCCGACGGAAGTGATGCTGCCGTTCTTCGGCCTCACCATGAAGCTCGGGCCCGTCGC
The DNA here is from genome assembly GCA_050728375.1 of Methyloceanibacter sp. Lineage (GTDB taxonomy): Bacteria > Pseudomonadota > Alphaproteobacteria > Rhizobiales > Methyloligellaceae > Methyloceanibacter. The sequence goes on from JBOHJE010000024.1 coordinate 1,430, forward strand.
CGATTGGGGCCTCAATCTCGAGGAGAACCTGATCCCGGTCGACACGGCGAAATTCGAGACGAGCGAGAAGGGCATCTTCGCCATCGGCGACATCAACACCTATCCGGGCAAGTTGAAGCTCATACTGTCCGGCTTCCACGAGGCCGCGCTCATGGCGCAGCAGGCGCACCACTACGTGCATCCCGACAAGAAGCTGATCTTCCAGTACACCACCTCGTCCTCGAGCCTCCAGAAGAAGCTCGGCGTGAAGTGACGTCTGTTCACGCCCCTAAGTACACTGTCATGCTGCAAATGCGGGCATCCAGTAGCCTCAGGCGTCGGCGATTGAGGGATAGAAGTCGATCCAGTCCGGCATCTTCGCGAGCAGTGCCTCGGGTACTGGATTGCCCGGTCAAGCCGGGCAATGACAAAGGAGCTGCTGAGCGGCCTCGTCCACGCTTGGCAACGCAGGATCAGCAACGAGGGCTCAGGCGAGCGAGCGGTAGATGGCGATCTCGTAGGGGCTAAACAGCCGGAGCTTGATGCGCTCAGGCAGTGGAAGCGGCAGCCGCGCGAACACGCCGCTCGCATCCACCAGATCGGCCGCCACCGGATCGATGAGGATCAGATACAGCCGCCGCGGCCGCTTCCGGTAAGACGTGACGAGGCTGTACAGGACCTCGGCGAACATCTCCCGCGAGAACGGATTGAAGAAGAAATGGACGGCCTCACCGATAGGCGGCTCAACCTCGCACGCCTCGTCGAGCACGCATTCCACATTGCGGCATTTCATCCGCGAGCGCGGATATTGCGCGATGTTCATGGTCGCGTTGTCGTGCAGCTCCTCCGCGAACTCGATGCCGCCAACGGCGGCGAAGGGATGCTGGGATGCCAGCAGCAACACGCGTCCCTTGCCCGCGCCGTAATCGACGAAGGTCAGTCGCGACAGGTCGTAGTCGATGCAACTGAGCGTCCAGTCGAACAGCTTGCATGGCGTGGGCCGGTAGTCGTGGCCGTGCGCGCGATTGTTACCGCGGATGGTGAGGCCCGCTAGCGGGATCGGGTCCTTGGTGGGCGCGAAGAACAGTTGCTCGGCAGGCGGATCGAGAACGCGTTCGTGCAGCCAATGAAGATATTCGCGATAATCCTGTTTCAGACGTTCCGGCCGCGCATGCTCCCGAAGCTTAGCGCCGGTGCGTTCGATCTCCGGAAGCAGACTCTCGCGACCGATCTCGGCCGCGCGGGCAAGGCCGAACTTCGTCGCTTGCTTCGTTTGGCTTGCGGTCTCGTCGGCGAGGCGCGCGATGCGTTCCGCGACTCGGCTTTGCTTCGCGTCGTCGCGCTTGAACGCGATGACTTTCGCCCACGCTTCTCCGATAGCGGTCGTTGTCGCGTCTTTCGTTCGGGCGATAGCGCTCGTACTCGCCCCATTGTCGCGCCGACGTGACGATGCGTCCGGCGACTTCGCCTGATCGGGACCGTGGGGTACGACCGACATGGGCAATATCCCCTCTTGCTGCGCAAGGATTGGGCAGCTTCCGCGTTGAAGCAAGCGGTTTTTGCTCACTCCCGCATCCCTGGCCCAGCGCTCCCGCCGCCGGGTTGTGCTATCCTATTGATTCGCGAGAAGGACCCGCGCGGGCCAGCGCTTCCCAACGGCGGGGGGACGGTTAACGTGCAGGCACAGGACTTCCACGATTCCGTAAGGCCGGGCCTCGTTACGATAGTGCCGAGGCTCAGGCGCTTCGCCAATCTTCTGGTCGGCGACCGGCGCGAGGGCTCGGCGCTTCTCGCCCGCGCGCTGCGACGCATGCTCGCCGAGCAGCATCGCTATCAACGCGGCACGGCACTCGAAGTGTGGGCCTTCGCAGAGATCTATCGGCACTGGCTGCACGAATTGCGGGCGCATGCGGACCCCATGACCCTGACGAGGACCGACGACCAGGGTTTCGAGCAGCTCTTCCATGTAGAGGAAGAAGACGGCTATCTCGACCGGCTCACCGCGAGCTTTCTCGCCGGTTTGCCCCCGCCGCAACGGCTCGCGCTGCTTCTCGTGTACGGCGAGGGCTTCGATTATGCCG
>JBOHJE010000025.1:0-14727 GCA_050728375.1 Methyloceanibacter sp.
GATTCTGCCCACCACCCGTTCGCCGCTGGCTGAAAGGGAGAACCCCCAGGTCGGGAGCCTTCCGGCAGAGGAAACGGGCCGGGCCCGATTCGGCGGTGGCTGCAGAAGCTCGGTTTTTAGAGAAACGGGGCTATCGGCCCTCAACATGGGATCGCCGCCTTCGCAAGAGGGCGGCGATCCCATGTTGCGTGAGCGCGCCGGTATGAAGGGCGGTGGCGACCAGTGCGCCGCGCGCACCGGCCTCCGCCGCGCGCTCGATGTCGTCCGAGTCGCGCATACCGCCCGCGGCAAAGACGGCCCGGGCCCCGGCGAGCCGAAGCGTTGCCTGGAGCCGCTCGAGGTCCGGCCCCCCCTCGGTGCCAACGCGGCCGAGGCCCATCACGATGAGCCGGTCGGGCCAAGGGCTCGGCTCTGCCATCAGCTCGACGGGCCCGCGCAGGCCGTCCTCATCGAAGTCGAGGGAGAGCACGACGCTACTGCCGAAGCTCTCGCGGATATTGTGCCAGGCCTCGAGGCTTCGGATGCTCTCGCTGCCGATGACCAAGGCGGCGCCCAAGGGGAGCCAGAAAGCGCAATCCGAGACGTCGGAGAAGCCGGCATCGATCCACAGCGTGGTGCCGGGGAACGCATGAGAAAGCTCGCGGCACAGATCGAAATGATTGCCTGTCCCCTCGATGGCATCGATATCGGCGACGTAGAGCGAGGGCGAGCCGGTGATGGCGAGAAGGACGCGGGCGAGCGTGACGGGATCCTCGGCCGGTCCGAATGGCGATATCAGCGGCCGATAGTCGGCGCGCTTACCGGCGCGGGCATGGACGACCGTGCCGCCCTTCAGGTCGATCACGGGGATGACCGTGAAGCCGGTCATGTCGTCGGATGGGAGCTCGTCGGATGCAAGCGTCATGGCCGTAGGTTCCTTGCTGTGCTTGTCCCTATTATGACGTGCAATGCGCGCTCGGCAAATTGAGGGCTGAATGGCAGCTTCATTCGGGTGGGATTTGGGCGGCGCCAATTTGAAGCTCGCCCGGGCCGAGGACGGCGGGGTGACGCAAGTTCACCAGATCTCCTGCCCGATCCTCGCCGACCGCACCAAGTTCGACCTGGCCCTTAGTGAAGCGGTCAAGCTCTGCACGCCGGGAGCAGTTCATGCCGTCACCATGACGGGCGAGCTTTCCGATGTGTTCCCGAGCCGCGCCGAAGGCTGCGCCTACCTCGTGGCGATGATGCGGAAGGCGACACATGGCGAGGCGGCGTTCTATTCGCTCCAGTCTGGATTGGTCGATGCCGGAAAGGCGGTCGACGACTGGCCGTCAGTCGCTTCGGCCAATTGGCACGCGAGCGCGGCCATCTCCGCCGCCGCCTGCCCGGACGGCCTCCTCGTCGATATTGGAACCACCACCACCGACCTCATCCCGCTGCGAGCCGGGGCACCTGCGGCGCGGGGCCTGAGCGACGGCGAGCGCCTCGCCGAGAGCGAACTCGTCTATGGCGGGGTCGTGCGGACGCCGGTGATGGCCATTGCGCAACAGGCTCCCTTCGCCGGGCGAATGCAGGGGATCGCGGCCGAGCGTTTCGCCACCATGGCCGACGTCTACCGGCTCGTGGGCGACCTTGCCGAGGACGCCGATCTGTACCCGGCGGCGGATCGGGGGGGCAGGAGCATGGACGACAGCGCAGCCCGGCTGGCGCGGATGCTTGGGCGCGATCGCGGCGAGGCCGCGATGGACAAATGGGTCGCGCTCGCCCGGTATTTCGCCGAGTGCCAGGGCGCGCAGATCGAGGCGGCGGCGTGCAAGCTCATTGCGCGCGAAAGCCTCGGCGCCGAAGCCTCCATGATCGGAGCCGGCTGCGGGCGGTTCTTGGCAAGACGTCTCGCAACGCGGCTCGGACGTCACTACCGCGATTTCGCCGAGACGATCGACTGCGCGCCGGAGGCCCGCGAAATGGCCAGCCGCTGCGCTCCGGCCGTGGCCGTCGCTTTGCTCAGCTGCCCACGCTGAAGGGACGACATCATTGGACAAGCGAGGGATTTCTTTAGCACCTCAACGAGCTCTTCCGTAGATTCGGTCGAAATAAACATCCCGCCAACGCGCGCCGAACCTGCTCAATCCGACGGACAGTGCTTTCTCCAAAACCAATGCCCGTCATCGAGCCCGACGCGTCGAAGACGATCATCGCATCCTTGAGGCAATTTGGAGAAGGCGGGTCCGCCCTCCAACCGATGGAAGGGCCCTCCCGAGCAAGAGCCGCTAGCAGAGCCGACGCTCGTAGCTTTCGCCGAATGGACGTTGCGCGATCCTTCTCGGTCACGAAAGCCCTCTACAGTCGAAGGCCAACCCCCCGGCAACTCTTCGGCAACAGGCGTTGCCGGATCAAGGAGCCTAAGCGACCCTACCTCCCTGGCCTTTTCCGCAAAAGCCGCTACATATGAGGCGACAATAGGAGGATTCCCTAGAAGATGTCCAAGGAGACCCATCTCGACGATGCGCATGACGACATCGTCTATCCGTCGGCCATTCCCTTCGTCCTGGTCCATCTTACCTGTTTCGGCGCGATCTGGTCCGGCGTGACGTGGCAGGCAGTGACGCTCTGCATCGGGCTCTATTGGCTGCGCATCTTCGCCATCGGCGCCGGGTACCACCGCCTGTTCTCGCACCGCGCCTATTCCACGAGCCGGGCGTTCCAATTCGTGCTCGCGTTCATCGCTCAGAGCAGCGCCCAGAAGAGCGTTTTGTGGTGGGCCGCCAAGCACAGACATCACCACCTGCATTCCGACACGCATCACGACGTCCACTCGCCCCGCCACACCGGCTTCATCTACAGCCATATGGGCTGGATCTTCGCCAGCCGGCACGACAAGGTCGATATCGACAAGGTCGCCGACCTCGCGCGCTATCCCGAGCTGTTGTGGCTTCACAAATATGAGCTGGTGCCGGCGTTCATCCTTGCCGGCCTCTGCTTCCTTGCCGCCGGATGGCCTGGCCTGTTCGTCGGCTTCTTCTGGAGCACGGTGCTGGTCTATCACGCGACGTTCTGCATTAACTCCCTCGCGCATGTGAGCGGCAGCAAACGCTACGTCACGGGCGACGATTCCCGCAACAACTGGCTGCTCGCTTTGTTCACCATGGGTGAGGGCTGGCACAACAATCACCACGCCTTCCAGAGCAGTGTCAGGCAAGGCTTTCGCTGGTGGGAGATCGACCCGACCTATTACCTTCTCAAGATGCTCTCTTGGTTTGGCGTTGTCTGGACCTTGAGGCAGCCGCCCGAGCAGCTCCTGCGTAACGAGCAGCGGCTCGGTGCAAGCGTCGTCAACCGGGCTGCCGAGCAGCTCGCGGCCCACTTCAACTCGGAACGCATCGCGGTCGCCATCACCACGGCGCTGCACGGGCCGGAGCTGACGGCTCTGCGGGAGAGCCTCACGCGAGCGCATGACCGGACCGCCGAAGTGCTGACGAGCCTCCATCTGCCGCACATGCCGAGCCGCGATGAGCTGAACGCCAAGGCCAAGGCGATGTTCGCGCGCACGCCATCTCTCGAAGAAATCGTGGACCGTGCCCACGAATTGCTGGTTGCCTCGGTCAGCCGGCGGCTTGCCGCGGCTACTGACGGCAGGACTTAAGGATAACAAATTGCTTGGGAGGCACGCCTTCGCCTATCCGAGGATTGTCGTGCATGAAGGGAAGTATTGACTCTTTTCGGCCATTCTCGTCCCACCTCGAACTGTCCCAACAATCAAGCAGGACACGGAGCGTCAGAGCGTAACCTCGTCATACTCGCCTGCGCATGCTTCATCGGGGGCGGTGCCGCCGTCGCCGCTTCGAGCGGCGCGAGCGCCGCGCCCGGATTCACCCTCTCCCCGCATCAGGCCGGCCAGGCCAGCGTGGCCGAGAAGGCCGGCTGGCGGCGCCGCTACTGGCGGCGAAACGACTCCCCGCCCGTGGTCGATGTCGATCCGAACGTGGTGATCGAGGACGATGACGACGCGGTTGTGGTCGAACGCGAGATCATTGTCGTGCCGCTCAGGCCTTCAAGCTGCGGGCAGTACCGCTACTGGAACGGCAATCGCTGCGTCGACGCCCGCTACAACGATCCTTACCTCGGGTCGAGATAACGTCGCCGTCGGGCCCCGCGCGAATTCAAATAAATCGAAAGGCGTGCTATTGTTAGGAGCCTGGGCGGCGTGCCGAGAAAGCCCCTGACCCGTGGTTTCTTATACCTCCCGTCCGCGGGGTTTGCTCGGCAATCAGCCGCAGACTGGAGGTCTCACATGCCAGAAATGCATTACGGTTCGTGCAGAACGGAAGCCGTTGCCGTTTTCCACGATGTTCAATCATTCCAGACCGCCATCGACGACCTGCTGTCGGCTGGCTTCGACAATGTCGACCTCAATGTGCTCGCTCATGAGGACACAATCAGGTCGAAACTCGGGCGCGCGTATACCTCGACCACCGAGTTCGAGGACGATCCTGATGCGCCGCGGATCGGCTACGTGCCGGAGGAGACGATCGGCAATGCGGAGGGCGCCGTCATCGGCGCCGGAATGTATGTGCCCGCCATTGTCGGCAGCCTCGCCGTAGTAGCCTCTGGCGGCACGATGCTCGGCGCTATTGCGGCAGCCGCGATTGCCGGCAGCGCCGGCGGTCTCGCCGGAGCGGCCTTAGCGCGGTTTATCGGCCATGAGCATGCAAAGCATCTCGCTCAGCATATCAACCGCGGCGGGTTGCTGCTCTGGGTCAGAGCGCGCGATGCCGAGCACGCGAAGACGGCGCTAGCGCTGCTGCGCCGCCACTCGGCCGACGATGTGCACCTGCACCAGATTCCAGATCGAGCGGGCAAGCCCATTGACGTGCCGGGCGAGCGTCCGCGCATCATTCACATCCTGGAGCGGCCGACGGAACCCGACTCACCATCCGCAGCGGCATGATACGCAAGGCGTTGCTTTACCCTGCGGCTGCCGCTGCGCGCACGGCACCACACTCTATTCAGTGGTGATGGGCCGAAACGCTCTTAACGCACTCCGACACAAGGTTGTTTGGCGCCGACGAGCTGATGTCGCCGAGGCTCAGAATACCGACCATCCGCTTGTTCTTGTTGATCACCGGCAATCTGCGGATCTTTAGCGATTCCATGTGGCGCACCGCACCGGCGAGGTCGTCATCCTCGCGGCAACAGTGGATGCCCGGCGTCATCACATCGCGCGCCGTCGCCCGGCTGAGGTCGAAGCCGTCCTGCGTCAAGCCGTTGCAGACGATGTCGCGGTCGGTGACCATTCCCACGAGCTGATCATTCTCCCCGATCGGTATCGAGCCAATGTCATGTTGACGCATCAACTTGGCGATCTCGGAGATAGGCGTATTGGCATCAACCCATTGGACGCCTTTATGCATTGCTTCCTTGACTTTCATGGTTGGACCTCCGTCTTGAACTTCATGCGCTCCTCGAGCGGCAGCGCGGGTCCCGCCCGGCTCGATTATACAGCGGGTTGCGCCTTATGGCACCGGGTCTCCAGTACCGATCGCTCCTAAGGATTGCGCTTGAAGTGCTCCTCGATCTTGTCGACGAGGAGTCGCCAGGCTTCGTGCTCGCGCGGACCGGCCGTCTTCTCGACGGCGATCTGAAGGTAAGCAAGCTCCTGCTCGATCTTCTCGCGCGGCAGCATATTCAGCCGGCTCGTCAGGATCGCCGCCTCGATCACGGCGCCTTGCGCGCGGTTGAAGCCTTTGAACGGGGCGTCACTCGCCGCGTACACCACGCGGCAATGAAAGCGCGGGCGCAGCTCGTCCTCCTCGACGCTCTCGACGGCAAGCTCGGCATGGGCGAGCGCGCCGTCCAGCACTCTGCCCGGGACCCGCTGTGTGGCGCGGATCGGCCAATCCTTGTTACCGGTCAGGCAGCCGGCAAACACCAGGACATCGTCGGTGAAGTTGGCTACGGCGAAGGGGGTGGTCCTCAAATTGTCGAGCGTGGTCGAGGGACGGAAGGGGGCGATGATCCAGCCGTCGCCGTCGGCGATGAGACCGAGCGGAGCGATATGCACCCTCCCCTCGGCGTTGAGCGTGGTGACGATGCATTCCCGGATCATGGGCATGGCGAGGCGCCTCCAAGGCGGACTCCATGACACCCACCCCGACCCTCCCCTTGCAGGGGGAGGGAGTTTCGCCTCCCGGTGTCCACGAGAAATCCCTCACCCTGAAAGGGGGAGGTCGATCTGGCTTTAGCCAAGCCGGGTGGGGGTCAAGGCTGCAGCTTTGTCTCAAGACGCTTTGCTTTTCTTCTTGGCGATTACCGTGTGGCCCGCCTCCTTAAGGCGGGTCTTGTCGTCGACGGGTGCGTCGGCGGCGACACCCCAATCCAGCGGCTCGTCCTGCGCGTAGCGCTTGGCAAGCCGCAAGGCGATCTCGGCGCGGGCAAGCTCGGCGCCGAGATAGAAGGCATGCGGGGCGTCATTGTCGATGTCGATCTTCGGGTAGAGATCGAAGATCTCCCGGCTCACATGGTGGCCGTCCCGGTTGAAGATATGGACGCCGTCCTCGGCGACCTCAATGCGGAAGTTCTTGTCGCGGACGGCCTCCGTGCTCTCGGCGATCTCGGCCGGCGTCAGGGGGAAGGGACGCCGCGCGTGCAGGGCGAGAAGCCCGTCGGCATAGTCCTTGGGCAATTCCTGATCGGCGCGCGAGGCATACATTATGCGGCGCGCAAGATCATGCTCCTCGACGGTGCGGCGGGTGTGCGGGCTCACCTGCACCACGAGCACGTTCCGGATGTGGAGCTCCGAGGCGATGCCGAGCAGGACGGCGGTGATGCCCGTTGTGTCGGCGTCAGTCAGCTCGGTGAGATTGCCGGTGCCCATCAGAATTTCGGCGTCGGGCCTCTCGCGCCGCACCTCCGCATAACGCTCCAACGATCTCATGAAGCCGAAATTGATGGGGTCCAGGACCGGATCCACGATGTAGGCGCGCTCCTTGGAGTCGAGAATATCCATGGCGCGGTAGAGCGAGGCCATGTCGCCGTGCTCCTGGGGGATGAGCACCGGAGTCGAGGCCACGCGATCGGCGATGTCGAGGTTGGTCTCGTTCAGGCTCAAGAGAAAGTCCGCGCCCGCCTTGCCGCCCCGCAACAATTCGCCGGGATCGGCTGAGTCGACGCTCACCTTGTAGCCCTTCTCCTTAAGGGCGCCGACCGTCTCCTCCAGATGCGAGAATGGGGTGTCGGGCAAACCGCCGAGATCGATGACGTTGGCGCCCTTGCGCACATAGTCCTCGGCCCGCTTCAGAATGTCCTCAACGCCAAGCGCCGACGCGTCAACGATCTCGGCGAAGATCTGGATGTCGAATTTCGTCATGTCGGAGGCTTTCCGGGCGCGGCCGAAAAAAGTGGGAATATCCTTGAGCTCATCCGGCCCGCGCATGACCGGGACACCGTAGCGCGCGCTCAAACGATCGACGTCGGCGCGGCAACGTCCGGGCAGCATGATCTTGTCGGCCTCGACCGGTCCTTGCAGGCGTCGCAGGATGATGTCTTCGGTCATCAGCGCGGCCACCTTGACGCCGATATCGAGCACCTTCCAGTCGAAGCCGGCCTTCATGCCTTCCAGCACGGCCTCGAGCCGGGGCCGGGCCAGGTGTCCGGTCAGGAATAGGATGCTCTCAACCATTTCGGATCGCGCTTCTCATGGCCATCAACCGGACTTCTAACCTGCTTCGCAGGCAAAGCGCGAGCCCAAGCCGCACCATCCTTGCGCGGGATTACCCTAGTCGATCAGAGCGCCCGCGAATTCCGTGCTCGTCGGCGCGCGGGCATGGGCGAAAGCCTGCTGGTCTCCGCGGCCGAGAAGATAGGCCGCCACTCCCGTCAGTCGGAGCATATCGGGAAAGGCCGCGTCGACCACGCCGTCGAGCGCGAGTTGCGCCGCTCCCAGGCGGTCATGCCTGCGCTCGATGGATTTGACCAGATAGCACGCCGCGGCCTGCATCTTGCCGGCGAGCCACAGCGCCAGACTGTCGGAGGTCAGCCGCCACGATTCCTCGATGTCGGAGCGGCCGGCGAGGAGGGCATAAGGCGCCCACACGGCCACGCGGCCGCGCTCCAAAGCGTCCCGTAAAGCCTCCTCTGTCGTGCCGACCTCCAACCCCGCGCGCATACCGGCGACCGCCCAAGCGAGCTGGTCCATGGCGAGAAGCGCCATGCGATGCGCAGAGGCATCGTCGAAGCCGAGATCCCTCTGGCAAAGGCGTACCTCGTCGGCCAGGGCCCCTCCCCCCGGCACCACGATCGCTTGCCTGGTCAGCGCGGCGATCGCGTTCAGCCAAGCAGAGAGTTCCGGCGAACGGATCACGCTGCCGCCGAGCTTGACGACGATGGGCCGATCGGCGCCGGACAGCGGCGCGGGCATCGCCTTTTGCAGCGGACTTCGCGCCATGCTCAGCCGCGCCCCTTGCGCCGCACGATCGCGACGCCCACAGCGCCCGGATCCTTGTCGAGCTTCTCGATGTTGACGGTGACGCGCGCGGCCCGCTGATGGGCGAGACAATGCTCGGCGATTTCCTCGGCGAGCGTCTCGACCAGGTTGATGTGGCCGCGCGCGGTGATGGCCTTGATGCCGTCGATGATCGTGTCGTAGTCGAAGGCGCGCTCTATATTGTCGTTGATCGAGTCCGGGCTCGGCTTGATCTCGACATCCACCGAGAAGCGCACGCGCTGGGTCACGCCCTTCTCGTTGGTGTAGACGCCGATTTCGACGTCACGTACGTAATCATGCACGAAGACGCGGTCGAGGATCTCGCCGGTCTCGCTCGATGACGCCACGCGCCCCATTTGCTTGTCCATGTACCGCTCCACCTGGCGCTTCGGGCCGATCCTCTAGCACAACGCTGAGGCCCGAGGCTCCGTTCTGTGCGGCCGAGCGCCGCTTGCAGGTGGAATCAAAGCCCTGATCCTGCGGCAGGCCAGCTTGTCAACAGCGCCGCGACGCGCTCCCTCGCGGCAAAGCGCGCCGCGAAAGCCGAGCAGTTCGGGCTCGAGCGCAAGCAGAGGCACGATATCGGCCGCCTTGAGCGACCCCGCCAGTCCCGCGGTCAGCCCCTCGAGTCGCGCCGCACCCACGAAGTCCGCGACCTCGCCGAGACTCATATGGGCGAGAAGCGAGCCGGAGCCCTTGTCGGCCGTGTCCAGCATCACGCCATGCGCGCCGATCTCGGCCGCGACCGAGATGGCATCGAAGGCGGGGAGCGCATCGGCAAACAAGACCAAGATCAGTCTTGCGCGCGCTGACTCGTCCTTGAGGAGAGAAAGACACGCTTCGGGTCGGGCCCCAGGGAAGAGGCCGACCTTGACGAAGTCTACGCCAGCCGAGGCGGTCTCGCGCACGGCATCGCGAACGCCGGGGCCGTCCAGAGGCAAATCGCCGATAGTGGCGCTAACGGCTCGGCGGCCGCCGACGGAAGCGACGCAGGCCACGAGGGCTTCGGGGTCGAGCGCACCGAGCGCCCCCCTGCCCGGCTCCTTCAAATCGATGACATCGGCGCCGGCAAGCAGAGCCATGTCCGCCTCGGCGGAATCCCGGACGCTCGCGAGGAACAGTGTCATCGAGCGCCGATGAATATGTGGCGCATCAGCGGAATAACCAGCCGAACGGATTGCCGCCGCTGCCGCCACCGCCGCCGCCGCGGCGACGCGCACGGCGTCGCTCCTCACGCGGTACCACGGGTTTGGCGAAACCCCAGAAATCGTCACGCGCTGCGGGAGAGCGCCGCACGACCTTTTCCTGACGGAGCTTGATCTCGTTGGCATTACCGTCGGGATCGGTGACGACCACCGACACCGCCTGCCAGTTCCATTGGGCGGGCCGGGTCCCCCAGATATGGGGCTCGATGGAGACCACCCGGTTGGCGCGGGTGTCGACGATGGCGACATATTCGACGGCGTCGCCCTGCCCCAGATCACCGGCGTAGTATCTCAGAAGGCCGATGCCCGACAGCGCGCCGCGCATCAATTTCCATTCGAGGATCTTCGGCGTGCCGGAGCCGTACATCTCGAGCTCGACTTTGAGGGAGCGGAAATCCGGGTTGCTCGCCATGAAGCGGCCGGGCGACGGCTGCTCGATCACCCAGCCGGCGACGGGCTCGGCCAAAGGCTGCGCTGGCGGGATCTCGGGCACTTCCTGCTTGAGGCGTAGGAGGGCCGTGCGGCTTTCAGCCTGCGCGGGGTCCTTGGCCAGAGCTTTCCGGTAATCGGCGATGGCCTCGTCGAAGCGTTCCTGCGCCTCGTAGATGTTGCCCCTGATGCGCAGCGCGGCCGGATCGTCGAGGGCCAGCGAGAGCGCCTGGTTCACATCGTATAGAGCATCGCCCTCGGGATCGGAAAGCTGCTTGGCCTCGGCCCGCATGGCGTAGGCCTTGGCATTGCGGGGGTCGATTTCGATCGCCCGGGTGAAATCGCCGATCGCGTCCTCGAAGCGGCGCACCTGAGTAAAGGTCATGCCGCGCTCGACGTAGGCTTCCACCAGCTCCGGATTGAGCTCGATGGCCTTGTTGAGGTCCTCGACCGCCTGGTTGTACTTCCGCACGCTCGCATAAGAGCGGGCGCGGAGCAGAAGGAGATCAGGCTGCGGCTTTTCCGGCTCAAGCTCAAGCGCGAGGGTCGCATCGGCGGCCGCCTCCACGTATTTGGCGAGGGCGAAATAGGCCGTGGCGCGATTGCGATAGGCCACCGCGTATTTGGTATCGAGGCTGATGGCGCGGCTCAGATCGCGAACCGCCGCGTTGTGACGCCTCAACTCCGCATGCGCCTTGCCCCGTCCGTTGAAGGCCGCAGGGCTCTGGGGCATCAATTCGACAGCCTTGCGGAAGTCGCCGAAGGCCACGTCATATTGCCCGAGAGCCGCATAGGCATTGCCGCGATTGTTGTAGGCGGCGCCGTAGTTGGAGGAGAGCGTGATAGCGCGGTCGAAGTCCTTGGCGGCCTCGTCCGGATGGCCGAGATCCATCAGCGCATTGCCGCGATTGTTGTAGACCGTCGCGTTCTCCGGCGAGAGTTGGATTGCGGCATTGAAGTCGTCGATCGCCTCCTTGGTTTGCTTCAGCCGCCATTTGGCGACGCCGCGGTCGCTATAGATGCTCGCTTCGACAAAATCGGCGATCTCGGGCGTGGCGAGCGCCTCGTCGTAGAGGGTGACCGCCTTGTCGTATTGCCCGCGGATCATCGCGGCGGCGCCCTCGCGGGCGCGCAGCAGGGTCTGGTCCTCGGCATGGGCCGGGAGGCCGGCCCCGAGGGTCAGGAAAGCAGCCAGGATCAGGCCGGTGCTCGCGCGCATCGATGGTATGGCGAACAGGATTTGGGTTTCCCGTGAGAGCATCACCCTCCATGTCCCTCATAAGGTCGAACTATGTCAACAAACCGTCTCTGTGGTCCCGCGGCCTCCTTCGTCCCGAAAGCGGTTTGCCAAAGACTCGCCCCCGCAAACATTATGCCACACAATGTGTGTGTTAGTGTGTGTGTTAGTTTCGGAGAAACCCTAGCTTGAGAGTACCGATGGGAAAATATGCCCCTTTAGGCGAATTCCTGCGCAAGCAGAAGGCGTCCGGCTTGCGGCCCGATCTCCTGACGTGCTTATCACCTCGTCATTTCTCCGGCAAACCGCCGCGCGACCCTTCGGATCGAATTATCGCGGCCTCTGCCCGCGAAACCGGTTGTACGCTGCTAACATGCGATCGCGACGCTGCTCGACTACGGCGCGCAAGGCTCTGTCAGCGTGCTGAGCTGGCGCAGCACGGTCGGCAGCATCTCCAGCAAATCCTCGGCAATCAGCCCCGGGCCGAAGGCCTTGGCCGCTGCGCCGTGAAGCCACACGGCGGCGCTTGCCGCCAAAAATGCCGGCATGGCCTGAGCGAGAACACCGAGGATCATGCCGGCGAGAACGTCGCCTGTGCCAGCCGTGGCGAGCCAAGGGCTGGTCATAGCATTAATCGAGGCGTTGCCGTCAGGAGCGGCGACAACGGTGTCGGCGCCCTTCAGCACCACGACCGCGCCCGAGCGTGATGCCGCTTCGCGCGCGCGCTCAACTTTGGACTCGCCGGCAATGTCCACGAAGAGCCTAGCGAATTCACCCTCGTGAGGTGTCATCGCCACCGGCGCGTCGCGGGCGGCGATGGAGGCAAAGAGCGGACGCGGGTCGTCGGCAAAGGAGGTCAAAGCATCGGCGTCGAGCACGATGGTGGCCTTGGTCGCAAGCGCCGTCTGGACCATAGCCTTGGTGCGCTCCCCTACCCCCTGACCTGGGCCGAGAAGCACCGCGTTCTTGCGCGCGTCGGCGAGCATGCGGGCGAGCGCGCGATCGTCGTCCGCTTCTCGCACCATGATGGCGGTGAGCTGGGAGGCGTTCACATGGATCGCGTCCCGTGGCGAGGCCACCGTGACCAGCCCCGCACCAATTCTGAGGGCGCCGCGTGCGGCGAGCCGTGCCGCCCCCGTGCTGGAAACCGGTCCCGACACCACCACAGCGTTGCCGCGCAAATATTTGTGGCCCTCGGGCTGTGGCCAAGGGTAATGCCCGAGCCAGAGCGGCGGTTCATTGGCGAAGGTCCCGGGAGCGATCGTTGCGAGGACGCTGTCCGGGATGCCGATGTCGGCGAGCCGAACGTCCCCGCAATGAAACCGGCCCGGTAGCAAAAGATGCCCGGGCTTCAGGCGGAAGAAGGTCACCGTCGCGGTGGCGCGAATGGCGGCGCCTTTGGCCGCGCCCGTGGTGCCGTTTATCCCGCTCGGCACGTCGACCGCCACGACCGGCAGCCCCGAGGTATTCACGCTCTCGATCAAGGCCGCGATCTCCCCTTCAATCGGGCGGGTAAGCCCAGTGCCGAAGAGGGCGTCCACGACCACATCGGCACCCTCAAGAAGCTCATCGCCAAGCGGCTCCCTCTCCCCCGTGAAGAGCTTGGCCATGGCGGACGCGTCCGGAGGCAGCCGCGCCGGATCGCCCTTGAAACCGAGCCTGACCCGGTAGCCCCTTTCGGCGAGATGGCGCGCCACCACAAAGCCATCGCCGCCGTTGTTGCCGGGGCCGCACAGTACCGCGACGGTCGTCGCGTCGGGAAAACGCCGGAACACCTCCTTGGCGACGGCGCGGCCGGCATTCTCCATGAGCGCGGCGCCGGGGGTCCCGCCTTGAATTGCGAGTGCGTCGGCGCGCGACATCTCCTCGGAGGTCAGAAGCTCGATCATCGGCAAGCCATTTACGGTGTGTCAGGTCCTCTTGTAAAAAAGCAAGGCACAAACCGAGACGATCGGCCAAACTCTGCACCGACTCCTGCTCAGTTTTTGGGCATTGTGCCCAAGAATTATGCAGCATTGTCGCGCTTTTCGGCAGAAGATCTCGTCCGATTGTGGTAGCGCGTTGGAATTCCAGCCGAACCTCTCGCCCAACAGATTGGCATAGGCCGTGCTTTGGCTGGCGGACAGATGTTTGCGATAACGGGCGCCGAGCGGCGGCAAGGCGCCGCCTTACGTCGTTGGGGAGGTACAGGGAAAGAATGAAAAAGATCGAAGCGATCATCAAGCCGTTCAAGCTGGATGAAGTGAAGGAGGCTCTGCAAGAGATCGGCCTCCAGGGCATCACCGTCACCGAGGCCAAAGGGTTCGGGCGCCAGAAGGGACACACCGAGCTTTATCGCGGCGCTGAATACGTTGTCGATTTCCTACCCAAGGTGAAGCTCGAGCTCGTGCTTGGCGACCACATGGTGGAGAAGGCCATCGAGGCCATCATCGCCTCGGCCAAAACCGGCCGGATCGGCGACGGGAAGATCTTCGTGTCGAACGTGGAAGAAGCCGTGCGCATTCGTACGGGCGAGACGGGGGACGATGCCATTTGAGTGACGACTAAAACGCCCACCAACAAGACCTAACAGCAAAGACGTGTCTGCCTGCGTAAGCGGGGATGGACGGCGTCAATCATGCATGACAGGGGAGTAAAATGGCAGACGCTAAAAGTTTAAGCAAAAGGATCAAGGACGAGGACATCAAGTTCGTCGACATCCGCTTCACCGATCCGCGTGGCAAGATGCAGCACGTCACGATGGACGCCAAGCTGATGGACGAAGAAGCCTTCAGCGACGGCATCATGTTCGACGGTTCCTCGATCGCCGGCTGGAAGGCGATCAACGAGTCGGACATGAAACTGATGCCGGACCCGGACTCGGCGGTGATGGACCCGTTCTTCGCCCAGAGCACGCTTGCCGTATTCTGCGACGTGCTAGAGCCCTTGACCAACGAGCCCTATGAGCGCGATCCACGCTCGATCGCCGGCAAGGCGCAAGCCTATATGCAGCAGACCGGCGTCGGCGACGTGGCTGTGTTCGGGCCGGAAGCCGAGTTCTTCGTGTTCGACGACGTGCGCTTCAAGACCGACCCCTTCAATTGCGGCTACAAGATCGACTCGGCCGAGTTCCCGTCCAACATGGACACCGAATACGAGATGGGCAATCTCGGCCACCGTCCG
Source organism: Methyloceanibacter sp. (assembly GCA_050728375.1). Lineage (GTDB taxonomy): Bacteria > Pseudomonadota > Alphaproteobacteria > Rhizobiales > Methyloligellaceae > Methyloceanibacter. The sequence continues at coordinate 14,495 of JBOHJE010000025.1, forward strand.
CGCACCAAAGGCGGCTATTTCCCGGTGCCCCCGGTCGACTCGGCGCAGGACCTCCGCTCGGAAATGCTCGCCGTGATGGCGGATATGGGCGTTGTCACCGAGAAGCATCACCACGAGGTGGGCGCGGCGCAGCATGAGCTCGGCATCAAGTTCGGACCGCTGGTGAAGACCGCCGACGCCATGCAGATCTACAAATATGTGATCCACATGGTGGCGCAGGCCTACGGCAAGAC
>JBOHJE010000026.1:0-22969 GCA_050728375.1 Methyloceanibacter sp.
CCCCTCTTGAGCTCGAGTGGCTCGGCGACCTTCTCCAGCGCGTCGGCGATCTCGCGGGCGAGAACCTCACGCACCGCGTCGGCAGACAGCCCCTTGTCATAGCGGCCGCCGGCGAGCGTGGCGCGAATGCGATCGGCCATGCCGGTCCCAAGATCGGCCTTGATCAGCACCTCCTCCAGCTCATTGAGCGTGTCATCGTCGAGCTTCCGCTTGGTGAGTACGCTCGCGAGATTGTCCGACAGCGCGTTGGACGTGCGCGACAGGCCGTGCCTGAGCTGGGCGAACCAGCTGCGCTTGGATTCAGGAGCCGGAGGCTTCGGCTTCAGTTCGGATTTGGGTTTCTGCCTGGCCGGCGACGGCGCGGTTGGTCCGGCCTCCTTGGCCGGCGCCGCGGGAGCAGGTCCAGCCGGAGGCGGCGCCTTGTGGCGAGGCTTCGTGGTTTCGGGCGCCGGCTTCTCGTCGTCGGAGGTCTCGGGCGTTCCCTTTTTCCGCGTGCCGGGCGCCCTCTCATCGAGCGGCGTGCGGCCGGGCGTCGCTGCCGGTCCTGCTGGCGGCGGTCCCTTGGGCTTTCCGCCGCCCTTGGTGCCTTCCTTGGGCGGACGCTTGCGCGAGCGCGGCGCCTTCTTGGCGGGACCTTGCGGGGGCAGCCGCCGCTTGGGCACGTCCGAGGACGGTTCCTTGTGGGCTGGCGGCGTGGGCTCGGCCGGCTCCGGCTTGCTGCCGATTCCGAACAGACGCTCGAGGAATGTCGGCTTCCGGCCCGTCATGACCTGGTCTCCGCCAGGAGGCACACGCCGTCATCGCCGGCCACCACGGCTTCGATCAATGAGCCTGGACCGCGCTCGGCGTCGAGCCGCACCGGCGTGAAGTCCGCGGAGCGACCCTGCCCCACGCTCTCCATGAGCACCTGAATGCGCCGGTCCCTGGCGCCGGCGAGATGGCTCTTGAGCGCAGCGACCCCCTTTTCGCGCAGCTCTCCGGCGCGCCGCGCGATGGTCGCGCCATGCACCTGGGGCATGCGCGAAGCCGGCGTTCCCTCGCGCGCGGAGAACGGAAACACATGCAGGAAGGTAAGGCCGCAATCGTCGACCAGCGACAGCGAGTTCCGGAACATCGCGTCGGTCTCGGTGGGAAAGCCCGCGATCAGATCGGCGCCGAACACGATATCGGGCCTGACGCGGCGCACAGACTCGCAAAATTCGACCGAGTGGGCCCGGGCATGGCGCCGCTTCATGCGCCTCAGTGTGAGATCGTCGCCGGACTGGAGCGACAGATGCAGATGCGGCATCAGCCGCTCCTCCTCGGCGATCGCCACCAGCAGCGCCGGGTCGGCCTCGATCGAGTCGATCGACGACAGCCTGAGACGGGGCAGCTCGGGCACGAGCTTGAGCACGGTGCGGACGAGCTTGCCGAGCCTCATCGCGCCTGGTAGGTCCGCGCCATAAGCGGTGATGTCGACGCCGGTCAGCACGATCTCGGCATAGCCGTTCTCCACCAGGCGCTGCACCTGGGCAACCACCTCTCCGGCCGGCACCGAGCGCGAAGGGCCGCGGCCGAAGGGAATGATGCAGAACGTGCAGCGATGGTCGCAGCCGTTCTGGATCTGCACATAGGCGCGCGCCCTCGAGCCGAAGCCGTCGATCAGGTGTCCCGCCGTCTCGCGCACCGACATGATGTCGTTGACCGCGACCTTCTCGCTGCCTTCGACATTGAGCCCGGCGAAGGTGCGCACCTCGATCTTTTCCTGATTACCGACGACGTGATCCACCTCGTCCATCCGCGCGAAGCGCTCGGGATCGATCTGCGCCGCGCAACCGGTGACCACGATTTTCGCATTGGGTCTCGCGCGGCGCGCACGCCGGATCGCCTGGCGCGCCTGACGCACCGCTTCGCCGGTGACCGCGCAAGTGTTGACAATCACCGCGTCGGTGAGCCCCGCGGCGTTGGCATGCTCGCGCATAACTTCGGACTCATAGGCGTTCAGCCTGCAACCGAAGGTGATGATCTCGATATCCGGCATTTCGCGGCTTCTAACATGAAAATTGCGGTGCAGCGACCCCGCTAAACGCGCGCAGGCTGTAGAAGCTCCTCAGGCAGCGTGCCTTCGAAGTCGAGCGCGTAAGGTCCGGTCATGAGGATATGGCCGTCGCCCTCCCGCCATTCGATCAGGAGATCGCCTCCCGGCAGCGTCACTTTGACCTTGCGTCCGGCAAGACCGCGGCCCGCGGCGGCGACCGCCGAGGCGCAGGCTGCCGTGCCGCAGGCGCGCGTGAGCCCTGCGCCCCGCTCCCAGGTCCGCACTTTCAGATGCTCGGGGCTGACCGCCTCGACCAAGGAGATATTGGCGCGCTCGGGAAACATCGGATGATGCTCGAGCATCGGCCCGAACCGCTCGAGATCGTGCGCCGTCACATCGTCGACGAAAAACACGCAATGCGGGTTGCCGATACTGACCACGGACGGCGAATGCAGCACAGGATCGTCGATCGGCCCGACCTGTAGCTCGATGCGGCGCGTATCGTGGAACGGCTCGGCGAGCGGGATCTCGTCCCAGGCGAAGCGGGGCGTCCCCATGTCGATGGTCACGCTGCCGTCCGGGTTGACCGTGGCCGCGAGCATCCCGCTTTGCGTCTCTACCGTGATCTGCGCCATCCCCCGCTCCTTGGCGACGAGAGCCGCGACGCAGCGCGCTGCGTTGCCGCAGGCGCCGACCTCGCCGCCATCCGCGTTCCAGATGCGCATGAACACGTCGCCCTTGCGCGACGGCTCCAGCGCAATGACCTGATCGCAGCCGATGCCTTCTTTGCGGTCGGCGATGGCGCGGATCGCCGCTGGCGAGAGCGCGAAGCCGCGCGCACGCGCCTCGAGAACGACGAAGTCATTGCCGAGCCCGTTCATCTTGCGGAAGCTGACAGTGCCGATCATGAGTGCTTGGCGCTTCGGGTTATGGCCGGTTATATGGCGTTTCCTCGAGGCCTGCACCAGAAGCTCGCCTATGCCTTCCTTCTTGCCGGTCGATTCCGTCCACGCTCTGATGCCTCACACACTGACCGAGCCGCTCCCCGGCCCGGAGCGAGGGGCCTCTCGCCGGGCTCACCTTCGTGGTGAAAGACCTGTTCGCCATCGAAGGCCACAAGGTCTCCAACGGCAACCCGGAGTTCTACGCCCATGCCACGCTGGCCCGGGAGACGGCTCCCGTCATCGAACGGCTGATCGACGCGGGCGCGAGCCTGACCGGCATCACCATCTGCGACGAGTTCTTTTACAGCGTGCTCGGCACCAACGTGCATTACGGCTTCAATCCGCGCGCGGGCCGGTACGTGACGGGCGGCTCGTCCTGCGGCTCTGCCGCGGCGGTCGCGGCTTCGTTGTGCGATTTCGCGCTTGGCAGCGACACCGGCGGCTCCATCCGTGTGCCGGCCTCCTTGTGCGGGCTGTACGGCTTGCGTCCGACCTTCGGCCGGATCGATACGGCGGGCGTCACGCCGATGGCGCCGAGCTTCGATACCGTCGGCGTACTCACTCCCGATGCCGAGCTGTTCCGCAAGGTCGGCCGGGTTCTGCTTCAGGGCGAAACAGTCGCGGCGCCGATCGAGCGCCTGCTTCTTGCCCAGGATGTCGTGGTCTACAGCGAGGCGAGCGCCGACCAGGCCCTGTGGGCGGTGCTCGACAAGATCGGCGGCGCATTGCCGAAGCCCGAGCATGTCGACATCGCCGGCGAGGAGATCAACGCGTGGCGCGACACGTTCCGCATAATCCAAGGGTTCGAGATCCAGTCTACCCTGCTTCCCTTCATCAATGCGCACAATGTCGATCTCGGTCCCGGCATCAAGGAGCGCTTCGAGATGGCGGGCAACATCACGGTCGAACAAGCCGAGGTCGCGCAGAAGCTGCGCGCGCAGATCGCCGACCGCGTGTCGGGCCTCGTTCCACCCGGCACCCTGATCGTGCTGCCGACCACCCCGACCCTCCCGCCCGAGAGGGATATCCCCGACGGTGCCTCCTTCGCCGAGTTCCGCACCATCACCCTCGGCAGCACCTGCATCGCCGGGCATGCCGGTCTTCCGCAGATCTCGATCCCGCCGGCGGAGGCCGCTGGCTGTCCGGTCGGTCTATCCTTCATCGGCTGGCGGGGCGCCGACGAGACTCTGCTCGATCTCGGCGTCAGGCTGGCTCCTCATTTCTAAAGGAGAGCCCCGGTGATCGCGCTTCGGCCCTATCTCTATCTTGGCGTCGCCATCGTCTTGGAAAGTGATCGGAACCTCTGGCTTGAAGGCGTCCGAGTCCTTCACCCGGCTGCTTCCCAGCATCGTGGCCATGGTCGCCTATGCGGCGTCCCTACTGTTTCTCGCCCTTACTCCGCGCGCGATCCCGATCGGCCTAGCGTATGCCATGTGGGCCGGAATCGGCATTGTGCTGACCGCGGCGGTTGGATGGCTGTGTCTCAAGCAAGTCCTCGACCTGCCGGCAATTATCGGCCTTGCCATGATCGTCGGGGGCGTTGTCGTTGTGAGTATCTTCTCCCAATCGCTTCCTTACTAGTTTGACCCGGTCCTCGGCGCCGGTCGGACTGTCCTTGAACCGCTCTTAACAAAAATCGTTTAGCCTCTACGCCTCGCAATCGAGGACGCGGATGCTGGACAAGACCGCCTTCCCCTACGGCGCAGGCTTCCGCTCGCTGACGCGCGAGATCGCCGAGCCCGTCGCATTGATCGTCGCTGGCGCGCTGCCCGCATGGCTCGAGGGTACTCTGCTTCGAACGGTCCCGCGAAGTTCGAGGTCGGGACCCGCACCTACAATCATTGGTTCGACGGGCTCGCGATGCTGCATCGCTTCGCCATCGGTCAAGGCCGAGTGACCTACGCGAGCCGCTTCCTTGAAAGCAACGCCTTCGCAGCGGCGGAGAAGACCGGCCGAATCTCTTATGGCGAGTTCGCGACCGACCCCTGCCGCAGCCTGTTCGGCCGAGTGGCCGCGATCTTCGATCCAAAGCTAACAGCAAACTGCAATGTCAACGTCGTGGGCTTCGGCGGCGAGACTGTCGCCTTCACCGAGACCACGCTCCCCATGCGCTTTGACCCCGATACGCTCAAGACGCTCGGCGTGTTGGACTACGAGCCGGCGCTCGTCGGCCAGATTTCGACGGCGCATCCCCATTACGACACCGCGCGCAAATGCCATTACAGCTACATGGTCGCGTTCGGCATGCGCAGCTCTTATCGGCTGTTCGCCGTGGATGACGACGGTTCACAAAGTCTCGTGGCTGAGCTGCCTGTCGACCGGCCCGCTTACATGCACAGCTTCGCCATGAGCGAGAATTATCTCGCCCTGGTCGAATTCCCTCTGACGGTGACCGCGTTCGACCTTAAATTTTTGGGGAACCCTTTATCCGCAATTACCGATGGCAGCCTGAACGCGGCCTGACATTCCACGTGATCGACAAGCGGAGCGGAACCCACATCGTGACCGCGCGGAGCGAAGCGGCTTCGCCTTCCATCACGTCAATGCGTTCGAGGACGGCGACTGCCTCCTCATCGACATGATCGCCTATTCCGAGGCGACGATCATCTATGAGCTCTATTTGGCGCGGCTTCGGGCCGGGACCCCCATAGAGGCCACCGGGCTTCTGACACGCTTCCGTGTGCCCCTATCTGGCAATGCGCCTGTCGCGAGCGAGGTGCTTTCGCCGCTGCCTGTGGAATTGCCGCGCATCAACTACGAGGCGCATGCCGGCAAGCCCTATCGCTATGTCTGGGGCACCGGCATCGAGGTGAAGGGCGACTTCCTCGACTCCATCGTCAAGATGGACCTCGAGACCGGCGATGCCACTCGCTGGTACGAGCCGGGCCTTTATCCCGGCGAGCCGGTCTACGTTCCCGCGCCGGCGGCGGCAAGCGGAGGATGACGGCGTGCTGCTGTCGATCGTGCTCGACATCGGCAGAGACAGGTCCCTCCTCCTGGTCCTCGACGCGGCGACGCTGAAGGAGCTGGCTCGGGCCGAGGCGCCGCACGCCATTCCCTTCCACTTCCACGGCAATTATTTCGCGAGCAAGCCTGGCGACACCTCGCCGTAATGCGGATCGGCAATTAGGTCCAAACTGGCGAGCGTGAGACCGACCGTAATTGCGTTCGCGAGCAGGATGAGCCAGAACGCGCGGGCGTCGATCTTCAGCCGGTAGCCGAAGCGATAGACGAGAAGCTCGATAGCGAGATTGAGGCCAACGCCGAGCAAATAGGCCAGAAGCCACGAGGCGACGCCGAACGTTTCGAAGCCCGTGAGATCGGCGAGCCCGGTATGGGAGATGCCGGGTTCGGTGACCATCCCGATATAGGGCAGCAGGAATAGGCCGATCGCGGCCGAGACGGCGTTTGCCGCGAGCGTCGCCAGCGCGGCGTTGAGCGGACTCAAGCGGAATGCCGCCCGCACGAACAGGAACTCGATCAGGAGGGAGAGGGCGACGACCCACCAGGCCAACAGGCGCCCTGAGAGCATCAAGGCCGGAAAGACGACATTGGCCAGCGCCGGGCTCGGCAGCGCGGCGAGAAAAAGCGCCAGAAGCCAGGCTTTGGGCCTCACCCGTATGTGTTCCTGTCCGGTTGAGCCCCAAGCGTTGCCAGAAGCGGGGTTCGGCCCGCAAGTGAAATTCCTTGGTTTCGCTTGACTTGCCCGCTCCCCTCCCCGACATTCTGGCCGAAATTCAAGGTAGCTCTGTATCAGAGCCGCCGCCCTGCACATGATTCTAGCGGTCAAGTAGGCCAGAGGCCGATAGCGCAAGAAGAAGGAGGCAGGGGGGTCAACATCCGCCAGCGCGATGCGCCCGCGGGTGCAATACTGGTTTGAACGAACGATGAGATCAATCGGATTCATTGCTGGGTTTTTGACCCCGCCGTCCATGCTGGCGCTTCCAGCGCTCGCTGCAATCCGCGCCGTTCCCGTCCTGGTCGGCAAGGTTGCCGGTCTCGATGCCTGCGCCACGCTCGGCGAGGTCAGCGGGCTTGATCCGCAAGGATACGGTTTTCTCGCTGTCCGCACCGGACCAGGCTCGGCTCACGCTCTGGTGGACAAACTCAGCGAAGAGCGGCGGGTCTTTGTCTGCGATGAGCGAGGCGCCTGGACGGGCATCGTCTATTCCAACGATCCCGGCGACATCGATTGCGGCGTCGGCTCGCCGCTCGAAGCCCCCGAGCCCTATGCCGGGGCGTGCCGCTCGGGCTGGGTGAACCCCGGCTGGATCAAGGCGGTCGGCGGCTGATGTTCGAGACCCTGTCCGAACGCCTTGGCGGCGTCCTCGACAAGCTCACGCGCCGCGGCGCGCTGACCGAGGCCGATGTCGCCGAAGCCATGCGCGAGGTGCGCCGCGCCCTGATCGAGGCCGACGTGGCGCTCGACGTCGTGCGCTCCTTCGTCGACCGGGTGAAGGAGAAAGCCGTCGGCCACGAGGTCGTGCGGTCGGTCACCCCCGGCCAGATGGTCATCAAGATCGTGAATGACGAGCTTGTGCGCACGCTGGGCTCCGATGCGCAAGGCATCGATCTCGCCGCCACCCCGCCCGTCACCATGATGCTGGTCGGCTTGCAGGGATCTGGCAAGACGACCACTACGGCGAAGCTCGCGAAGCGGCTCCAGACCCGCGACAAGCAGAAAGTGTTGATGGCCTCGCTCGACACGCGGCGTCCCGCGGCGCAGGAGCAGCTCCGCGTGCTCGGCGAGCAGGCCGGCATCGCCACGCTGCCCATCGTGGCGGGCGAAGGGCCGACGGCCATCGCCGAGCGGGCGCTGAAGGCCGCGACGCTCGGCGGCTATGACGTGCTCCTGCTCGACACTGCCGGCCGTACCCATATCGACGAAGAGCTCATGGCCGAGACGGCGGCGATCGAGAAGATCGCCCGGCCGCACGAGACGCTGCTCGTCGCCGACGCGCTCACGGGCCAGGACGCCGTCAATCTCGCCAAGAACTTCGAGGTGCGCGTCACCCTCACCGGCATCGTGCTGACCCGTGTGGACGGCGATGGACGCGGCGGCGCCGCACTCTCAATGCGCGCCGTCACCGGCAAGCCCATAAAGCTCATCGGCGTCGGCGAGAAACTGGACGCACTGGAGGAGTTCCATCCCGGCCGCATCGCCGGCCGCATCCTCGGCATGGGCGACGTGGTGGGGCTAGTCGAGAAGGCGCTGGAGACCGTCGAGTTCGACAAGGCCGAGGCCATCGCGCTCAAGATCAAAAAGGGCGCTTTCGACCTCGAAGACCTGGCGGAGCAGCTAAGGCAGATGCAGAAGCTCGGCGGCATGGGCGGCGTGCTCGGCATGCTTCCCGGCATCGGCAAGGTCAAGAAGCAGCTCGATGCGGCCAATCTCGATGAGATGATCCTCAAGCGGCAGCAGGCGATCATCGGCTCGATGACGCGGGCTGAGCGCAAGAACCCGAAGCTGTTGAATGCCTCCCGGAAGAAGCGGGTGGCGTCCGGCTCCGGCACCTCCGTGCAGGACATCAACAAGCTCGTGAAGATGCACCGCCAGATGGCCGACATGATGAAGGCCATGGGCAAGAAGCGGGGCATCTTGGGTCAGATGTTCGGCGGCGCCCCCCCGCCGGAGCTGCCCGCCGACCTCCCCGCCGGAAGCGCGCTGCCACCGCCCGCGAATTTTCCGGGGCTGCCGCCCGGGGGTTTCGGTGGACTGCCGGGCCTTCCCGCCGGACTACCGCGCGGCCTTCCCGGCCTGCCCAAATCGAAGAAGCGATGAGCCACTTCCCTTCCTCGTGCTGAAACGACTACATAGGAGACTCAAGCAATGTCACTGAGGATCAGACTGTCGCGGGCCGGCGCCAAGAAGCGCCCCTTCTACCGCATGGTGGTCGCCGACTCGCGGAGCCCGCGGGACGGCCGCTATATCGAGAAGATCGGCACCTATAACCCGCTTCTGCCGCGCGAGTCCGCCGAGCGCGTCAGCATGAATACCGACCGGGTCAAGCACTGGCTGTCGCATGGCGCGCTCCCCACGGACCGCGTGCTGCGTTTTCTCGATGCGGAAGGCCTGATGAAGCGCGAGGCCCGCAACAACCCGGCAAAGGCGCAGCCAGGCAAGAAGCGGGTCGAGCGTGAGGAGGCGAAGCGCGCCGCGCAGGAGGAGAAGGTGAAGGCGGCTGCCGAGGCCGAGAAGGCCGCAGCCGAAACCACCGCGGCCCCCGCCGAAGCGGCTCCTGAAGAAGCACCTGCTACCGAGTAACCTTGAGCAAACAGCGCAAGAGACGCACGGCGGCAGCCAACTCTTCCTCGCTCCCCCCTTATGGGAAAGCATATCGACGCCGCGCGCGAACGGAGGGGGGTGAACTGCAAGTCCGGGGCCTGCGAGCAACCAACCCCTCTCCCCTCGCGGAAGAGGGTCGCTCGCCGCACGGCGGCGAGCGGGATGGGCGGGCGCAGTCCACGCGCACAGGGGACCGGGTGCTGCTCGGCGAGATCGGCGCGGCACAAGGGCTGAAAGGCGAGGTGCGGCTCCGCTCCTACACGGGCCTGCCGGCCGACATCGGAGCCTACGGCCCGCTCGACGACGAGTCGGGCGGGCGCGCCATCGAGATCGAGAGCGTCCGTGTCACGCCCAAGGCGCTCATCGCCCGCATCAAGGGCGTGACCTCGCGAGAAGCGGCGGAGGCGCTTAACGGCACCAAGCTCTATCTGGCGCATTCGCGACTGCCTGCGCGCAAAGTTGAGGAATGGTACGTCGCCGATCTGATCGGACTGTCGGTGGTCAATGCGCAAGGTGCCGCGATGGGCACTGTCGTCACGGTTCACAATTTCGGTGCCGGCGACATCATCGAGATCGCGCCCTTGAGCGGCGAGCCGAGCCTGATGGTGCCCTTCACCGAGGAGACGGTGCCCGAGGTCGATCTCGACGCGGGCCGCCTCGTTCTCGTTCCGCCCGTTGAGTTCGAGGAGTAACTTGTCACTCGACGCGCTCGTCATTCCCGCGAAAGCGAGAATCCAGTAAACACTGGCGCTAGCTGCTCATGACCGGTTCGGTGGTTACTGGATCGTCCGGTCAGGCCGGACGATGACAAGAGTTATCGATGACCATCCGCTTCTTCTCGAAATCCGACACCTACGCCGAACTGTCGAACTTCGCGCCCTCCCCGATCGAAATTAACGGCGAGATATGCCCGTCCGTCGAGCATTATTACCAAGCGCGGAAGTTCGACGACGTCGAGATGCAGAGTGAGACCCGCGCCGCCGCGAAACCAGTCGTCGCCAAGAAGCTCGCGCAGAAGTACAGAGCGTGCATCAGGCCTGGCTGGGATTCGATGAAGGCTGCCGTGATGGAGCGCGCGCCTTGCGCAGCAAATTCACACAAACCGCCGCGTTTCGCACGCTGCTTCTCGTGACCGGCGACGAGCTGTCGAGGAACCGCTCCCAACGACCATTATTGGGGGACCGGCAAGGACGGCTCGGGAAAGAACGTGCTCGGCCAGCTCCTGATGAGGCTCAGGGCAGAACTTAAAGCTGGCCAAGGTTAATCCCCGCCCGTGCGACATTCTGTGTGGAACCAAACGCAGGGGCTGCCCGTTGTCAGGGCAAGACGGGTTAAGTTCGCGGTCCCCGCCGAAATTCCCCAATTGGGCCCATTGGTCGCCGCCGACATTGCCGATTGGACCGCAGCACCACCGGTCAGAAATCAACGAGAACAAAGGCCCCGAAAGGGGAGTTCGGGGTCTTAACTCGTTGTCGCCGCCCTCCATTAGCCAATCGCGCCTCAGCGCAAGCTCCTGTACGATCCGGAGCGTTGTGATACGAGCGTCTCATGAGCAAGGGCGGGACAATCGGCAGCGCGCACGGCGCGCCGCTAATCGGGTGGCTGGGGCCTTTGGCCCGGTTCGCCGAACTCGGCACCGCCAGCTATCTGCGCCCCGTCAGACGCAGGCTGATCGTCGTCAACGTCATGGCATTCCTGATCGCCGTCTTCTCGGTGATCTACGCGGGCGTCTTCGCCTTTTACGGTGTCGACACTTACGGCCCACTCATCGTGGTGAACCTGCTGCTGGCGGCCGTCGCCTTGACGGTGCCGCTCGCTCATCAAATCAACGACATCGCCGGAGCGCTCCTAATCGCAGCCGCCGAGTTCGTCGCCCTGTTCTTCTTCGTCCGTGAGCTCGGTCACGACTCGGGCATCCAGATCAACTACATCATCGTCGCGGCGGTCGCCTTTGCGATCTACGGCATGTCGCGCTTCCGCCTCGTCGTCGCGGTGATCGCCATCGCTCTGGCGCTGCATCTCGCAACTTGGTTCCTGTACCCGGCGGAAACCGCCCAGATCCCAGCCGACCCTGGGCTTCTCGCCAACCTCTACGTTTCCTCCGCTGCCACCACGTTCTCGATCATCGCGCTGATCGTCGCCTACGCTTTCACGCTGGCCGACCGCGCCCGCGCCGAAGCCGAAGCCCTGCTCACCAACATTCTTCCCGAGCCGATCGCCGAGCGGTTGAAGGTAAGCCCCGGGGTGAGAGTGGCCGACAGCGTGCCGGAAGCCTCGGTCATGTTCAGCGATCTCGTTGGCTTCACCCAACTTGCCGCCAAGCTCGGCGTGGAGCGCACCGTGGCTTTGCTCGACCAGATCGTCACCGAGTTCGACCGGCTCGCAGCGGCCCACGGCGTGGAAAAGATCAAGACCATCGGCGACGGCTATATGGCGGTCGCGGGCGTGAGCCGGCCGCTCGACGACCATCTGCACCGGCTTGCGCGCATGGCCCTCAAGCTTCCCCTCCTGGTGGAGAAGCTTTCGGCGGCGCATGGCGTCGATCTCAAGATCAGGGTGGGCATTGCCGGCGGTCCGGTCATGGCGGGCGTCATTGGCACCGATAAATTCTCTTACGATGTTTGGGGCGAGACGGTGAACTTGGCGTCGCGGCTCGAGACGCACGGGGTACCCGGCGAGATCCAGGTGTCGCCCGCGGTGAATGAGGCGCTCGCCGACGGCTTCGTGCTCGTGGCGCGCGGGCCGATTGAGGTCAAGGGAGTCGGGATCTTGGAGACCTGGCTTCTCAAGGAGGAGCGGGCCGCGCCGTCTCCCGGCATCGGCGACTCATGACCGGTCCGTGGCGCGCAATCGTGCTCACGATTTTCCCCGAGATGTTTCCTGGGGCTCTCGGCTTGAGCCTTGCGGGCAAGGCGCTCGCCGAAGGCGTGTGGGCGCTTCGAACCATCGACATCAGAACTTTCGCCACCGACAAGCATCGCTCGGTGGACGACACCCCGGCGGGCGGCGGCGCCGGCATGGTGATGCGCGCCGATATTGCCGCGGCGGCCATCGACGCCGCGCGGGCCGGCGCCGCGCCCACGACGCCGACAGTCTACCTCTCGCCGCGCGGAAGCAGGCTCGATCAGACGCGTGCACGCGAGCTTGCGACAGGCCCCGGCGCGATTCTCCTTTGCGGCCGCTTCGAAGGGATCGACCAGCGCGTGCTCGAGGCGAGGGATGTCGAGGAAATCTCGGTCGGCGATTATGTGCTCTCCGGCGGCGAGTTGGCGGCGCAGGTGCTGATCGACGCTTGCGTGCGGCTCCTGCCGGGCGTCGCCGGGAATGAAGGATCGCTCGCCGAGGAGAGTTTTGCCTCGGGCATGCTCGAATATCCGCACTACACGCGGCCACGCGAATGGGAGGGCCGTTCCATCCCCGAGGCGCTTCTGTCGGGCGATCATAAGAAGATCGCGGAGTGGCGCCGCGAGCAGGCCGAAGCGCTCACCAAAGTGCGCCGCCCCGATCTGCGGAAAAAGATAAGGTAAGGAAGAGCTTTTGGTATATTCGAATCGACTGACATTCGACTCGAAGGGGAGTCGTTCGAATGGGCAGGAAACTAAAGATCAACCTAAAAAGATTTCATCCCATCGAAGTGACGCGCATAGAGATTGGCAATCAAACCATCGCTTTCATGCTCGTGCTCCTCTCATTGACCGTGGGTGTCCGCGCCGATTCCGAGGAGCTGCTTGGCCATTACGCAACCATGAAGCCGCTCTGCCGCAAGGCGGACCAGCTTTACGAGTTCAGGCGCGGCGTGATCGACGGTCCGGAGTTCCATTGCATCATGGGCAATCCGCATCCCGGCGCGAGCGAGGGGCTCGAGGACTACGACTCCAAATGCCGCATCGGCGGCGACACGAGGATTGGGCTGCTGACCCTCGACCTGGCGGGCAAGCCGGACTTGATCCGGGTCAAGCTGCCGGAGGGCAGCGGCTGGATCGGGCTCAATCGTTGCGAATGACCGCCCTAGCCATGGCTAAATCCATCGACAACCACGGCAACCTGGGCTAGGAAACCCCCGCGGAAGCTTCCCTCCCGCATTCAACTTACGGATCAATCAAAAAGAATGGCGTTCGCCGGCAGGCCCGAGAGGCCAAGGCAGGCGCCCTGGAAAGGTATTGACGATGAATATCATCGAAGAGCTCGACAAAGAGCAGCTCGCCGCGCTGACCAAGAAGCGCAAGGTCCCGGAATTCGGCCCAGGCGATACGGTTCGTGTCAACGTCAAGGTGGTCGAGGGCGAGCGGAGCCGCGTGCAAGCCTATGAGGGCGTCTGCATCGGGCGCTCGGGCGGCGGCATCAATGAGAACTTCACCGTCCGCAAGATCTCCTATGGCGAGGGCGTGGAGCGCGTCTTTCCCATCCATTCCCCGCTGATCGACTCTATCGAGGTCATCCGCCGCGGGCGTGTGCGCCGCGCCAAGCTCTATTATCTGCGCGGCCGTCGCGGCAAAGCGGCTCGCATCCCCGAGCGCCAGGACATCAAGGGCAAGAAGAAGGAAGGCTTCAAGGGCTTCACCCGTCCCAAGGGCGAGCCCGACGATCTCAAGCTCATTTCCGGCGTGACGCCCGAACTCGAGAAGAAGCTGAACAAGCTCGGCGTCATCAAATACGAGCAAATCGCCAATCTCACCGACGACGAGATCGCGGCGCTCGACGAGCAGTTGAAGCTAGAGGGCGCCATCGAGCATGCCGACTGGAGCGCCAAGGCGGTTGCGCTGATGGCCGAGACGACGGCCGAAGAAGTGCCGGCCGAGGACGAAGGCGACGAGACCGGCGAGGGCGAAGCAGAGGCGGAGCCGGCAAAGGCTGCGGACAAGGCCGGCAAGAAGCCCAAGAAGAGCTAGCCCTCAGACGCAAGCTGGCCGGGGCCCCTCTCCGGCCGCCTGCATCCCATGAAGCCGCCGCTGAAGCCGTGCGCTCCCGGGGGCTTACGTGATGGAGATTGGCGATATCCCTGTCGATATACCAGGCTTCGGTGCCCGTCTTCGTAAGGACGCTCGGCGTGCTGTCCCACATCCTTGAGAAGGGCGCTGCCTTTGCCGAGGCGCGGAAGATCGAGCCAGCGGTCCTGATCAACGATCGGCTGGCCCCCGACATGCTGCAGCTATCGTCCCAGGTACAAATCGCCTCGGACATGGCGATGCGCGGAGTGGCTAGGCTGGCCGGGGTCGAGTTCCCCAGCAACCCCGAGCTCCAGGAGCGGATCGCTAAGACCTTACGCTTTCTCGACAGCCTCTCTGCAAAGCAAGTCGACGGCAGCGAAGACAAGTCGATAATTATAAAGATGCGAGACGGGGATGTGACGTTCAGCGGGCAGGACTATCTGCTGAATTTCGTGCTGCAGAACCTCTATTTCCACGTCACGGCAGCCTATCTGATCCTCCGCCACAACGGCGTCGAACTCGGCAAGAAGGACTTTCTCGGCGGAGTTTGAAGGCAGGTAGGCCCCCTACTTCCGTCATCGCCGGGCTTGACCCCGCGATCCATTCCACTGGCGCTTTGCTAGTTGAGGCGAAACGGCATGGATGCCTGGATCAAGTCCGGGCATCACGAGGTGGCTAGGGGGTTTGTAAACCGCAGTCTGAGACGCTATTTCACCCGTAGAAATTTGCGATTTTCGGAGCTACGACATTCCCGACAATGACCAAACCCCGCACGCTTTACGACAAGATCTGGGACGAGCACCTGGTGCATGAGGCGCCTGACGGCACTTGCCTCCTCTATATCGACCGGCATCTGGTCCATGAGGTCACGAGCCCTCAGGCCTTCGAAGGCCTGCGCATGGCGGGCCGCAAGGTGCGCGCGCCGGAGAAGACGCTCGCCGTGGTCGATCACAACGTGCCGACCACCGACCGCTCGAACGGCATAGACGATCCCGAATCGGCCTTGCAGATCGAGACGCTTGCGGAGAACGCCCGTGATTTCGGCATCGAGTACTACCACGAGCGCGACCGGCGGCAGGGCATCGTGCATGTGGTCGGGCCTGAGCAGGGCTTCACGCTGCCCGGCACCACCATCGTCTGCGGCGACAGTCATACCTCGACCCACGGCGCCTTCGGCGCGTTGGCGCACGGCATCGGCACGAGCGAGGTGGAACACGTCCTGGCCACCCAGACGCTGATCCAGCAAAAAGCCAAGAACATGCGCGTGCGCGTCGACGGGAAGCTCCCCGAGGGCGTTACCGCCAAGGACATCATCCTCGCCGTCATCGGGGAGATCGGCACCGCCGGCGGCAACGGCCATGTCATCGAATATGCGGGTGAAGCGATCCGTGCGCTGTCCATGGAAGGGCGCATGACGGTCTGCAACATGTCGATCGAGGGCGGCGCCCGCGCCGGCCTCATCGCCGCCGACCAGAAGACCTTCGACTACATCAAAGGCCGCCCCCGGGCGCCGAAGGCCGGCGCTTTCGAGCTGGCTCAACGCCAGTGGGAAACCCTGTTCTCCGACGAAGACGCAGCGTTCGACCGCGAGGTCGTGCTGCACGCCGAAAAGCTACCACCCATCGTCTCCTGGGGCACCAGCCCCGAGCAAGTGGTCTCGGTCGCCGGACGCGTTCCGGTGCCCTCGGAGATCGCCGACGAGACCAAGCGCAAGGCCGCCGAGCGCTCGCTCGAATATATGGGCCTCAAGGGCGGCGAGAAGATCACCGACATCATGCTCGACCGCATCTTCATCGGTTCCTGCACCAACGGCCGCATCGAGGATTTGCGCGCCGTGGCCAAGGTGGTCGAGGGCCGCATGGTCAACGGCAATGTCCGCGCCATGATCGTGCCGGGCTCAGGGCTGGTGAAGGCCCAAGCCGAGCAGGAAGGCCTCGATGCGATCTTCAAGGCTGCCGGCTTCGAGTGGCGCGAACCCGGCTGCTCCATGTGCCTCGGCATGAATCCCGACCAGCTCAGCCCCCGCGAGCGCTGCGCCTCAACGTCGAACCGCAATTTCGAGGGCCGCCAGGGACGGCTCGGGCGCACCCATCTCGTCTCACCGCAGATGGCCGCCGCCGCCGCGATTGCCGGCCGCTTCGTCGACATCCGCGAGTTCCATTAGGACCGTCGGGCCGCCAGCTCCGGGCCCTGCGACTTGAACGTGTGGCCTATCGCCCGGTGTTCTTCTCGTTAGCTATTACGCCCCACCGCGATCCTCTCATCAGCGTGCTCACGCCGTACCTCGGAAGACAGGTCGCCGAAGCCGCTGGCATGGGCGATGGCGCCGATCGACTGGTGGGCGTGGCTCGGGGCCAAAAGCGAGAGATCACGCGCCGTCAGATTGGCGGCGATGTCGGCTTTGACCGCCTTCAGTCTTACCGCGGATGCCGCGCCCGTTAGCGACCGCTATGGCACCAAGCGCCATGGCCATGAGATCGTGCACGTGGGTGACGGAGAGCCGGCAGATCGCTGGGTCGGTAACGTTGAAAGTGTCCCGCCAGGCCATGAGATAAAGTCTCAGAAGCCGTAGCGCATCATTCGTGCGCGTAACAAGGTGAGTGGCCGCCGCTTCGAGATCGGGCACGAGCGGAGCCAGGACCGATCTCGGCACCATCACGGCAATATCATTGAGCTTCCGAAATTGAATGCCGCGAGTTCCTGACCCCGTTGGGAACGTATCACCCCTCCGACGGACGGCATGATGAGCGCAAAGGCATTGTCTCCGTCTTTCACCAGGTCGGCGATCCGACTCCAGCGGGCGGGCATGGTCGAGAGGCACCAGCCGACGTTCAAACCAGGCAGTGCAAGCATGGTGGCAGTGACGTCCAAGGAGCCTTTTGCCAGAGGTTCAAATTCGAGATGGCACACTTGCCGGGCGAAGACTTCCCGCCAAAAGGGTGAGCGTTCGGATTCGGGGACGTCGCGCGTCGAGACTCGCAAGAGCGAAATATCCGGTGACGGCATCGCCATCGGTTGAACCCTCCGCCGAATTGCACTTGCCCCGAGGGTACGGAGTTCAAGGGATACAAGGGTTGCGTCAAATCAGAGAGTTGCTGCACCGCAACCCATCCCAATGGCGGTAGCACCAAGTATTGTGGCGTAACCGCCGAGGCGCAGAAGCTCGCTGAGAGTGTGCGGTTCTAGGTATCAGAAGCCGCCAGCGAGCGTCTCGTGTGTGCCGAAATAAGGCGACTGCGGTATCCAGGAATGCTCAATGACTGAGCGGGCGTTTCAACCAGTCAAAGAAAAGGGGCTCCGGAGAAGCTCTGTGGTTCACTTGGGGTCGCGCTGCTCTTATCGCGTCCGCCACGACCGTTGCTGCGGAGACCGGCACTGCCAATTGCACGGGACAGGAGTTCGAAAAGCCTTACGAGCGCACCTTTGTCTACGAGGGCGACAACAGCGGGACGATGAGAATCACCGTATCGTTCGGCGAGAGGTGGCAAAGAAGCAGCGCGAAGGCGTGACACGGATGGAGACAAGGTGACAGCCACCGAGATCTGGGCGTCTGGGGAGGTTCCGCTTATCGGGCCGGACAAGGTATCCATCGAGTCTTGCGTCAAGGGCAAGCTTGCGCCAGACCAAATCACGGACTCCGACATCGTATTTACCACGATCCCATCTTGCGCCGCTTCCGCGCCGCCGACCGCCCAGACAATCCCCGCCGAGCTTGGCATCCTCGATCCGCAGACGGTCTTCGTCACTTTCCAAGCGCACCTATTTCGAAAAGACCGATCTACCGGACGGTGAGATCGCACTGGAGCCCCTCCCGCCGCCGAACCGTACGGTTCCAGTAAGATCCGATCCTCGGGCGCGGAGCCCGCGAACTTGCTGGCTCCAATGGCTTCCATCATTTCCCCAAGCGGTCTGAACGGCACATGAACCGCGAGCCTCCTCGCCCCAATTTCCCGCGCGTGGTAGCAACGGCGAACCGTGGAGCCTCTCGATGACTGACTGGAGTGGGCGCCAAGCCCCTAGCCTTGCCGAGTTCGAAGCGATGGCCCAGGTGGCCTATGAGCGGCTACCCGCGCGCTTTCGCGAGCTCACTGGCGACGTGCCGATCCGCATCGAGGATTTCGCCACCGACGAGGTTCTCGATTCGCTCGGCATCAACTCACCCTTCGATCTGCTCGGGCTCTATACGGGGGTGGATCTGAGCCATAAAAGCGTGCTGGACGTCGCCGCCATGCCCGACATGGTCTTTCTCTACCGGCGCCCGATCCTCGATTACTGGGCCGAGCACAACGACACGCTCGGCCGCGTCATCACGCATGTTCTGGTACACGAGATCGGCCATCATTTCGGTCTCTCCGATGCCGACATGGAGCGGATCGAAGGCGAAGCTGCCGTGTGACGGACGGGAGTTTGCCGTTGACGCTGCGGCATTCGGCCAGCAGACTAAAGATTGTAGCAAGGTTCGGGCGGCAGAGGGAAAAGCCATGCGGTCAGCTGCTGCCCGTGTCCTGATAGGGCTCGCGCTCTGCTTGGGCCTGACCGCCACCGATCCCGAATCCGAGCAAGCCGTCGCCATCGAGCGGGGCAAGCTGGTTGCACCGGGCCGGCTCGTGGTCGCCGGGCGAAGGCTCTCCTGCGGCACGACGGCGACGCTGATCCGCGACTTCGAGGGCTTCGCCGTCTCCTCCACAGTGATCATGCTCAATCTACAGGCGCTGAAGGAGCTGCCGAAGTCCGTGCAGTGGCTGATTTATTACCACGAGTGCGGCCACATCCTTTACGGGCCGAGCGAGAGCGCCGCTGACTGCTACGCGGTGCGGCGCGCGCGGCGCGAGGGCTGGTTGAACGCGAAGACGCTCGAGGACATTTGCGCGGTGTTCAACGTGTCCGGCCACGGCCCCGTCCACCCGGACCCAGAGGATCGTTGCAACCAGCTCCGCCAGTGCTTCAGCAAGAAGGCAGGGGTGACGGCGGTCGACGGAAACTGAGGCAAGCGGCTGCGGAATCGCGCGTCTTGCTGGGGGACGCTGGCCTGGAAGCAACGGCTTCCGACGGAAAGTGCAGACGCCGACTCGGCGGCAATTGCACATTAGGACTTGCGCCCCTAAACTCGATTCACATGAGGGATATTCGGTTAGTCGGGCGATCGGCGCTGTGCGGTGCGGTGGTGCTTATGTTGGGCGCCACAACGCTGCCGGATACGCACGCGCAGGAATTCGGTTACCAGAGCTCGACCACCGGCCCGAGCATCGACGACTATGTCGAGGAGACCGGCCCAGACGCCACGGTGGTGGCCCATGGCGAGCTCAAGATCGACGGCAAAAGGGTGAATTGCGGCACAAGGCCGACGGTGCTGAACCCGAACTTCGACAGTTGGGGGGGCGCCTTTCCGGGCTTCGTCATTCTTAACACCAAGAAGATCGACGGCCTCAGCACCCAGGTGAAGCTCTATATCTACTCTCACGAATGCGGGCATCAGTTCGTCGGCGCCGACGAGACCGAGGCGGATTTGTTCGCCATCCGCCGGGGCGTGAAATGGGGCTGGCTCGACGCTCAAGGGATCGAGGAGATTTGCGGTTTCATTTCGCAGCTCAAGGGCGACGCCGTGCACCCGCCTGGCCCGAGCCGCTGCGAGACGATGCGCAAATATTATCAGGAGCTGATCGAGGGCACCTCGAAGCGGACCGCCTCGACGCCAGTCTCGCGAGCCCAAGCCCTCGGCCCCACGCATTAGCGCTTTCCAAGGAACAACATTTGCCTGTCATTCCCACGATAGCTGGAATCCAGTAATCACCGCCCTCAGTTCGCTAGCTCGTCCTGGGGTTACTGGATTGCCCGGCCCTTCGCCCGCCGAAGGCTTCGGGTGCGGCGCATCATTCCTTGTCAAGCTTTGGGCGGCAGGCGGGTCAAGCCGGGGCAAGGGTAATTGACGGGAAGCGGGACGGAGGCCTAGAAGATCCAGGCGATCATCAGCCAGAACACGACGAAGAAGATCAGAAAGCCGGCAATGGTGAACGGCAGTTCGCCGATGATGGCGTCGCCGCCCGAGGCGATCACCATGACGAGGATGGACACGAACGAGACGCCGAACGAGATCAGCGCCGCGTTTTTGAGGCCGAGACCCGGCGCGAATGGGTCGGATGAGCTCCCTACCCAGCCGGTCAGATAATACAGCCCGGCGAACCCGATCGCGATCAGGAGCGCAAGCGCGATCGAGACGGCCACGAACAGCCGCGTCGCCTCCTTGCGGTCACGCCGATCCTCAGCGCCTGGCATGCCTCCTCCGACGATCAATCCTGCATATTGGCTTGGGCTTTGCTGATGGCTTCCCGGATCTCGTGCGGGTCCGGAAGATCCGCCACGGTGAATTCCGGCTCGTCGCCGGCGGTCGAGACCTGGATCGTGCCGACGCCGAGGAGGCGGTTCACGAAGCCTTGGGTCACCTGCACCGAGCGAACGTGCCTGAGAGACACAGCCAGACGGTCCTTGCTCAGGATGCCCCGCTCGTACATCAGATCGTGATCGGTGACCGTGAGCGTGGTCGCCCGCGTCTTGACGTACCAGTAAAACAGGATGAGCAGCCCAAGGCCGAAGGCGGCGATCAAGAGAACGCACAGAATAAACCAGAAGGGATGCGCCCGGAACATTGCCGGATGCGCCTCATACATCACCGTCCCCGTCATTGCCGGCTGCTCCCTCCAGAAAGTTGGACCGAGACCTTAGTCCGGGCTAAAGCCCCTGAAAAGCGCGATATCGTGACAGTGGAAAGCCGCGCCGCCAGGGATTAGATAAGCGCAGGAGCCAACACCACCATGCAGAAATTCACCACCCTGACCGGCATCGCCGCCCACCTGCCCATGATCAATGTCGATACCGACATGATCATCCCCAAGCAGTACCTCAAGACCATCAAGCGCACGGGTCTGGGAAAGGGCCTGTTCGCCGAGCTTCGCTACGACGAGCGGGGCGACCCGCTTCCTGACTTCGTGCTGCACAAGTCGCCTTACGACACGGCGAGCATTCTCATCACCGGCGAGAACTTCGGCTGCGGCTCCTCGCGCGAGCACGCGCATTGGGCGCTGCTTGATTTCGGCTTCCGCTGCATCATCGCGCCGTCTTTCGCCGACATCTTCTACAACAACTGTTTCAAGAACGGCATTCTGCCCATCACCCTGCCGCAGACGGAGATCGATAAGTTGATCGACGACGCCTCTCGCGGCGCGAACGCCGTGCTCAGTGTCGATCTCGAAGCACAGGAGATCAGGGGCCCCGATGCCGGCGTGATCCATTTCGACATCGATCCGTTCCGCAAGCGCTGCCTGATGGAGGGGCTCGACGATATTGGGCTCACCCTGGAGAAGGCGGACGCGATCGAGGCCTTCGAGTGGAAGACCGCCGCGCAACGCCCCTGGGCTTAAGACGATTTGTGGCCCGGATAGGGATGCTCGCCGAGGAGGCTGGCGAGATGCACCGTGTTGCTCACGAGCATGGCGGTCGCGGTCTCCACCTCCTCCGGCGTTTTCCTGAGGTTGCGGTAGTCCGTGTTCACGGCATTGGCCGGGATGTGAAGCCGACATCCGCGAGGGCCTGGCAAAGCTCGGCCGTGACGTGGTGCGCGCCATCCTCGTTGCCGACCACGGTGATGTACTTAAGCGTGCAATTGAGCGCGGTGGCTTTGAGCGCCATGCCGAATAAGCGCCTACGTGCGCCGTGGTGTTCGGCGCTAGTGTAAGCCTAGTTTAGTGCCAGGGCCTCGGTGGTCCGCTCGATCACCGGCTTGCCGTCCCAGCTGATCTTGACCGCACCCGTGTATGAGCCGGCTGGAAGCCGCCGGCCGGCGCCTTCTTGCTGGCGAAAAGCAGGAACAACGCCTTGTTTCGCTCGAGCGTTTCCGAATTCTCGACGACCACTTCCTCTCTGCGCTTCAGCGAGACGTGGACGATGTCGCCCTTACGCAAATTGATTCCCCACACATTGGCAACGATAGGCGTGTCGGAGCGTGGGGCCGGTTGGTCGGAGCCGACCTCCAATTCCTTCGAGAGTGATGGGGTGTCGGCGAGGCCCAGCCCCAGAATTACCCCCGGCCGATATTTGAGCGGTGGCTCCGGAGGAGGCGGACCACAGCGTTGTGCCCTCAGCGCCGCAGGCGGCGCTGCGAGAGATGCATTTGGGGAAAGGCCGCGGCGCCCGAATAACTGACCTCGCCCAGTTTCGTGCCGGCCTCGACCTTGTCGCCTTCCTTCACCGCGACCGGCCCATTGCGCATGTGGCAATATTGCATGCTCCAGCCGTCGCCATGGTCGATCCGCACGCCATTGCCGCATTCCTGCTCGCCGACCGCCGCACGGTCCTCTTCGCTGCGCATGAGGCGGTCCGTCACGCCGTCGCGTATTCCGACCACCACGCCTATCGCCGCGGCGAGCACGGCCACACCCTTCTCGACTTCCTTTAGATCGCGTAGGCGAAAATCGGTGCTGTCGTGGCCGTCGGATGTCTGACCGCCACACGTGTAGTCGCTGAGGTCGGGTCCCGAATCGCGGTCGACATATTGCTGAATGAGGCAGTCGTCACCCGGCGTACAAGCGGTCGGCAGGTCAAGCTCCATCGCGGCGGCGAGGCCGACCGTCAAACTGAGCGCCACGAGAGCGCGCCCCAGCATGATCTTCACTCGAAGGTCATGGGCTCACTCTCCTTTGTGAGCACTGGCCTGCCGTCCCGCGTGATTTGGAGCGTCGCGGTGTAGCTTCCTTCCGGCCAGCCTCCGGCGGGCACGCCGCTCTTACCCGCTTGGAGAAGC
>JBOHJE010000027.1:0-9824 GCA_050728375.1 Methyloceanibacter sp.
GCGGTTGCTTGACGGCGCGCCGATCAAGCCGGCCAAGAAGCTTGGCGAGGAGGCCATCGAGGTCGCCATCGCCGCCATTGCTCAAGACCGGAAGGCGCTCGTGGCCGAGACCGCCGACCTCCTCTACCATCTGCTGGTTCTGCTCGAGTCGCGCGAGATCACGCTCGACGAAGTCTATGCCGAACTCGAGCGGCGCATGGGAGCAACGGAGCTTGCGCAGCAGAGGCGAAAAGCCGCGTCCGGCTGACGAGATCGGCGCGGGACTGCCCTCATGACTCCGCGTCCCACGCTTGCCTTCTCGCCCTATGCCGTCTATCCGCGCGCGGAATGGGCCGGCCTGAGGGCGGATATGCCCAACCCGCTCAGCGAGGCCGAGCTCGAAAATCTCAGCGGTTTGACCGAGCGCGTCTCCACCGAGGAGGTGGTCGAGATCTACCTGCCGCTAAGCCGGCTACTCAATCTCTATGTCGAGGCGGTGCAGAAGCTTCACGCCGATACCGAGAGGTTCGTACGGAAGGGCAACGGCAAGGTCCCCTTCATCCTCGGACTTGCCGGTAGCGTCGCGGCGGGCAAGAGCACGACGGCGCGGGTGCTTCAGGCGCTGCTCGCGCGCTGGCCAAGCCACCCCCGTGTGGCGCTCGTGCCGACTGACGGATTTTTGTTCGACAACGCCACGCTCGAAGAACGCGGCTTGATGAACCGCAAGGGTTTCCCCGAGAGCTACGACCTGACGCGGCTCCTCGCCTTCCTGGCCGACGTGAAGTCCGGCAAGGAGCGGGTCGAATCGCCCGTCTACTCGCATCTCGTCTACGACGTGCTTCCCGATCAGACCCTCGTCATCGAGCGGGCGGACATCGTCATCGTCGAAGGATTGAATGTGCTGCAGCCGGCGAAGCTGCCCAAAGACGGCGAGGCCATCCCCTTCGTCTCCGACTTCTTCGATTTCTCGATTTATCTCGATGCAACCGAAGAGCTCGTCGAGAGCTGGTATGTCGAGCGCTTCCTCAGGCTTCGCCAGACGGCCTTCCGCGATCCCGCCTCCTATTTCCATCGCTACGCGACACTGTCAGAGGAGGAAGCGGTGGAAACCGGCCTGTCGATCTGGCGATCGATCAACCTCATCAATCTGCGCGAACACATCATGCCGACGCGGCAGCGCGCGGATCTGATCTTGCGCAAAGGCGCAGATCACGCAGTTGACAGCGTGGCACTCAGAAAGCTCTGAATAGGGGTCTATTGCTCCGGGTACAGGGCCTGCGAACCGAGGCCGATATTCAGCCGGAGCATGGTGCGCGAGGCGAAGATGGCCTCATCCTCGATCCGAGTAGGCGAGGTGGCATCCACATATTTCATCTTGGGCACCGACGAGATGTACTCGTAGTCAGTCAACAGCGAGAGGCTCGTCCGCGGGCCGACTTGCTTGCGGGTTTCGAGCGATATGCTGCCGATGAAAGCCAACTCGTCATTCGATTCGTTGAGCTGCGAACCTAAGGCACCCGAGCCAAACCGGCCGCGATAGTCGGTCTCCGCGTTGTACAGTCCGGCCCTGGCGCTGACGAAGGTTCTGAGCCCGAGGCGGTCATACAATCCGCCGGCATTCTTGAGGCCGGGAATGAAGCCGAAGCTGTACTCGCCGCCGAGGCCGATATAGCCGCCGGTATAGGTTACATCGAGCGTCTCGTTGTAGTTGAAGGGGACGCCCTTGCCGTGGAGCTTGTTCTCCTGGTCGATGCCGCGCACGTCAGCGCCGATGATGAAATAGTCGTTCCGGTACAGGTCGGGCTTCAAGGTGACGGGCTCGCCCCCGCCGAATTTCAGTTCGGCCTGCCCGCCCCAATAATCGGCGTCGCGATCCGTGTTCGTAACGAGCCTGGTGCCCGCGCCGACGAAAGTGCCGGTCGGGTCGATGACGACGCATGCGCCGGGCGTGCTCGTGCACTTGGTGCGATTGTCGTCTTCAACGTTGGCCCAGAAGCCTTTGATGCTGCCGCTCACCCGGTAGTTCCCCAGCCAGCCGAGCGCCGTCTCGATGCCGGCGCCCCCGGCGCCGCCGAAGTCCAGCCAATCGCTGTCGCTGTTCTCCTGCCGGGTCAAACCGTTCGGACGAACTTTTCCGGTGAACCTGATGTCGGGAAGCGAAAGGAACTGTACGCCGCCGCCGACCCAAATCGTCGTGCCGCTGAAGGTGGCGCTGGTCATGTCCTGCGCCGCGGCAGGCTGCGCGAGAACCGCCGCGCCAAGTAAGGCGGCGGCGAAAAGATGCGGCGATCTCGACATGCAATGACCCCCAGCGCTTTCCCGTGTGGATAAGATACCAGGGGGAATGTCTTACCGAGAGGCTATCTGTAACATCTGCAAGACGATTTTGCCCTGGCGTGGCAGAAAAGCCACAGCACCGGATGCCCTGTTCGAGCCACGCCTTTGGCGGAGGCGGCGGTGCATAGAGCGGACTTGGGCCGAAACCAATATTAAGCCGCAGCGCCGGATTGCCGGCGTTAGGTCTAGCTCACGAGGCCCTCGCTTTCCGCGAGCTCGCGCAGCGAGACCTCGGGCCGGGCCCCGATATGGCCTATAACCTCGGCCGCAGCGATGCTGCCAAGCTCCGCGCAGGTTTCCAGCGGCGCGCCCGAGGTGAGCCCGTAGAGGAACCCCGCCGCATAGAGGTCGCCGGCGCCGGTCGCGTCGACCACCTTGGCCACCCGAGCCGCGGGCACGGCGATGCTTTCTCCGTTGGCGACAATCACCGAACCCGCCTCGGACCGCGTGAGAACCGCTATCTCGCAATCCGCCAGCACCGCGTCAGCAGCCTCATCGAAGCTGTTCATCTCGTAGAGCGTGGTGATCTCCTTTTCGTTGGCGAACACGATGTCGGCGCCGTTCCTGACCAGGGCCCGGAAATCCTCGCGGTGACGATCGACGCAGAAGGGATCGGACAGGCTCAGTGCCACCTTGGCACCGGCCTTCTTCGCCATGCGCGCCGCCTCGCGGAAGGCGCCCTTGGCTTCGTCGCGGTCGAACAGATAGCCTTCGAGATAGACCATCTTTGCCGCATTGATCAGGGACGCGTCGATGTCCCCGGGGGTCAAGTCCACGCTCGCTCCTAGAAACGTGTTCATGGTGCGCTCGCCGTCCGGCGTCACCAGGATGAGGCAGCGCGCGGTCGGCGTGCCGTCGGTGGCAGGCTTTGTCGTGTAGGCCACGCCGAGAGAGCGGATGTCGTGTCGGAAAATGCCGCCGAACTGGTCGGCGGCCACCCGGCCGATGAAGCCGCATTTGGCGCCGAACGAGGCGAGGCCCGCGATGGAGTTGGCGATGGAACCGCCGGAGCGTTCGATGGCGGGTCCCATGGCCTCGTAAAGCCGGCCGGCCTCGTCTGCATCGATGAGGCGCATGAAGCCTTTGGCGAGATCATGCTTGGTGAGGAAACCCTCGTCGCAGCGAGCGATGATGTCCACGATGGCGTTGCCAATGCCGACCACGTCGTAGGTCTTCTCAGTCATCTGTCGCGTCCCTCGCTTCGTTTGGCGCTGGCGTCAGGCGCGGGGCTAACTATAGTGCCCCGCCGAAAGACGGGACAACGTCATGCTCGCCGCCGCAGGTCAAGCCTTCCAGGAGTTGTTCACGTCGCCGTTCCGCGCGGTGCTGCTGAAATGCGTGGGCTTCACCATCGCGCTGTTGGCGCTGTTCATCGTCGCCATCGAATGGACCTTCAGCCATTTTGTGACCTTGCCCAGCTGGATCGAGACCGCGATCCAGTGGCTCGGCGGCCTCGCGCTTGTCGCCGGCTCGGTGTTTCTCATCCCGCCCGCGAGCTCGCTCGTCGCCGGGCTCTACCTCGACGACATCGCCGAGACTGTCGAGCGCACTAATTTCTCCGCAGATCCCCCGGGACGCGAACTGCCGACGGCGCAGTCCGTCTGGGTCGCGGTCAAATTCTTCTTCGTGGTGCTCGGGGTGAACTTGCTGGTGCTGTTCCTGCTGCTCATTCCCGGCATCAACTTGATTGCGTTCTATGTCGGCAACGGCTACCTGCTCGGACGCGAATATTTCGAGCTCGCCGCCATGCGGCATTTGAGCCAAGCGGAAGCCAAGCGCTTGCGGAAGGCAAACCGGACGACCGTTCTCATGTGCGGGCTGGTCATCGCCCTGCTCGCCTCCGTGCCGATCCTCAATCTAGTCACGCCGCTGTTTGCGACAAGCTTCATGGTGCGCATCTATAAGCGACTTGAGGGCCACTCCAGGATAAGCGGCGTGCGGTGTAACGCCGCCGTTGCAGCGCAGCGCACTAACCTTCTATTCACCCTGATGGAGAACACTGGCGATTCGGGGCCGGCTGTCGCTCGCTCCTAGCGTTCGGGGGTTCCCATGAGTATTGCGTATCTTCCGGGAAGGCCCGCCCACGCCGAGACCCACAATGAAGTCGAGATCTATGTCTGTCGGGGCGGCTGCTATTGCGACGACAACGACGAGCCGTGTCCGTTCTGCGTGAAGCTGTGCCAGGCGCCGGGCGCGACATCGGTGACGTCATTGATCACCGGCTGCGAAGTGTGGGGTGCCGGCGTCCTGATGCTCTAAGGCCTGGGCTGGCGCCGGACCGGCTCTGCCGAAGGCGCAGGCGTCTTCGGCTTGAACAAGCAGATGTCGCTGATGATGCAGCGCCAGCATTCGGGCTTGCGCGCCTTGCACACATAGCGGCCATGCAGGATCAGCCAATGGTGGGCGTTGTGCTTGTAGCGCTCGGGCACGATGCGGTTCAGAATTTCCTCCACCTCTAGCGGCGTCTTGCCTGGCGCCAAGCCGGTTCGGTTGGCGACCCGGAAGGCGTGGGTGTCGATGCCGATCGTCGGCTGCCCGAAGGCCACGTTCAGCACCACGTTCGCGGTCTTGCGGCCCACGCCCGGAAGCGCCTCGAGGCATTCGCGCGTATCGGGCACCTTGCCGCCGCAGCTCTCAGCCAGCGTCCTCGACAGCGCGATAAGATTCTTCGCCTTGCTGCGGTAGAGACCGATCGTCCTGATCTTCTCGGTCAGGCCGGCCTCGCCGAGCGCGAGCAGCTTCTCGGGTGTATCGGCGACACGGAACAGATCGGGCGTTGCGCGGTTCACCGAGGAGTCAGTAGCTTGCGCCGACAGCACGACGGCCACGAGCAAGGTGAAAGGATCCCGGTAATGCAGCTCGGTTTTGGGATCGGGATCTTCCGCATGGAAGCGGGTGAAAATCTCGTCGACTTGGGCCTGGGTCAGGCGAGAGCCGGGCACCTTCTTGGCGCTTTTCGGTTGCTTGCGAGTTTTCGCTCGAGCCGGCACGGGCCTTGTCACCTGCGAGGAGTGTATTAGCTTGGGTGCTATGACAGAGCCCCGCACACTTTCACAAGCCGTTTTGGGCGAGGAGGCGCCGCAGTTCAGGGCCGTGCTGATGCCGCACAGGTCACTGGGGCCGAAGGGTTTCATGGTCCTGATAGGCGCCATCTCGGCCGCCAGCTTCGCCACCGGGTTGATGTTCTACATGATGGGCGCATGGCCCGTGATCGGCTTCATGGGGCTCGACGTGGCGTTGATCTACCTTGCATTCAAGTTGAACTTCCGCGCCCTCCGGCGTTATCAGACCGTGGATCTGACCCCGGAGGCTTTGACCGTGACTCATGTCGAGCCCTCGGGACGCGAGCGGACCTGGCGCTTCAATCCGTACTGGGTCAGGCTGCATTTGGAGGAGCGGATCGGGCGAAGCACGGAGCTGTCGCTCGCCTCGCACGGCAACCGGCTCGTGCTCGGAAGTTTCCTCACCGATTCGGAGCGGGAGGATTTCGCCGCGGCGCTCGCTTCCGCGCTGCGCGAGACGCGAAGGCCGACCAGCGCTTAGACCGGAGATTCGAATAGGCTGAGGGCGCGCGGCCGTTCAAGCGGCGATGTCGCGTCGGCCAAGGATGCTGCCGTCGGCGTCGAGCCGGTAGATCAGAGGCACCGCGGTGCCGAGCTCGACCTCCTGCACATCTTCCGGGCTCAGCCGGTCGAGCTCCATGATCAGGGAGCGGAGCGAGTTGCCGTGGGCCACCACGATCACGCTCTTGCCCTGCTGAAGCACGGGCACGATCCATTTCTCGTAAAAGGGAACCACGCGCGCGGCAGTGTCCTTGAGCGACTCGCCGCCCGGCGGCGCGATGTCGTAGGAGCGCTGCCACACGTGAACCTGCTCGGCGCCGAAGCGCCGGCGGGCTTCGTCCTTGTTGATGCCGACAAGCTGGCCGTAGTCGCGTTCGTTCAATGCGGCAGCCTTGATGGTTGGGAGCTTCTCCTGGTCCAGCTCCTCTAGGATGATGTCCAGGGTGTTGTGGGCGCGCTTGAGCGTGCTGGTGAAGGCGTGGTCGAAGACCTGGCCACCCTCCTTCAGCATGGTGCCGGCGCGGTGCGCCTCGGCGATCCCCTCCTCGCTCAGCCCGACGTCCTTCCAGCCGGTGAACATATTGCGCCGATTCCACTCGCTCTCGCCGTGGCGCACAAGCACGAGCACGTTTTCCGACGCTTGGGACGGGTCGCTTTCCGAGCGAGCTGTCATCTGCTGGTCCAGTGGATTAGTTCGCCAGAGCGGCTTCATGGTTGGGCCGGGGAGAATATCGGGAGAGAGTTCAGATGAGCGTCACGATGCCTCCCCTTTGGGGCCTATTTCCGGCGCGCAGAACACAGTTTTTAGGCGCTCGCCCCCGTGGTTGCCAAGGGCGATGACATGAGGCCGACGAACTTCACAGACCGAGCACGTCGGCCATCGAGTAGAGGCCGGGGTCCTTGCCGCGCGCCCAGAGGGCAGCCTTGACCGCGCCGCGGGCAAAGATACCCCGGTCGGCGGCCACATGGGTGAGTTCGATGCGCTCGCCGGGTCCCGCGAAGATGACCTTGTGCTCGCCAACCACGTCGCCACCGCGCAGCGCAGCGAAACCAATATCGCCCTGCCGCCGCGGTCCGGTTTCGCCGTCGCGGACCCGCACGCTCCGCTCCTCAAGCGCCACGCGGCGCCCTTTGGCGGCTGCTTCGCCGAGCATGAGCGAGGTGCCGGACGGCGCATCCCGCTTGTGGCGGTGATGCATCTCCAGAATTTCGATATCGAATTCGGGGCCGAGCGCTTGCGCCACGCGCGCCGTCAGCGCGGCCAGAAGGTTCACGCCGAGGCTCATATTGCCGGCCTTGACGATCGTGGCGTGGCGGGCAGCGGCCTCGAGCTTGTCGAGGTCGGCGCCGGAAAAGCCGGTCGTCCCGATCACATGGACAATGCGGGCCTGCGCCGCCAGGCCCGCGAAGGCGACGGTCGAGGCAGGCGTAGTGAAGTCGAGAACGGCGTCGACATCCGTGAACACGGGAAGGGGATCGTCGGCGATGGCGACGCCGAGCGGCGCGAGTCCGGCCGCTTCGCCGAGATCCCGGCCGACGGAGGGCGAGCCTTTGGCCTCGATGCCCGCCGCGGCGACGCAGCCCGGCGTTTCCGCGAGGACCCGAGTCAGCGCCTGGCCCATGCGTCCGGCCGCCCCCAGCACCGCGATCTTCATGTCACTCATGCTCGACGACCAATCTGGCAATTTCGACCGGGGGACCATCGTGACAGACCAAGCGGCCCATGCGACCTTCTAGGACGCCAGACGCCCCGCTCACAAGTCCCGCGACGATGAACGAGGCTTTCCATCATCTTGCCGTGCTTACGCTGGCGGCCGCGCTTGCCAATATGCTAGCGGGGGCAAAGGCCGAGGAAGTCTCTAGCGTCTAAACCTCGCTGGATCTCACCAAGTGCAAGGAGGTCACGCCCGACGACATGAAAGACTACGGCTCGGTGTGGCGCTGCGCCGGTTATGAGGGCATCGATGTGCGGGTCGCCGAGGGCGATTTGCGTATCATCGTGTCCTACGGCCCGAATGCCGACACGCAGTCCGCCGCCTATGAGACGTTGCCGCAATTCAACAATATCGGCGACAAGCTCGAGTGGCGCGTGAGGCTAGAAGGCGGCAAATGGAGGCCGTTCGCGCCGGGAACCGGGTGAGACAGCTCAGGCTCGAATAGCCGGTGGGTTAGCGGAACGTTAGTGTCTCAGGTCCAGGCAAAGGCAAGCTTGCGCAAGGACACGTCGCCGAAGCTCTCCGCGCCCTCGGCAATTGGCTTGCCACCCAACCGTAGGTAGAAGCCGCAGGCGGACTCGTTGTCGGCAAGCGCCCAGACGAGCAGTCCCCTGAGGCGCAACTCCGCCAGACGGGCCCGGGCCCCGTCGAACAGCTTCTCGCCCAATCCGATGCCTTGATAGACTGGGTGAATATAGAGCTCGAAAATCTCGCCCTGGAATGGTCTGCGTCCCATCCGCGACCTCCCATAGGTCACATAGCCAGCAGCCTGTCCGCCGAACTCGAGCACGAGCATCGGCGTGCGCTTGCGGAGCGACGACTCCCACCAGCGCAGACCTCTTCGCGCCAGCATTCGTTCGAGCGACAGATGGGGAATGATGCCCTGGTAAGCGTTGCGCCAGGCCTCCTCGTAAGCCTCAGCTAGTGCCGGAGCATCTTTGAGTCTGGCGGGTCTGATATGAACCACGTCGACGGGCATGAAGCGAGCCTAGCGCAGGATGGAGCTGCTCGGCAAAGGGATCGTCGCATTTTTCCGCGACCCAAATTGACTCGTCATGCCCGCGCTTGTTGCGGGCACCCACGAATAGGGCTACGCCACGGTCCAAGACGTGGACGGCCGGGACAAGCTCCGCCATGACAGGTTTCCCTTTTGGGATTAGGCGGCGTCCTCGGCGAGCCGCGCCCGCTCCGCCTTCTTGCGCTCATTTGGATCGAGATGGCGCTTGCGCAACCTTATCGATCTCGGCGTGACCTCGACGAGCTCGTCGTCCTCGATATAGGCAAGCGCGCGTTCCAAGACCATGCGAATGGGCGGCGTAAGACGCACCGCCTCGTCCTTCGACGTGGTGCGGATGTTGGTGAGCTTCTTAATCTTGAGGACGTTCACCTCGAGGTCGTTCTCGCGCGGGTGCTCGCCGACGATCATGCCGCGATAGACGCGGGTGCCGGGCTCGATCATCATCCAGCCGCGATCCTCCAGGTTCCACAAGGCGTAAGCCACCGCATGGCCGGCGTCGGTGGAGATTAAGACGCCGTTGCGGCGCCCCTGAATAGGACCTTTGTGCGGCGCATAATTGTGGAAGAGCCGGTTCATGATGCCGGTGCCGCGGGTGTCGGTGAGAAGCTCCCCCTGATAGCCGATCAAGCCTCGCGTTGGTGCGTAGAACACGAGACGCTGGCGGCCGCCGCCGGACGGCTTCATCTCCACGAGGTCGGCCTTGCGCTCGGAGAGCTTCTGCACGACGACGCCCGAATGCTCCTCATCGAGGTCGATCACGACCTCCTCGATGGGTTCGAGCAGGCTGCCGTCGGCTGCGCGCTTCAACAGCACCTTCGGGCGCGACACCGAAAGCTCGAAGCCCTCGCGGCGCATCGTCTCAATGAGAATGCCGAGCTGCAATTCACCGCGCCCCGCGACCTCCATGGAGTCGCGCTCCTCTGATTCGGTGACCTTGAGCGCCGCATTGCCTTCGGCCTCGCGCAGCAGACGGTCGCGAATCATGCGGCCGGTCACCTTGGTGCCCTCGTTGCCGGCGAGCGGCGAATCGTTGACTCGAAAGATCATCGACAGCGTTGGCGGATCGATGGGCTGAGCCAGCAGAGGCGCCCCAACCTCGGGCGCGGCAAGAGTGTGCGCCACCGTGGCATTCGGCAGCCCGGCGAGCGAGACGATGTCGCCGGCGGTAGCCTCGTCAAGACCGACGCGCTCGAGTCCGCGGAAGGCAAGCAC
>JBOHJE010000028.1:0-27437 GCA_050728375.1 Methyloceanibacter sp.
CCGCTTGTTAGGTCAGTACCAGCGCAGACTCCGACTGACCTCGATTTTCATGACGCAATTGTCCTGGTGTCTTGCGTGAAGAGCAAACTGCCGTACCCGGCGCCTGCTCGAGATCTCTACACGTCCCCTTGGTTTCGGAAAGCGAGGGACATCGTCGAATGGAGCGGCGCACGCTGGTTCGTCCTCTCGTCGCTTTACGGGTTAGTTATGCCAGCGACAGAGATCGCGCCCTATGATTACACGCTTAACACCCTGGGGGTGGCGGAGCGCAGGGCCTGGGCGACCAAAGTACTTAAAGACCTTCTGCCGAACTTGGTTGGCCATCGCCGTATCGTGATGCTTGCCGGCTAGCGTTACCGTGAGTTCCTTATACAACCACTTCTGCGGCAGGGAGTGGAAGTCCAGGTGCCTATGGAGCACCTCGTGCGCGGCGAACAACTGGCTTGGCTTTCGGAGCACGAATGAGCCGCCTCGTTGACATCGTACGCTTTTACTCGTTGCTAGATGGGCTCGAACAGCGTGTTGGGGGAAAGCGATTCCTCGCAGACTTAGGGTGCTTTCGAGACTGCCCTAAGCGCGGCGTATATTTTTTCTTTGAGCCTTCCCAGGTTAGGCGACAGAGCGGCGAAGGGCTGCGAGTGGTTCGAGTAGGCACCCATGCGCTGACCGAGGGATCGCGCTCAACACTTCGCCAGCGTCTTGGACAGCATAGGGGCCGCGTCTCCGGCGGCGGCAACCACCGCGGTTCGATCTTCCGATTGTTGGTGGGCCAAGCGCTATTGGCCCAAGGAGAGCTTGCGCCTTGCAGTTCCTGGGGTATGAAAGGCGACATAGCGAAGGCATCCGCAGCGTTGGGCAGCAGCCACGAAGCACTGGCTGCAGCCGAAGAGCCAATCGAGCAGGCGGTGTCCCATCACTTAGTGAAAATGCCCTTCCTGTGGATTAATATTGATGACCAGGCGAGCGCCAAAAGTCTACGCGGTCTTATTGAGCGCAACTCCATCGCGTTACTGAGCAACTATCAACGCACATCCTTCGATCCGCCCACTCCGGCTGGCTGGGTTATTCCTCGAATCGCGAGTTCGTGCCCGGTTCAGGGTTGTGGAACCAGCGGCACGTCGAGGAAACGCATGATCCAGCGTTTCTCGATGTCTTCGAGATTTTGCTCGCGCGCAAACGGGAAGAGACCATTGATCGAATTCCGCAACGATGATGCGGGTAGACCTATGTCGTTCTTCATCGCGCGAACTGCAGCAGTATCTCGAAGGGTCTCATCCGAAACCGCCGGATCCTGCAGATGGAGACTGATTTGGATAAAGGCGCGACGGTATTCGCGCTTGGAAGCAAGTGTCATTCGGTGTCCGAGCGGCATGGCATGTTGTTCCGACGCACGCGGGTGCCGAGGTTGCGGCTCATCCTCATTGGTAGCGGCCCCCCGCAGTGGCGGCCATTGCGTTGGAGCCGCCCCTTCTCAAATGGCTGCTTCGCACGGACAATTTCTACGTTGGAGCCATAGGGAGCCGCATCGTTACTGAAACAGTCCACGCCATGTCCGCTTTACCCCAATAACGGATTGGCTGCGCATCCAAGTCAGCACTTGGCTAACGGTTTACGCGCACACGCTCTAGAATAACGCCATGAAAATGCTAGCCAACACTGGTCTGATCACGCAAGCCGAGTTCCTGCACAGGGCTGGCTTGAGAGCCTCTCGCTTCCGGCAGCTCAAGGCCGAGGGCCTGCCGCTAGTGGGTAAGCGAGTGGACTACGAGCAGGCGGTCGTGTGGATGAAGGCCAACCTCGATCAGGCCAGGAAGGACAACTGGCAAAACGGCTCTCTCAACGATCTGCGACGCGAGCGCGCGCGGGTGAAAATTGACCAACAGAAACTTGAGCTGGCGAAAGCGCGTGGCGAGCTGATTGAGAGGAAGGCAGTCAAGAAGTTTCTCGCCGAGAGGGCACGAATGGAGCGCGACAGTTGGCTCGCGTGGGCCTCCGCTGTCTCGGCTCGCATCGCCGCCTCTCTTAGCGTGGATCATGGGAAGCTGTTCGTGGCGATGGATGACGAGGTTCGCGCACAATTGCGCTATATCGCCGATAAGCCGACCGAGGATGGCTAATTGTTGGTCGGAGAGTGTATGCTTGGGAGAACGAGCACAGAGTTACAGTTGGGGTTAAGTAATGATACTCCACACTGAGCGCGCAGACTTCCTGTAGGCTCTCGCTGTATAAGGGCCTACAGCGCGTCGGTTGCTCGAAGGTGTGGCACTCAGCCACTAAAGAACTGAACCTTGAACCCCGACTGTAGATCGCACGCACTTGCAGGCAAGCCAGATTTACGCCCCGTATTGCTCATCGCTGACCTTTTCCATCCAGTCGACGCTCTTCCGGCGAGCGCCTCCGCGATGGCGATGTGGGTCATCGCAGTGGTAGCGGAAGCGCCATGCCAATGCTTTTCGCCGCCAGGGATCCAGACCACGTCGCCGGGGCGGAGCCGCAGCCAGACGTGACAATCAGCGTCTGGCCCAGTGGATGCGTGTGCCAAGCGGTGCGAGCACGGGGCTCGAACGTGACGAACGCACCGCCGACACGCGCGGGCTCGCTGCCTTGAAAGCGCGAGTCGATCCGCACGGACCCGGTGAAATATTCTGCCGGTCCTTTGTCGGACTGCTGCGAGCCGCTGCGTTTGATCTCCATTGTTCGTTTCCTTCATTCAGCCAGTGTCGGCGCCGTCGAGACCTTGATCTTCTCCTGCGCGCCTGCGTGGTGAGGCCGCCAGTGACGGCGAGCATGCATCTGCGCGTGATCACGGCGCCTCCTGCGCGGTTGCTTGCGTCATGCGTCGAGATAACATTGTGGCAGCGCGCAGGATAGCGGCTCATCCGACGTCCGGCAGCCGGTCGAGGAGCTTGTCAAGCGTGATCGGATAGTCGCGCACGCGCACGCCGGTGGCGTTGTAGATCGCGTTGGCGACGGCCGCACCGACCCCGCAGATACCGAGTTCGCCGACGCCCTTGGCCTTCATCGGCGACGAGATCGGATCGGTCTCGTCGAGGAAGATCACCTCCTGCTGCGGAATATCGGCATGAACCGGCACTTCGTAGCTGGCGAGATCATGGTTGACGAAGAAGCCGGAGCGCTTGTCGACCGCGAGATCCTCCATCAACGCCGCGCCGGTGCCCATGGTCATCGCGCCGATCACCTGGCTGCGCGCTGACTTGGGATTGAGGATGCGGCCGCAGGCGCAAACAGCAAGCATACGCCGGACGCGGGTCTCGCCTGTCGCGGCATCAACGCCGACTTCGACAAAATGCGCGCCGAAGGTCGATTGCTGATACTTCTTATCGAGGTCGCCGTATTCGATGCCGTCTTCGGCGATGAGCCCACCCGCGCCGGCGGCCTCGGCGAGCGACGCGCTGCGATTGGCTGAGCGGACCTGACCGTCGGCGAAGGCGGACTCGGCGGAGTTGAAGCCGAGCTTCTGCGCAACGGCCTCCCGCAGCTTGACACATGCGGCATAGACGCCAGCGGTCGAGTTGTTGCCACCCCATTGTCCACCCGAGCCGCACGAAACCGGAAACGTCGAGTCGCCGAGGCGCACCGTCACCTTCTCGATCGGTACGCCCATCATCTCCGCCGCGGTCTGGGCGATGATGGTGTAGCTGCCAGTGCCGATGTCGGTCATGTCGGTCTCCACCGTCACCGTGCCGCTGTTGTCGAGCCGCACGCGCGCCGCCGACTTTGTCAGCAGGTTATTGCGAAAGGCAGCGGCGACGCCCATCCCGATCAGAAAGCGCCCGTCGCGATTGCGGCCAGGCTGAGGACGGCGCTCGCTCCAGCCGAAACGCTCCGCCCCGCTGCGCAGGCATTCGATCAGATGACGCTGCGAGAACGGACGCTCCGGATGTTCGGGGTCGACCTGCGTGTCGTTGAGAATGCGGAACTCCACGGGGTCGAGCCCTAGCTTCTCCGCCATCTCGTCCATAGCGATCTCCAGCGCCATCATGCCGGATGCTTCGCCCGGCGCGCGCATAGCATTGCCTTCGGCGAGGTCGAGCACCGCGAGTCGCATGGAGGTCATGCGATTGGCCCCGGCATAAAGCAGCCGCGTCTGGCTCACCGCTGTTTCCGGCTGGCCGCCTGGCAGATCTCCGGACCAGCTCTCATGGCCGATCGCGGTGATCTTGCCGTCGCGCGCCGCGCCGATGCGGATGCGTTGGACGGTCGCCGGCCGGTGCGTCGTGTTGTTGGGCATGAGGGGGCGCGTCAAAGCGACCCTCACCGGCCGTCCGGCCGCGCGCGCACCGAGCGCCGCGAGCAGCACGTCGGCGCGCAGGAACAGCTTGCCGCCGAAGCCGCCGCCGATGAACGGCGACATGACGCGAACCTTGTCCTTGGGGATACGAAGCGTCTCCGCGAGATCGCCCGTTCCCCAATTGATCATCTGGTTCGAGGTCCAAACGGTAAGTTTATCCCCGTCCCAAGCGGCGATCGAAGCATGCGGCTCCATCATCGCATGCGACTGATCGGGCGTCGTGTAAGTCGCATCGAGCTGGACCGGCGCCGCGGCGAACGTGCCGGCAAAATCACCGACGGCCGTATCAGCCGGGCCACCGAAGCCGGGGGCCGGCTTGATCGCGGAGTCCGTCGCGGCTGCGAGGTCGAAGGCGCCGTCGGCTCGAACATATTTCACGCGGACCAGATACGCGGCAGCGCGCGCTTGCTCGAAAGTCTCCGCGACGACGACTGCAATCGCCTGATGGTAATGCTCGATTTCGGGGCCACCGAGCAGCTTGGCGGTGTTCCGGCTTCCTTTGCCGAGCTTGCCCGCATTTTCCGCGGTGACGATTGCCAGCACGCCGGGCGCGGCCTTGGCTTCTGCGAGATCGATCGAGGCGATCCGTCCTTTCCCGATGGCCGCGCCAACCACATAGCCATAGGCCTGGTTCGGCACGACATCGTACCGTTCGTAAGCGTAAGGCGCCGTGCCTGTCGTCTTGAGCGGACCGTCGATCCGGTCGGTGGGTCGGCCGATGACCTTGAGCTGGTCGAT
Organism: Methyloceanibacter sp.; assembly: GCA_050728375.1. GTDB lineage: Bacteria > Pseudomonadota > Alphaproteobacteria > Rhizobiales > Methyloligellaceae > Methyloceanibacter. The sequence goes on from JBOHJE010000028.1 coordinate 5,051, forward strand.
CGGATTGGTGGTGGCGGGGGTGACGAACCTCATCGCTTCAGCCTCTCGTTTCCGCCAGCACCGCGTCGAGCGTGCGCTCGACCAGGGGCAGCTTGAATGCGTTCTCGTCGGTCGGCTTGGCGCCTGCGAACAACTGCGCGGTGACAGCCCTCGCGCCGCGCGGCAGCTCGACTTCGGCAGCCTCGACGCGCCATGGCTTGTGCGCCACCCCGCCCAATGCCACGCGCCCGGTGCCGTCGCGCTGCACAATTGCGCCGACGGAGACCAGCGCGAAGGCATAAGAGGCGCGATCGCGGACCTTGCGATAGATGTGCGTACCGCCGACCGGCTTGGGCAGCGTGACTGCGGTGATCAGCTCGCCAAGAGCTAGCACGGTCTCTAGGTGCGGCGTATCGCCCGGCAGCCGGTAGAACTCGGCGACCGGAATGCTCCGCACTGAACCGTCCGCCCGCACCGTTTCAACCGTCGCGTCCAGCGCTAGCATCGCCACTGCCATGTCGCTCGGGTGGGTCGCGATGCATGCCCCGCTCACGCCCACGACCGCATGCTGGCGGCTGAACCCGCCGAGAGCCGCGCAGCCGCTGCCGGGCTGGCGTTTGTTACAGGGCTGGTTGGTGTCGTAGAAATAGGGGCAGCGCGTGCGCTGCAGCAGATTGCCCGCGGTCGTCGCCATGTTGCGTAACTGGCCTGAGGCACCCGCGAGCAGCGCGCGCGCGAGCAGACCATAGTCGCGCCGCACGCGTCCGTGGGCGGCAAGATCGGTGTTGCGCACCATCGCGCCAATGCGCAGCCCGCCGTCGGGCGTCGTTTCAATCTGGTCGAGCGCGAGGCGGTTCACGTCAATCAGGTGCGCCGGGCTTTCGATCTCGAGCTTCATCAGGTCGAGCAGGTTGGTGCCGCCGGCAATGAACTTGGCACCCTGGATGCGTGCGGCTGCGGCTGCAGCCTCAGCGGGCGAGCGCGCGCGTTCATAGGTGAAGGATTTCATGCCTGCCTCCCGGCCACCTCGGCGATCGCATCGACGATGTTGGAATAGGCGCCGCAACGGCAGATGTTGCCGCTCATTCGCTCGCGGAACTCCACAGCTGTCGCTTGCGGCGGCACGGTCAAATCGGCACTAACGTGGCTGGGGATGCCGGCTCTGATCTCATCGAGCACCACCACGGCTGAGCAGATCTGTCCAGGGGTGCAATAGCCGCACTGGTAGCCGTCATGTTTGACGAAGGCGGCCTGCATAGGGTGCAGCTTCTCAGGCGTGCCCAACCCCTCGATGGTGGTGATGCGGTCGCCCTCGTGCATCACCGCCAGCGTCAGGCAGGAATTGATCCGCCGCCCGTCGACAATCACCGTGCAGGCGCCGCACTGGCCGTGATCGCAACCTTTCTTGGTGCCGGGAAGGTGCATGTGTTCACGCAGCGCGTCTAGCAGCGTGGTCCGCGTGTCCAGTTCAAGCTCGCTCGCCTCCCCGTTCACCGTCAAGGATACTTTTGACATGGCAGGCGCCAAGACAGGCGGGCCAACATTGGTGACCTCCGCTTTGACCGCATGCGGCGCCGCCGTCGCCGCTATGGAGGCGGCTCCGACAATCAAGAGATCACGTCGGGATATTTCGAGGCGTTCGGACTTTTGCATCTCGGATCCGTACTTTTAGCCCAGGAAAAGGTGATCCAATAGGAGTCCCCTATCGGGGACAAACATTCCGCCGGTCGGCCGGTTCCGGCGTCTCGCCCGTTGCCGGGTGATTGGGGCAATCTGCCATCTGATTAGGCGGTCTAGCCGATGAGCGCGCCGACTTTTAAGCAGCGCGACTGCATGAAGTTAGCCTCGCTAGGGCACCACGAATTCACCATCGTCCTCAGCGCGCGGTGTAGCCGCCATCCAAAGCGAGTGCGTGACCAATCACGAAGCTTGCGCCAGGACTACAGAGCCAAAGAACGGCGGCGGCTATCTCCTCAGGCCGACCAAGTCGCCCAATCGGCTGATCTTTCAGGATGTCTTTCAGGATGTCTTTCATGGTGTCTGGTTCCTTGGCCAACATGTCTGCAACCATGGGCGTTTCGATGGCCCCGGGGCAAACCGCGTTGATGCGATTGCCTCTGGAGGCATATTCGAGCGCAGCATTCTTCGTCAGCCCGAGTACTCCGTGTTTGGATGCATGATACGCTGTCCGGCCGGGTATGCCGATCAGACCGCCGATTGAGGAGCAGTTGACGATCGCGCCGCTTTCTTTGGCACAGTTCGTACTTCATGCAGTTCCAGACGCCGCGCAGATTGATCGCATTCACGCGATCGAATTCTTCAACGCTGGCATCAGCGGGTTTCCACGGCGGGGGACTGCACGCCGGCATTGTTGAATGCCGCATCCAGGCGACCGAAGGCGGAGACGGTCTGCTCGACCATGGCTGCCACCTCAGCCTCGTCGGCGACATTGCAACGGACGGCGATCGCCTTATGGCTGGCGGCGGCCAGTTCATCTACTGCGGAGCGAACCGCGTCCTTATGGACGTCCGCCAGCGTGACGGCAGCCCCCGCCTCCGCGAAGGCTTTGGCGGTCGCTAGACCGATGCCCGAGGCGGCACCAGTAACTAGCGCAACTTTATCTTTGAAAGACCAGTTCACGAACGTCTCCTTTACCTCATGAGCTCGATGATCACTCTTACGGACCCTTGCCCATGACAATGATGCCGGGGGAGGGAATTGGCTGCCCGTCATGGCGGTAAAAGATCGCTACGTCAGGACCAGATGACCAATAGATGACCTCGCCAACTTCATAAGTCTTCTTTCGAGGCCCGCCCTCTGAGATCACTCTCGGCAGATGGACAAATTTCTCTCGCTGAACAAATCGTTCATTGTTAGCGTTAGCGGTAACAGCGAAATGAAATCCCGTGTGGTTTCGCTGTCTATCAGAGTAGCCGTAATTTCTTTATCTCCGACCTTTAGTGTTATCTCCATGGTTCTCGCCTGCTCACCGGATGTTTCTGGCGGTCGCGGTGACAGCCGCGCCGTACCGATCGCCGTGCTGTTGTCGGCGCCGCACGCGGAGTGGCTCAGGGCCGCGGCAAATGAGAGGCCCAGCAACAGAGTTCGTGCCATCGCGCGGTTTGGCCCAGGTCCGGCTGCTGCCACCGGGGCGAGGCTGCCAATGGCGACAAGCATCGTTTGCACGTGATCATGGCGCTTGCTCCGACTGATTGGGTGGTCTCGCCGACTGTCGTCGACCGGGAACTTAGACAATTCGGGTCGCGGAGGAACAGTTTCACGAAATCCGCAGCGCAGTTGGGCGTTTCGCAGTCGGCGGATTGATGCGTTACGCTACAGGGGCTGAAACCGAGGTATCCGTCCTTATAGGGCCGAGCCTGTCCGCCTGCTGCTGAACGGACCGACGCGGCCGGATGACCGTTCATGGCACAAAGCAGACATGCTCAATGCGCTGACCGCCCGCTGAACAATGTTACATGAGTACACGGCCTAGCAAATTCTCGGGCCGGCGGCCTTCGGCCTGTGGCAAACCATGCCACTCCAAAATCTTGATGGCTTCCAGTTTGTGTATCACACAGACTTCTATTGCCGTCGCGCTGGCAAAGTCGGCGCGTTTTCGGCACGCATTTTTTCGTCGTCAGTCTAACAAATTCTCGGGCTGTGGCGCGCCCGTGGTCGTTCGCTTTCATTGTACGGTCCCTTTTTCTTGATTGCGCGTCCCTTGACCATCGAGCTTACTCCTGGCGCTCCTGCCTCGATGCCGCTCCGTTGGTTTCTCAGAATGGGATCCCCACGCCCAACTCACTCCATTGCGCTGCACCAGTTCGATCGCTTTGCGGAGAAGACGCACGACCGTTGCGGGCGGCGTTTCTGGCCTGATCAAAACACGGACGTTGATGCCATGCATCAGCATGAGCTCAGTGGCGCCGAGACCCATGACCCCATGACCCCATCACCCCATCACCCCATCACCATCACCATCGGCCGTCAGCCACTCCTCGTAGGGCGGGACATCGAGAGAACAGTCGATCTGTGTAAGGGCGAGAGGCTCGCGCTTGGCATAGTTGGCAAGCTTCTCAGACTTCGTCTTCATCCGCGGTATCACCGTCTTCATCCTTGTCATTTCAGCTCACTCCTGTGGCTAGGTTCCTTGCGGCGATCAAGAAATCGCGGGAGCTCGGGATAGCCCTCCGTTCGGTCCATTTGTTCCTCTAAGCTGGTTGTTAAGCTGGCTTCGTTAGCGTCGGTACTGCCGTTGGTCCCTGAAATGCAGGGGGAGTGTAGCGACAATGCGAGGGTGTTGATCTGTCACCCTGCCACTCGTGCGCCCATGAGGGGTGCCCCCCATGGCAGATTCTAGATGTGTACGATCTCCTCGTACCGTGGAGGCGGCGCTTTGGGGCTTGACGGTAAGATTTCCTCGTACCGTAGAGGGGCTCTCGGCCTCCTTGTGTCTGGTTTGTGCAACCCGTGCGGTACGATTTGGTCGAATTGTCAGCAGGCCTCCAGCGTAAACCGTTCCACCTCAGGTTCGGCGGGTCGCCGGTGACGTCGCAGGTGAAGATGCAGAGGCGATTTCGCTGGCGAGGCGGTCCTTGCGGGTGAATGTGCCAATCCTCATCGTATCGATGAAGCCGGCGTCCTCTAACTCACGAAGCGCGCGAGAAGCCGTAGCCTTGTCGCAGGGCATCTGGCAGGCGAGGCGACGCACAGACAGGGAAATCCGCCCATTGTTGCCGCCGTTATAAAGGCGGGCGAGTTCAAGGTAAGTGAGACGGGCATAGGGTGAGAGTGCATGCCACCCCTGCGAATCGAGCAGGTGCCAGTGGAGCATGACGAAAGGTGAGGTGCTCCGTCCGCGCCGCTTTCGGGAGTTGCGCTTGCTCATGTCCGCGTCTCCGTGCTGTCGAGCGCAACCTTCAGCGCCTCGATCACTTGCGGCAGCCTTTCGGGCGGAAGGGCAAGCTTGCTCGCCATGCGGATGCCCAAGCCGTTGAGATCTGTCCAGAGCCTGAGGTCAATCTGCCCGGCGCGGTCACGGCTGATGACGATCTCATCGAGCGCCCCAGGCAGCCTGGCGAGGATCGTGCGCGCGCTCACGGTCGCCTCTCGTGATCGGCTTCGGCAATCTTGCGGAGAGCCGCGTCCCAAGTCTTCGAGCGGTCTGCCTTGAGTTGCTTCGCGATGACAGTCTTAAGATTGCGCGGGACAGGCAGGTTCTCGTCTTCTTCCCCCAACTCAGCGAGGGCCTTGTTAATGGCTTCTTGCACTACGGCCTGCCTACGCATTCGCCGATATGCAGTGGCGAGGGTTTCCGCGTCGGGGATTACTTTGGCGATGCCGTGCTTTTGCAGCTTGCGCTCGATGAATGCGACAAGCTGATCGGACGCCAGAGCGTTAAGCTCGACACGACGGCCCGACAGAAGGTAGGCGATTTCCTTCTCGGTCGCGCCATTCTCACGCAAGTTTTCCGCTGCCCCCGCGTCGATGTGGACGCTCTCTGCTGCAACCCGGCGATGTCGTTTAGCCGGAGGCCGAGGTCGATCACCTTTAAGCGGCTGCTATATCTGTAGCGGGCCGCTGTGACGCTCATCCCCTTCGTCGACATGACGGCAAGGTCGTACCGTTCGGCGAGACTGACCGCCTTGAAGAGAGGCAGGAATCCCTCTTTCTCGATGAAGAGGATCGCGCCATAGCGGTTCTTGGGTCCCCGTGTAGGGTGATGCTCTTCGCGGATATCGAATTCGAGTTCGGGAACCTCGTGTTCGCCGACCCGACCGAGGCAGTCCCGCACCTGCAACGTGCCAAGCGGAACCGTCTCCTCGGTGTGCGGCTCGGCGAAATGACCTCGGGCGTCGTAGACGACGTTCCAGTCGACGCCCGTTTCCTCGACGTAATCGGGTAGTAGGGTCTGAGTGAAATACTTATCGAAGTCCTTGCCGAGCCCCCGGTCGGCGGTTTCCTGGATGAGCGGGCGTGCGGCGTACATGATTTGGGCGAGCGTGCGCGGGGAGCGTGCCGTTGGCGCTCGCCTTCATGTACGCTTGTTCCATGTGCCGCCACGCTGCTTCCCTGATGCTGACGTGGTAGCGGCGGGTCATCGCGTAGTGCCGATTGCTCGCAGCCGACCGCTCGCGCTCCTCTCGCTTGCGCTGCTTGGCCCATTTTCTTGGTGACGCCTTCAACGGCGGCAATTATTAGCTTGGCCTTCATGACGCCACGACCACTGACGACTTGCCGCGATCCGTGTACTCGACACGCGGGCAGGCGATATGCAGGATCAAGATCACCGGCTCGTATTCGCTGGCGCGTTTCTTGGTTAGGATGGTGTCGAGGCTCTGGCCGAAGCGACCAAGCTCGCGAAACGGATTGATGATGCCCGGCGACCAGTTGACGCCGGTTACTAGTCGCCGCGATTCGTTCTCAGGGCACCAAGCGAAAGCGGTCTCAACCACAAAGGGCACGCCATCCGTCGTCTCCTTAACGCAGCGATAATCGAAGCTCTCCATTTCGCAGCCGGCCTGAGCGAATTGCTGCCGCAAATGCTCGCGGCCGATGATGCCGAGCGCCGCGGGCTTCACTGGCTTGGAGTTGGCTTGCATCGCGGCGAGGAGGCTTTCGACAAGCTTCGGGTCAATCGCGTTGCCATTGACGAGCCGGGACAGCGGCTCCCGGGCGAGACCGGTGGCATTGAGGACGGCCTTCTGCTTCGCGGTGCCGCTCAAACCCCGGAACTCGGCGACCAGCTCGCGCGCGGTGCGCTTGCACCCATGATCCGCGTCATGGGCGATGTAGGCGGCGATCAGCCGCTCGAAATGCTGACGCGTGTACCAGTGGGGAGAGGTAGGGTCGGACGGACCCCACTTCGCCCATACGGGGTCGGTCGCCTTAGCGCTAATCTTCTCACCGAACCAGTCAGCCGTGATGGTGAGGTGCGGATTCAGCCAGGCGAAGTCATCCGCGATTTGTAAAAATCGCGTCCCCATGTCGTCCTCGTTTGAGCAAGGTGAAACGGGCAGCCTAACCCGAATCTTCGTGCCGCTTTTTTGCTTAATCCGCTCCGTCTGATGCGAAACCGCCGGCTCTTGGCGGATATGGTCCACGGTCAATTTTATGACGTGACGGACACCCTGTGCTTCGATCTCGACTTGGCCGTCGTCGGGATCAACGACGAAGGGCATGGCGACGATGGTCTTCAGCGCATTACCCTGCGCCCCACGCGTGGGGAAACATAGGCTTCGCGGCTGGAGACCCGGACGTTGAAATCAAGGATGCCCTCCACCGTCTCTGGCGGAAGTCCGGGACCATTGTCAGTGACGGTGATTCCATTCGCATCTGCAGCCACGGTGATGATCGGGGCGATGCCCGCTTCCTCGCAGGAGTCGATTCCGTTGTCGACAAGCTCCTTGGCAATTACCAGCGGCCAAACGTCCGGCTGGTGCCCGGTCTGTGCGATCAATTCTTTCTCACTGGCGAAGTCGAGCAACCGACTCGTGCGGAAGGTCGCCCGCTGTAGCGTCGACTCGTCATTGCTCTCGCCCCGTTTGCGGCGCGGTTTCCGGGTCATGGCTGCCCTCCATCGTCAACGCGGTGGATGCGCATTGCCTTGATTGCGGCGGGCGACCAATTCTCGAAAATGTGCTCTGAGTGCTGGTGGCCGAAACGATCGACAAGCCGACCGCATTGCAGTTTTAGTTGCTCAACGCTATCGGAGAAGGAGATCGCGCCATCCAGCCGATCTTCATCTGGAGTTTGAGGCCCGCCCTCGCTGATGTCGGGGGCGGGTCGCGCCGTGTGTGGAGGTGCCATCGGTCATCCAGACTTCTCCACCAGGCAATGGGCGCGCTTGGCGATGATGGATTTCTGCCAAGCTGCGACTTCCGATTCCAGCCAGGCGACCCGGCGTGCGCTGATCTGGACTGGTCGCGGGAATTCGCCTCTCGCAATTTTCTCGTACAGAGTTGAAGTTGGGAGCCCCGTGATGCTCACGACCTCACGGCGCCTGAGAAACTTCTGAACTTCCATCGCTTCCTCTTGGGTGCGTCCGGCCTATTCCGTACCCGAGAAAGCTAGGCCATCCACGGCCGCGCGGGGCTGGGATAAGATTTCAAGAGCTTGGGATAAAAATTGAGCGCCGTTGCACTCCAAGTGCTCGAAGAGGGAGCAGATAGGCATGTTCCCCCGCTTGCGGAAGCTTACCGATCACATCGGCAAAGGTTTTAGCCCGCAACACAGCGAGTCAGCCCGGCGCCGCGTTCATGGTAAGACACCACAGTGCTTCTTCCTGCAATCTAACTTGGGCCTTAGGGCCTCGAGCGCAGGCAGAAGATTAAGCTCGGCAAATTGGCGCTCGCCGATCTCATTCGTCAGGTGCCCGACTTGACATGTCACCGCATCCAAGTCCCTTGCCCGTCTTGCCGTGATCGTGAGCATGAGCGCCCACGTCACGGCACAGAACCACGCTGCTTCTGCGGAGGTCCCTAGTCGACTTGCCTTTTGCCTCAAGGCACGGCCACGCATCTCGAAACGGCGCAAAGTCGGTTTTGTCGGATCTTTCTTATACGCTTTGCTTTGAGGTCTGAGGCTCAGCCACGTCCAGCCAGGCTCCTGACGTTGCAAATCCTGAGGTGGAGCAACTTCGTCACCTTCAGTAAAGGCAACCGCCAGTTCTGCTGCTTTCCTCCCGGAGAGACGGTAGAGCGTCTGAAAGACAAACATCAGCGCAATGACAAACCGGTCGGGATCGTCGAGCAAGGGCTTTGGTGGACGTCCTCGCCGCCTTGGTTCACGCTTCATGACGCTGTCCGGAGCGCTACGACGCCGCCTCCCTCGACAAGTGAGCAGCAATAGGCAGACCATGCTTCCATCAGCCTGCGCCGCTTCTCGAGCGCATCAGAACGCCGATAGCTTGCTTCGGCCTTGTCCCTGATCTTGTGTGCGAGTGCGTGCTCGATGATCTCGCGCGGAAAGCCAGTACGGTCGCCCGCCCAATCGCGGAAGGTTGAGCGGAAGCCGTGAACGGTGAGCCTGTCGCCCTTCATGCCGCGCAAGAGCTCAAGCATCGCCATGTTAGAGATGGGCTTAGTTTCTTTTGCGCCAGGAAACAGAAAATCTGAGTTATCTCGCGGCAGCCTAGTCAGGATTTCAACCGCCCGCTGACTGAGCGGGACGGCGTATTCCTTATTCACCTTCATCCGTTCGGCAGGAATCGTCCATACCTTCGCGGCAAGGTCGATCTCGTCCCAGCGGGCGCCGACCAAACCGGAGACTGCCTCTCGCTTGCGCGGGCGGATTGAGCGAGTGCTCGACTGGGTCAGGGCCCGCGGTTATCGGCAAGGTGAGAACCCTGCCCGCTGGCGCGGGCACCTCGACCACGTACTTCCGGCTAGGCGCAAGGTGTGCGCCGTTCGGCATCACCCGGCGCTCCCCTACGCCGAGATTCCCAGGTTCATGGGCGATCTGCGAGCGCGCGGAGGCGTGAGCGCCCGCGCTCTCGAGTTCACCATTCTCACTGCCTGCCGTACTGGCGAGGCAAGCCTGAGATTTCGGAGCGAGCGGGAATCTTCCGGAAGATAAATTGGCGGATGGGGAGGGATTCGAACCCTCGAGACGCTTGCGCGCCTGCCGGTTTTCAAGACCGGTGCCTTCAACCACTCGGCCACCCATCCAGCAAGGATTCTCAAGGGGCTATCTATGGCAACAAAGCGCGAATTTCCACCCGTTTGCCACCGGTCTTTCGCTGCGGTCGTTCGAGCAATCGAACGTGAGCGTGCCACCTATGCCAAACGCCGCGCAAACCTGCGAGCAGTGACATGAGAGCCCACCGCTCTATTTTGAACGGAAGATCATCGTCGATCAGGTTGACTGCCATTGCGTTGGCAAGTCTCACACTACCCGCCCGAACTAGCGAAAAGCAGCAAACCCGGCCATCATATGCCGGCTCTCACTGAAATCATGCCCAGCAAGCCAGGCTTGAATTCCTGAAATCTCGTACAGCGCCTGGCAGTGCGGACAGCGGACCTTTTCGCTGTGCAATCTCTCGAACGTCGCATCGTCGATTTGGATGCCGGTAGAGACTTGGTGCCCCGACTCGGGCAGATGAAAAATAGAGTGCCCATCATCTCCCCCCAGAAGACGAAAGCACCCCCCGGTCTAGGCTCAGCGGAAATTCAACTATGCCCGGTCCTGGGAATCAAGACGCTTACCGTGCGATGCAACATGCTGTGGGAAAGAGCGCCGGGCCGAAGCCGACGCCTTACTCAATCCAACCCGAGTCTCTCGCCAGCGAGTTGGCGAACCCTTCCGCCATGTGGTGCGTTTCCGCGTAAGGAGATACGTCCTATCCCGCCGGAAGTACGGCTTCACGTCTACGAAGACGACTATGTAATAGACGAGAAGAGTACAGGTGGCGTGAGCCTGGTATTGGACGCGGCTACTGGCGCGGCGGCGTTTGGATTGGCTTTTAGCGCCAGACAGAGCGGCAGTGGGTTCCCACAAACTGCTGCTGCGTCGCACACCCCGACCAGCGCGCATATTGGCACTGTTCCGGAATCGTGTCTTGCGGAGGGAGAAGCTGCAACCGAAACTGCAACCTGGAGAACGCTAGGCAAGTTCAGCGAACGAGGATTCGAAAGTCGCGGAATCCAGCATACCAAGGGGAATGGTTGGGACTGAACTAGGAAAACAGGTAGGTCCGTTTTTCAAGACCGGTCCCCTTCAACCACTCGGCCACCCATCCTCACTTCGCCTGCGAGCGGTAACGCGATACGGTATCGTGGGCCGCATCTTCTGACCTTCGCGCGGTCTAGATGAAGGGCATGAACCGAAAGCCGGATCCTTACGGCCGTGACGCCACGCGTCCCTACCATATCCCGCTTAAGGGATGGTGGCAGATTGCGCAAAGGGTCTGGAGCCGCAGCTTCAGCGACAACCTCTCTGTCGTTTCCGCAGGCTGCGCCTTCTATGCGCTCTTCGCCATCTTTCCGGCGTTGACCGCCTCGATCTCGCTCTATGGCCTCACCGCTGACGCGGCGACCGTGGAGCGTCAATTCGGCATGCTCGAATCGGTGCTGCCGCCCCAGGCCTACCAAATCGTCATCGACCAGATCCGTAGGATCGCAGAAATCTCGAGCCGCACTCTCGGCTGGAGCTTGGTGGTGAGCCTCGGCATCGCCCTGTGGAGCGCGAGCCTGGGCACGCAAGCCATGTTTGCCGCGCTTAACATCGCCTATGGGGAGCCGGAGCGGCGCACCCTGTTGCAATTCTATGCGAGCGCCATCACCTTCACCATCATTGGCATTCTGGGCGCGGTGGCTATCCTGTTCGCCATCGTCTATGTACCGATCCTCTTCGCCGACACCGGTCATCCCGAAGCGTTCGAGCGCTTGGTCAGAATCGTGCGCTGGCCGCTTCTTGCCCTCCTAGTCCTGTTCCTGCTCGCCCTTGTCTATCGCTTCGCGCCATGCCGCCGCACAGCCCGGTGGCACTGGGTAACAGTCGGCTCGATTTTCGCGACCGTCGTCTGGCTGATCGCATCTGCGGGCTTCTCCTATTACGTGTCGAACTTCGCGAATTACGGCAGGATGTACGGCTCGCTCGGCGCCGTGATCATTCTGTTGTTCTGGCTCTACATCTCCTTTTACATCGTGCTGCTCGGAGCCGAGATCAACGCCGAGATGGAGCTTCAAACCGCGCAAGACACGACGCGCGGCAAGCCCAAACCAATGGGAAGCCGCGGCGCCTTCGTCGCCGACAACGTCGCTGGAGGGACGTTGGACAAGGAGCGTCCGCCGAGCCCGGTGGAACGCGACCCATCCGCCGCCAAGCCTGGGTCGAACTGAGCAACTCTCTTCGGACCGAGAATAGATCTGATCAGGTGCGCTTCGCCGCAGCCAGCGCCGTCGTACAAGCCCCGCGCCGATGACGAACAGCGCTCCGGCGATCGCTGCCCCGAACCATACCGTATGCGCGGATTCGTGATCGATATGCGAGGCGAAGAGAGGATCCTTAGCGATGATTTCACCGGCGATCCAGCCGAGCAATGCGGCGCCGCCCCAGACGATCACAGGGAACCGCTCCAGCAATGTCATGACGATGGCGGCGCCGGCCATGATCAACGGAATGCTGACCGCGAGTCCGAACATCAAGAGAGCGTAGCTTCCGCGCGCCGCCATGGCGATGGCGATGACATTGTCAAGACTCATCACCGCATCGGCGATGGCGATGATCTTTATCGCGTGCCACAGATTATTGACGGGCTCGATCTGGGGATGTCCGCCGTTGTCCTCTTCCGGACCGAGAAGCTTGATGGCGATCCAGATAAGAAGGAGTCCGCCGATCAGCTTCACATAAGGCATGGTCATGAGCGTCGTCACCGCTCCGGTGAAGACGACGCGGAGACCGATGGCGACGAGCGTGCCGAGCGCGATGCCCCAAACCCTCTGCTTGGGCGGCAGCTTGCGGCAAGCGAGCGCGATGACGACAGCGTTGTCGCCCGACAAAAGGAGGTCGATCCAGATGATCTGAAGGACGGCGAGCCAAAAAGTAGGATCGTCGACAGTCATTCGGCGCTCGCCCCCTATCCCCGCGCAGTAAGAGAACCGGTTCCCCTAGGACCGGGCCGGAGCCATACCCTTTGCCGCGAAAAGCGGCAAGGACAAGACCGGGATATATGATTTCTGGGTCAGGATTGAAGGCCGGGGAAACAACATAGTTTCGCTTGCGTGGCTTGACTTTCAGCCTCCACCCCCACGACAAGTACTTGTGGATCGCTTATCTTTGAGCCACCGCTATGCGGTCGAATCGGGCCGCAGGCCTACTCACGGGGGGAACGATGCAAGCCATGGATCCAGTCCTGCTCAATCCGCTGATTGCCCTGATCGCCGGAATTCTCATCTTGCTCATGCCGCGACTCCTGAACTACGTCGTGGCGATTTACCTTATCGCCATCGGCATTATCGGACTTGCGAACCACTTCCAGTAATCGACTACTCCTTTTAGTAGATCGTTAAGGCCACAAGTTTAGCGCTCGCCATATTTTGCTATGGCGGGGCGCGACAGCATGTGTCCGAAAACGAGAAAGAGCCACCTAGAACCTCGCTTGCCGATGTTCTATAGTTGCTCTCCACGCTCAAGTTCACGGGAGAGGAGCACGCGCAATGCGGAGCCATTCTTTCCGGGACTCCGGGCCAAGTGCCAGCCATTATGCGCCTGCCGCAGTTTGACCGCGGGCCGCTCTGACGCAACGCTACGATAAGACGGGGTTCAAAGCGTGTGAACAGGCAGCGCCAAAAAGAGAGGCGACGGCGCCTTAAACGGAATCAGAATTCCGGACCGGGATTTCGGCCGAATCTGGTGGTGCTCTGTCTTGCGGCTTCGCTCGCGGCCCTCGCCGCGTTCGTTGCGCTTGTTGCCGGCTTAGGCAATGGGTCAGGGCTCCTCAGCGAAGCATTCGCCGCTGCACCGGTCAAACCTGCCGCCAAGGGCGACAAGGCGCGCCCCTCCGCCTATGTGTGGTCGGCGACGCGTTTCGAGTCCGGCATTCGGCTGCGTGGCTCGGCGCCCTCCGAAGAGGACCGGCGGACGGTGCTCGGTATGGTGAAGGCGCATTTCCCGGATCTCGTGGTCGACGACCGCCTCAAGATCGTCGCCGGCTGTCCGCCGAAAGAGCAGTGGCTCGGCGCGGTGAGCTTTGGACTCAAGCAGCTTGCGCATTTGAAGGACGGCTCGGCGCGGCTGCTCAATATCGGCTTGAAGATCAATGGCGAGGCGCGCAGCGCCGCCGATTATCTCGAGGTGAAGCAGGCGCTGGCCGGATCGCTGCCGACCGGTCTCGCCATCATGGGCGACGACATCAGCCCGCCCGTCGCCGACCCGTTCGTGTTCACGGCCGATCTCGGCGTCAACGCGCTGAGCCTATCCGGCAGCGTGCCGAGCGAAGATTCGCGCAAAGCCTTGCGGGAATTGTCGCGGCAATTGTTCGAGCGGCCCGGTCTCGACGACCGGCTCGAGCTTGCCTCGGGCGCGCCCAAGGATTGGCAGGAGGCGGTCATGGCAGCGTTGCGGGCCCTGAGCCGGCTCGAATCCGGGAAAATCGCGATGTCCGGTCTCGCCGTGACGATTGAGGGTATGGCGCCAGACAGAGGCACCGCCGTCGCCGTCTCGTACCAGCTCAGACGCGAGCTGCCGGCCCTGTTCTCGACCTCTGAAAGCATCGAGTGGAAAGAGGCAGGCGGCCCGCGCGATATCGCCGCGCAAGTCATCCCGCGCATAAAGGAAATTTCTGGGAGTTTCGGCTCTCTGCCGAGGGGCGAGCTGCCGCCGCTCGCCCCACTGGTCGGCGCCGAGTGACGGCCCGGCGCTCAAGCCGGTTTGCTAGTCGTTCGCGGCGAGGAACGCTCCGATCGCTTCTACCGTGTCTGCGTCCTGAAGGAGGGGAGCATGCCCTTGCTCCGGCACCGTCACCGCGCGCAGATTGGGATGGCGGTCGACCATCGCCGAGAGCGTGTCGGCGCTCAGAATGTCTGAGTTCGAGCCCCTGACGACGAAGGCCGGAACTTGGCCGAGCGCGATGAACTGAGGCCAGAGATCCGGAACCGGACGGCTGAGATCGATCGTGCCCATCGCCCGGCCGAGCTTGCGGTCGTAAGACAGGACGAGCCGGCCCTTGCGCTCCGCGAACACGCTACGCGCCATCTCGTACCACTGGGCCTCATCGAAATCGGGGAAGGCCCTGCCGTTGATTTCCTGCATGATGGCGACAGCGTCCGACCAGGTTCGCGGCACCGGCATGCGTCCGACATAGCTGACGATGCGCGCCAAGCCACGCGTCTCGATCACCGGCCCAATGTCGTTGAGAACCGCGGCGCCCATCGCGGTCGGCCGCATCGCCGCCATCATCATGGCGATGATGCCACCGCGCGAGGTGCCGATGATCGCAACGCGATTCAGGCCCCGAACCGTCAGGAAATCGAGCGTGTCGAGGAGCTCGATATAGGGCGTGTAGTTCTGCCAGTTGCGGTCGTATTCTGACCGGCCGCGTCCGCGATAGTCGAGGCAATAGACATTCCTCGGCGTCTGCGGATGCGTCGACAGATAGGTGGCGAGCGTGTGGAAGTCCCGGCTGTTCCGGGTCAGCCCCGGCAGGCAGACCACGCTGCGGCATTTTTCGGCCGGCGCCGCATAATGGCGGGCATATAGCCTCAGGTCGTCGAACGACGCAAAGAAGATATCTCGCCACAGCTCGCCTTCAAGCTCGGGCATCGTCAATAGGTCAACCTTGGGAGCGTGCTCAGACCGACTGGCGGCGCGTTGTCCGCGCTTCCGCTGCAATGTTCAGCAAAGTTGATGAGGGAGCAAGCCTCGCAAGTCAATCGCGAGTCGCAACGCCTAATGCGCGTTTGCCGGGAGAGGATTAACGACCGAGGCGGTCTCCGACTGCGCCACGCGTCTTCCGCGATTGAGATCCTGCACGAGGTGGAGCGACTTCTCCGGTCCGGAGAGCCTGGAGCGGTAAAGTTGAAGCGTCTCCATGATCTTGAAGACATATTGCCTTGTCTCGGTGAAGGGGATGCGCTCGATCCAGTCGATAGGGTCTACATCCGGATCGCGCGGATCACCGAAGGCATCCATCCACTGCTTCACGCGGCCCGGACCCGCATTGTAGGCGGCGAGCGCCAGAAAGTAGGAGCCGCTGTAGCTGTCTATGAGATCGTTCAGGAAGGCTTCACCGAGCTGGGTGTTGTAGGCCGCATTGGTGAGCCGGTCGGCGGAGTAGGTGACTTTATATTGCCGCGCGACGGCGCGGGCCGTGGCGGGCATGAGCTGCATCAGGCCGCTCGCGCCGACGGGGCTCTTGGCCGCAGCGTTGAACTCGCTTTCCTGCCTTGAGAGCGCGTGAACGAGAGCCGGATCGACACGCTCGGAAAGGAGGCTCCTGAACTCGGGCATTACGCCGACCGGAAGGGCGTAGTCACCGAGCGGCAGATCGCGATTGAAGGCGATTTTGGCGAGGCGCAGCGCGATCTGTGGATTGTCGGTTGCTCTGGCAAGCTCGGTGAGGAGCACAACCTCGGCGGGACTCTCCATCGTGCGGGAGAGAGCGAGATAGAATTGGGGGGCGACCCATCCGAGCCCGATGGCGCGGGCGACGCCAATCGCGCGGACGCTTTCGCGAGACATGAAGCGTTCGATGTCGGCTTTCGTCGGTACCGGTGTCGAAGTCACCTCGAGCCGCGCGGGCCTCGGGTCGAGGGCCTGTCGTCCGAGCTGACCGTAGAAATATTGCGGATACTTCGCCGAGCCGTGGAAGTGAATGATTGCCGAGCCGCGGTCGCCGAGGGCTAGGGCCGTGCGCCCGAGCCAATATTCGCCGAGCGCGATGCTCTTCGAGCTCGTTGCCGCTTTGCGCAACGAGAGGAAATGGCGCAGCGCCGTGTGGGGCTCATTCAGGAAGCGCAGCGCGATCCAGCCTGCCATGAACTCGGCTTCGATATAAGTATCGCCCGAGACAAGGCCGTGCTTGGCGGCGATTGAATAGGCGATGCGCGGCTTTCCGAGATTGAGCGCATCGCGGCAATTCACCCGCCGCTCGATCCACCACTCATTGAGGTCCAGGAGCACGTTCGGCTCGCTCGGCGCATCGAGCAGGAGCTTCCACGCCTCCTCTTCTTTATCTTTGCGGCGAAGCCATTGGATGTGATTGAAGCGGAGCCCGACATCGGCCTGAATCGCGGTCGCCGGAAGGTCCTTCAGCAGCTTGCCGGCATCGTCGCGCCTATTGACCACGGCGATGCGCGCCTTGACCTTCTTCTGCTCCTCGTCCGAGAGTAGCTTGGCGACGCGAAGCGCCGCGTCGGTGGCTGACTTCTCATCCGGATACAACAGCCGGTCGATACGCGCCCGATGGTTTTCGACCGTCAGCATCTTGCCGAATCTCTCGAGAATCTCTTCCTCGACCGCCTCGTTGAGCTGATGGTCGCGCCACGCCGAGATGACCTGCTCCTTCGCGGTCGCCTCGTTGCCATCCTTGAGATGCACGCTTGCCAGCGCCGCTTTGCCGGCTCCCGTCTGTGGAGAGGTGGCGCCGAAGAAGGCCTTTATTTCGTCCGACGTGGCATCGGCGAGAAGCAGCGAAGTCTCGGCCTTCTCGCGGAGCTCGTCCTGGGCGGGCCATTCGGGGTGCGTCAGCCGGAAATGCTCGACGTCTTCGGCCTTCAGCTTAGAGCTGTGCATATTCTTGTACCGGTACCACAGGGCGAAGGCGCGGGCGGCTTTGTCCTTGATCTTAACAGCCGCCGCGTTGATGTTGCCGGGACCCCCCATGACAGACCTGACATAGGCTTCGTCAGACGACCCGAGCTGGTAGGAGAGGAGCGGCTTCAAGATCTCGGCGTAGTCCAAGGCGGGCTTTGTTCCGGTAGGACTTGTAGGACTTGTTGACGAGGAACCCCCGGGCTTGGCCGCGGGCGGGGGAACTTTAGCCGCATCGTCAGTCGCCTTGGGCCCCGATGATTTGGAAGCCTCGGATGCCTTCGGATTTCGATCGGGGGCCGGAATGGCGGCGACAGTTGTGCTATCCGCGGCGGCGTCGGGCGCTGGCGCAGAGTTAACGGTGGTCTCGGGTGATGCGGTCTCGACCGCCGGAGCGCTCTGCTCGGCAGCTCGATTCGGATTGCGGTCTGGCAAGGGGAAAGCTGCCTTCGCCGCCGCCACGCACGGAACGAGACAGACCAGAGACGCAAGCAATGGCAAAAGGTGCGCGCGAGTGCGTGTCATCTCGTCGATCGGTACCGGTTACGGCCTGCGTCTAGCAGTCAGGACGTCCCCCGAGCCGGGGAGCCGCGACGATGAGTAAACTTGTAGTCTACCCGAATTAAACAATGTCTGAAAGATTCCGGCGGGACTATGGCTTGGTTAATATCCCGCTGATTCTTCATGGTTTCTTTTCCAGTTTCCGTTTGGTTTCCGTTTGAGTTTCCGAGTAGTCGCGGCAGTCCGCCTCCGTCGGCAGCAGGCAAAGCACCGGGTATGGGTCGTTGACGACGTGGTGAGCGATCATGCCGGTGGAGAAGCCTCGTGAAGCCGGAGCGGGCGGATTTCACCAAGGTCATTCGCTCGATCGCGGGGTCGGCGAGCGTGTCGGCGGTGCCTTTCTGGGTCGGCCACAAGCGGAGCGGGCCACCTTCCGCCGTAAGCCGCTCGGCAAACCCACGTTCACTTCGAGCCATGTTGAATGGGGATCGAGAAGGGGCGGTCGCAATGCATGGACGACGCGCGACCAAATTTCCGTTATTGCGCGGTCACGCATACAACCAACGGCGCCGCTAGTTACATGGGAACTTTTCTTTAAGGGCCTCAACAACAAGTAAACTTCCGGCTTTGTGACGTGACTCACGGTGGTCGCGAAGCCACAATCTAACGAAGTCTCCTAATTGGTCAGACTTTACGTTACTAGCTATGCAAAAAGCGTCGCCCTGTCGCTCACTGGCAGCCGCGACGCCAGCAACATAGCCGGTGCAATAATCGGGACTCTCTTGACAGAACTCATATAGCTTATTCCCGTCCACAAAGTCGATTTTGTAATCCTCTGCGTATGTTCCCGGCAGCCCAAAGCAAGACGAGATCACCGCAACCAGAATGAGGCGCATCACTCCAAATGCTGTGGTCATCCGCCGGGCTCCGTTCACGCGTCGTCATTAGCAAGCTCTGTCAGCGCCGCGCGAAGCTCCTGCTGCAAAACTACGATCTGCCGCGCGCTCAAATATTGAACCCTTTGTGGGATACCAAGAAGGCGGCCGCGAAAAGCCTTCATCTTCGTGATCCATAGCTTCTCGACGGCGGCGGCCTCGACAAGCTCGCCGCGCATCTTGGCCGCCTTCGTCTCTGCTAGTATCACCTGAGCCTGCCTAAGTCGCGCGCGGGCAGCCGCTGCATCCTCACCGCCTCGACCCGCCGCTTGCTCGCGAAGGTGACGGCAATATCCGCTCACACTCTCTCGCAGCTTCCAACGGCCGCGACCGGACGCTTTCACGATTAGGCCGCGCTTACTGAGGTCCGCGATGGTTTTCGGAGTTGTCGCGAACAGGCGCGCGAGTTCGGCGGTCGTGATCTCGTCTTCTGTCATGGGAGTAGATTCTAAGCGCAGTCCGATAATGCGGAAAGCCCCGACGATGTGGCCGGGGCTCTCGATCTTACGCGGCTTACGCCTACGACGAGGTTGCGCCAACGCCTTAGCACTGCAAGCCCAGCGTGTCTTTCTCGGATTATAGTGGGAACACTCGCCAGCGCGGAGATGACCGCGCACAGCGTATCGATCATGCGGGGCTTTGTTCCCCCCGCTCGACCCAGCCGATCCGTACGCCCCACACGCGAATCGGCTGGCTTCCGTTGATGAACTTGACGATCTTGACTTGGCGTCCGCCCGCCCATCGGCACTTTGCGGAGCATCGGTCGGGACGAGCTCGTAGCTCCCCATGCCGGTCTGCTGCATGTCGAGAGGTGCGGTTTCCGCTCCGGTTTCGCCCCGCCGCAGCAACAAAGTGTTTCTTTCAAGAGGATAGCGGGAATTGCTCATTTCCGGCGGAAAAATGCCTCGGAAGGCAATCTGACGTGGAAACAGGCTGAGAAATTTATGTTAAGCCCTCGTCCACAATAGATCTTCTCTCGACTGCTAGAGCCTTGACTTGACCTCGCGGCGCACTTTGCGCGGATGCGCCAAGCTCAGGTTTCAACGGCTTGCCGCCTTACGGCCCAACCCCTATTGTCCGCGGACTTTCACCAATCGGTCATCGTCGTAAGCGCGCGCCGCTAGGAGCTTTCCCGTGCCAATGCCGCCGTTCCAAGGCTCGATCGCAGCCCTGATCACTCCATTCAAGGACGGCAAAATCGACGAGAAAGCCTTCCGGAAACTGGTTGAGTGGCAGATCGACCAGGGCACGCACGGTCTGGTACCGTGCGGCACGACCGGCGAATCTCCGACGCTGAGCCACGACGAGCACAGGCGCGTCATCGAACTGTGCATCGAGGCGGCTGCCGGCCGCGCGCCCGTCATCGCGGGAGCCGGTTCCAATTCGACGGCCGAGGCCGTCGAGCTGACCCGCCATGCAAAATCCGCGGGCGCCGACGGCGTGCTGGTGGTGACGCCCTACTACAATAAGCCGACGCAAGAAGGGCTCTACCTCCATTACAAGGCGATCAACGACTCGGCCGACATTCCCATCGTTATCTACAACATACCCGGCCGCAGCGTGGTCGACATGACGGTGGATACGATGGCGAGGCTTTTCAAGCTCGCCAACATCGTGGGCGTCAAGGACGCGACCGCAAATCTCGCCCGCGTCAGCCAGCAGCGTGCGGCTCTCGGCAGCGACTTCATTCAGCTCTCCGGCGAGGACGGGACCGCGCTCGGCTTCATGGCGCATGGCGGCCAGGGTTGCATCTCGGTGACCGCGAATATTGCGCCGGCCCTGTGCTCCGAGTTCCAGCTCGCCTGCCTGGCCGGCAACTTCAAGCGCGCGCTCCAGCTCCAGGACCGGCTGATGCCGCTGCACGATGCCCTGTTCGTCGAATCAAATCCTGGCCCAGTGAAATACGCGGCGTTGAAGCTCGGACTGTGCTCGGAGGAGACGCGCCTGCCGCTCGCGCCGCTCACGTCTGCTTCGCGCAAGAAGGTCGACGATGCTCTGGCCACTGCAGGCCTTACCCGCATCTAGGAACCTGAAGGTATCGCCATGGCGCCGAAGTGCGAGAGCGGCAAGCTCGTCGCCGAGAACCGGAAGGCGCGCTTCAATTATGAGATCGAGGAGAAGCTCGAGGCCGGCCTCGTGCTGACTGGCTCCGAGGTGAAATCCTTGCGGACCGGCAAGGCGAACATCGCGGAGTCCTACGCCTCGGACGAAGGCGGCGAGCTGTACCTGATCAACGCGCATATTGCCGACTACAAGCAAGCGGCGCGCGACGGGCATGAGCCGACCCGCCCGCGCAAGCTCCTGCTGCACGCACGCGAAGCGGCAAGACTGCTTGGTGCGATCCGCCGCGAAGGCATGACCCTGATCCCGCTCAGGCTCTATTTCAATGCTCGAGGCATTGCGAAGCTCCAGATCGGGCTCGCGCGGGGCAAGAAGCTGCACGACAAGCGCGAGACGGAGAAGAAGCGCGACTGGGATCGGCAAAAGGGCCGGCTGTTGCGCGAGAAGGGGTAGGGAGTCCCCGGCACCACGCGCATGGCCTTTCATCTGAAGCCCGGTGTTGAAGTCCCACAGCTTACCCTGCCGGCTACCTGCGGCGGCGCCGTGTGTCTTGCAACTCTCCCAGGGCGAAGCGTCGTTGCCATCTATCCCTGGACGGGACGCCCAGGTCAGCCCAATCCGCCGAACTGGGACGACATTCCCGGAGCGCACGGCTCGACGCCGGAGCTCGAGGGCTTCCGGGACTCCACCGCCGCATTCGATCGGATGAACATCAGACTGTTCGGGCTGAGCCGCCAGCCCACGGCGTATCAGGCTGAAATGGCCGCCCGGGTTGGGCTTCCATTTCGGATCTTGAGCGACGCGGAAGGGGCTTTCGCCCGAGCTCTCGGCTTACCCAGTTTCGCAACCGGCGGCGTCACCTATCTGGAAAGACTTACGCTGCTGCTGAACGGAGTAGCGATCGAGACGGTGTTCCATCCCGTGCCTACCCCGCGCAACACGCAAGCGAGGTCATCGCCTGGCTGGGAAACGCTCAATCCCCGAACGCACCGTCCTCGGCGTCCTCCACCGAATAGCCAAGCCGGTCCAGCGCTTCTTCGAGATAGTCCGGGAGGAGCGGCATGCCGATGAGATATTCGCTGGTGCGATGATTGCGCTCAGACCGCGCGGTCGAGATCGCCTCATCGAGCTCCTCCGGTGAGAACGATCCTCTCCCGATCCAGGCAAGCGCGACCAGGCTGACCTGCTCATCCTCGTTGAGGTCGCGAATGAACGCACTGAGCTCGGCTTGCGTCGCATCGTCTGAGAAGGCTTCGAGAATGGAGTCGGCGTCGTGGTCAGAGGTGGCGCCTTCGTCCCAAGCCGCCACCTTTGCCGCATATTCGCGCGCCTTGACGATGACATAGCCGACCTTGGCCGGCGAAATCTCCAGCCCCGCCATAGGGAAGCCTCGTCGCCTGAGAGTGACCAGTCTAAAGCATGCCCGACTTGGGTTGCCGCAGCAAGAAGCTCAGGGCGCCCGTCGACGCAAGGTCGCGGCGGCTTCGCCGACGACGTTCTCGAACATCTCGGTCGTCAGCCGGCCGGTGTTCAAATTCTGACGCGAGCAGTGATAGGTGTCGAACAGTTGAAGTCCGCAGGGAAGATCGTGCCGTGCGCCATGCGCGAACGGGAAGTCGCGCTTCCTCAAGTGCAGCGCATCGAGGACGCTGTCATGCGCG